>JBCKPM010000027.1:0-21628 GCA_038901675.1 Usitatibacteraceae bacterium | reverse complement strand
CGCGAAGATGCGCTCCTCATTGTCGCCAGCTTGCTCAATCAACCGCGTGAAGGACTGAATAAAGTCCCGTAACCTGGCTATGTTTCTCATCGCTGATTCTCCCTCGAAGAGCATGCGTGCATATCAGTCTCTCCGCTTGCCTGATGCTGCTCAACGACCAAGGTCACCGGCGCGCGTCAGTGCGTCCAAGTGGATCGACGAGTTGGGCGTCATGCGGCCTTCTGCCGGACCAGCTTTACCTGTAGCTCGCACCCGACGGCAAGTGCATAGCGTTTAAGCGTCGCGAGCGAAGGTGCGTGCTTACCGGCAGATTCCAGCCTGGAGATTGCACTCTTGGTGGTGCCCATGCGCTCAGCAACTGCATCCTGCGTGAGGCCCGCGCGCGAACGTGCCTTGAGCATTTGCCCTGCAACTTGATACTCAAGTTCGAGCGCCTTGTATGCCGCATCAAAACCTTTTCGAATACTGGCCTTGGCCAGAAACTCCTTGTGGTTATGTGGAGCCGGTTTGTATTTCAATTCAGCCACTTTGCACCTCCTTCCGACGCTTTCGCGCCAATTTCAATTCACGATCAGGCGTTTGCGGAGACTTCTTGATGAACGCGTGCAACACAACGATGCGTTTGCCAACCATAAAGCAATAGAACGCGCGACCGATGCCCGATCGGCCGTGAGGCCGCAACTCGAAAAGTCCGTCCCCAAAGGCACGAGAGTGCGGAAGGCGAAGACTCGGACCATGTTCGACAAGCAATTCGACTAGACGCGCGTAGTCCGCAAGCACATCCACGGGCCAAGCCTCAACTTCTGCTTGTACGCGCTCATGAAAGTATTCGATTTCAAACGTCATGACTCTATGTTAGCAAATACGCTAACACCGTGCAAGGCATGCTCTATGACGCCCAACGTAAAATTGAGGGGCGCCGCGCTTTTGCGGCGTCCCGCTCGAATGCCGGGTTAGGCCGGAGAATTAGAGGCAACGGTAAAACCCCCACCCAAACCCAGCGCCACTTTACCCGCAAAACGTAAATCTTCCACGAACAAAAAAGCTAGACGAAGCCCCCTCCGCCTGCCACAGCCCCCGAAGGCAACCCAGCCAAAACAGCACAGACCGGGGAGGGACGCGGTGCTCACCGAAGCCGAAAAACGTGAAAGGGCGACTTAAATCTAGACCTGACCCCGATGTTTTATTTCGTTCAGCCACTTTCTATCTAAGATAGGAATCAAAAATACAACCAAGACGTGGAAGCCCATCAACAGCAAGCAGTCCACCCAGAACGATGATGTGAACACTGCATGCTCCGAAATGATGAGCGGCAACAAATAGCATGCGATAAGGGTCACCATTGGCACGCCCGACGCGCCATGCCCCTTGCGGTTGCGGCGTATAAACAAGAAGCATGACAACAAATCTATCGCCACACCAACAGCAATGATGAAGGGTATCAGCTTCTCCATCACCGCTTGCACTCATAAGAGTCACTTGAGCCAGTAGCCGCGTTTGCGGCACCTGCTCCGCCTATGGCTGCGCCAACGATGATGCGCTGACCAAGCAGCCCTTTGAGAAACTGCCATCCTGCAGGCCATACCAAGGAGCTTGTGGAAACTTGCGTTGTGACCGCAGTTGACATCGTATACCCCAATTCAGGGCCACCAGCAAAAAGCCAGTTGCGCCAAGAGCTACCACCAGTCATAACTGCCGCCGCACTGGCAGTTTCTGTTCAATACCTCAGCGCGGAACCAGCGCCGCCTAACGCTCTGGCGGTGAGCGGCGCGAACGGCGAGCCACGAGGTTGCCGAGCGGTCGCCGTGAAGCGTCCGCTCCACCGGTGGGTTAGAACGCATCATTCGTTGCTGGCTTCAGTTGCAGATGCGAACTCTACTGACGTCCTAGCTGATACGCCACCCAGGTGCACGCGACGACGAACGCCAAGATCGCAATGACCGTGAACGCACGAGCTGGCGCGAGCCGCTGGTCGATTTCGGGAATGGCCTCGCGGGGAACGCTTCGCAGCAACACGGCGTAGGCCACGAGGGCCACCAGCATCCCAGCGATCACGTCGGCGATGTAGTGCTGCTTGGTGAACAGGGTAGAGACGCCGATGAGCAAGGCCCAGCACACGGCTGCGATCCCCACGCCACGGTGAACGCGATAGCACGACAGCGCCGACACGAAAGAATGCGAGACGTGGAGCGAAGGGAAGCAGTTGTACGGCACATCGAAGGAGTAGTTGAGCCGTAGGCCCCATGCGAAGTAGCCCGCCCCCGGCACGGTGGCTGGTCGCGGGCTCGCCGTCGGGTTGATCAGGAAACAGACGTATGCGACGGTCATGACCATCAAGTAGGCCAGCAACGTACGGCGGAAGAGATCGTCCTGACGCACGACGAACAGCGGCAGGAGCACGAACAGGTAAAGAGAGGCATAGCCGAGTATCCAGGCTGGCTCGAGCGGAATCGCGCGGTCCAGCGCGATCTCCGGGAAGTATATCGTCCGACCCGGACCGGGCGAGCCGATGAAGAAATAGACATGCATGTAGAGCCACACGACGACGATAAGTGGGCCGTGCGGATAGGGACGCGCAAGCGTCCGGATGATTCGGTCTAATCCGAATCGTGTCGCGTCAGTGAACCTCAAGGCAGGTCCTTACAGGATGCTTACTTGCGGCGATGTCCAGAATGCGTTCTAACGTTCAAATTGAGGCGCGCCGCGCTTTTGCGGCGTCGCCCTCGAATGCAGGGTTAGGCCATACAGCAAATAAACCGTGGTCTGTCCACTATTATTTCGCGACTTCGACGGAACATTGACGATTGCGCCCAGAGAGATAACCCTGACATTCAGAGAGCCGCACATAGCCCCGTTGTCCCTAAAAACCGAAGAGCTAGAGTTATTTACGGTTTGGGTCGCACTGGATTCTCGTAGTAATCCCAGCAATGAAGCAGTGGCGGAAGAAGGGAGTAGTAAAAAGTGACAAGACGCCTGTTATCTTCGGAGTATCCAACGCCTTCCACTTTAAATTTGAGCGGGTCTTGCCTGATGTATGCCAAAACAACTAATGGGCAAAGGCCGCGAGCGTCCGGCAAGTTGGTTAAGTCGTATTCAAAGGCGTCTGTCACTTGCTTTGCTGGCGGACGTATAGGCTCTTCGCCTTCCCACTTAAATTCAATGCCCATAATTTCTCAGTTGGTTATGGTGATGGCTAACGTAGAGCTAACCGGCGCGGAGCGTCCGAGTTGAGCGCCGGGTTAGGGCTTGGTGGTTCCATTGGGCTGCTGTTTCTCAGTCTTGGCGCTATCTTCGCGTGGGCGTGGTTGTGGGATGTGAGAGGGTACCTTGCCCGTGCCGGTATTGTTTTGTACTGCATTGGGTTGTTTGCGCTCTTCGTGCCCTTCGGCCTTTCCTTGAATTTTGTTGATAGGGAGTGGCGGGATTTCAAGAGAGCGGAGATACCAGCCAAGCGCAACGCCAGCAAGCCCGATGAATGCAACAAAATACGTGGTGCGAATTTGCCTGGAAAGGCGACGGTTTTGCCATTCTTGTTCGGCAAGGATGACCTTTGATGGTTCGTTCTGATGATTGGATTGCCATAGCGCTAGCTCACCTTTCGACTTCGCTGACAATTCGGCATCGGTTATGCCAATGTGCCCATCAGTTGCCGCCTGATTGGCCGTTCGGGTGTCGCGGCATAGGAATCTACAAATGAGATTGCGCATAGAAAGCCCTAACGTAATTTAATGCTCAATTCTGACGCATAACCTGTTTCGCTGTTGCATAACCTGGCGCTGGAAAACGCGAAAACAGGCTTGCAATCAAGCGGTTGAATGTGCATACTGTATCTATGTACAGGCATAACCAAAGCGAGTTTTGCGTCAAGGCAGAAACAAGACAATACCGAGCGGCTCCAACAAAGTCCAGCGGCCCGTTGCCCCCACTTCAGTCGACGCGCATCCTCGACCAAATTCGCGAACGCGTTCGCTACCTGCACTTCAGTCGGAGCACTGAGACCGCCTACTTGTATTGGTGCAGACTCTTCATTCGCTGGTCAGGCACGCGACATCCGTGCGAAATGGGGGCTCGTGAAGTTGAAGCGTTCCTGACCTTTCTTGCTGATAAACGTGGGGTGTCGCCGTCCACTCACAAGGTCGCGCGGTCTGCATTGCTGTTTCTTTACAAGAAAGTACTCGGCATTGACTTGCCATGGCTCGATGGCTTGGCGAGGCCCACGACACGCCAACATATTCCAGTGGTAATGACGCGCGATGAGGTCGCCCGTGTATTGGCGCTACTCAATGGGCCATATGCCGTGCTGGGCCGACTCTTGTATGGCACGGGAATGCGCATCAACGAAGGCCTCGCGCTGCGGGTAAAGGACATTGATTTCGATCATCGAGCCATCGTCATTCGCGAAGCGAAGGGCTTCAAGGACCGCGTGGTGATGCTGCCCGACGCAATCGTCGCCGCACTTAAGGCGCAGCTTCAACACGCCCGCGCCGTTTGGGCGACTGATGTTGCCTCGGCAAGGCCAGGTGTCTTCATGCCACACGCACTGGAGAAAAAATATCCGAAGGCAGGGATAAGTTGGGGATGGTTCTGGCTGTTTCCACAAGCTGACGTTTCGCGCGACCCGCGTACGTCAATCGTTTGCCGCCATCATTTGTACGCGCAAACGTTTCAACGAGAATTCAAACGCGCTGTCGTGCTCGCCGATATTGCCAAGCCGGCAACACCACACACCCTGCGGCATTCGTTCGCCACCCATTTGCTTCAGGCGGGCTATGACATCCGTTCGGTGCAAGAGCTGCTCGGTCACTCGGACGTTTCAACGACGATGATCTACACGCATGTACTGAAGGTCGCGGGGCGCGGCGTCATCAGTCCGCTGGATCGTCTCTAGATTGGGATGCATTCAGGTGCCATCGCAATGCGCCGGGTGGGGCGTGGCTGGTGGTTGGTGGTTGGTGGTTAGTGGTTGCGCCGCGAACGAAGCAACCGGCTACCCTGAAAACGAAAACGCCCGACTAGCGGGCGTTTTCAAGCCTTTATGGCTGAAACAGCGCGTCAATACTGGAGTTTACTTTTCCAGTTCGATGCCTTCGGCTTCAAACACACGCTTCACTGTCGGTCGAGAAAATACGCGCGCGGTGTGTTTGGTCCACACCGGATAAAGCGTTTTCATGTCGAATCCGAGCCGATTGCCCCAGCGATAGAACACCAGCAGGTAAGGGTCGCACACGCCGAACTGTCCGCCCATCGCAAACGAGCGACCCATGAGCATCTTGTCGATGTCGGCAAAATAGCTGAGAAGCTTTGCGCGGCCGTGGGCGACGATGCCGTCCTTGGCAGCCGGATCACTTGAGAAGCGCGTTGGCCCCCAGATGCCCGACACTGCGATTTGGACGGATGACGCCAGCCACGCCATCAACGCCAGCGCTTCCGCTTGCTTCCAGGTTTCTTTCGGCCACAGGCCGCGCTCGGCGTAACCGCCACCTAGGTACGTGAGGATGGCGACCGTCTCCGTGAGAATCTTGCCGTCCACATTGAGTGCCGGCACTTGACCCTTGGGATTTACCCGCAGGTATTCGGCGCGCTTGTGGTCACCATCGGCGAGCGACACCAACGCCGGTTCGTACGCAATGCCGAGCTCCTCGAGCACGATGTGAGGGGCGAGCGAAACGGCGCCCGGTGAGTAGTAGAGTTTTATCATTCCCGCAGATTAACCAAATATGGCGCTTTATTCAATACTTCCGGCAGGTTAGTTGTGATGCGACGCGTATAACTCGTTGTTTTTGAATTGTTTTTGAATGAGTAACTACTTACGCCACGCAGCGGCTGGTCAACCTAGGCGCGAGATCAACGATGAGGTATCAAGTCGGTTGCCACCTGCTCGCTGTACGTCGCCATAGAACTGATCGATCACGGCCGTCAGAGGTAGCCGGGCGCCATTGCGTCGCGCCTCGTCCAAACAGATGCCCAAATCTTTACGCATCCAGTCGACGGCAAAGCCGAAATTGAATTCGCGCTTCAACATCGTGCGCCCGCGATTTTCCATTTGCCACGATTGCGCGGCACCTTTGGCAATCACATCGAGCACCAGGTTGCCGTCGAGGCCGGCTTTTTCGGCGAACGCCAAGCCTTCCGCCAACCCTTGCACCAGACCGGCGATGCAGATTTGATTGACCATCTTGGTGAGTTGCCCGGCACCCGATGCGCCCATTAACGTGCACGCCTTGGCATACGAGTCGATGATCGGTTTAGCCGCGTCGAACACGGCTGCGTCACCGCCACACATGACGGTGAGCTGCCCTTTCTCCGCGCCGGCTTGGCCCCCAGAGACGGGCGCATCAATGAATGCAATGCTGCGCTTGGCCGCGGATGCGAACAGCGTGCGAGCGGCGTCGGCCGATGCAGTTGTGTGATCGACGAGCGTGGTGCCCGATTTCATCGCCACGATCGCCTGCTGTCCAACGTCGAGCACATCGCGATCATTGCCGACGCACATCATCACCATGTCGGCACTCGCGACCGCACCGGCCACCGTCGCGGCGGAACGCCCGCCGTGTTGCTTCACCCATGCCTCGGCCTTGGCACGAGTACGGTTATAGACAGTGACGTCAAAGCCCTTGGCCTGCAAGTGGCCGGCCATCGGGTAGCCCATGATGCCGATGCCTAGAAACGTGATTTTCATGTGCGGTGCTCCGTTGGTTTGCTGGTTTGGATTTGAGGCGGAATATGCAGGTGATGCTGTTTACGCCTGCCTTTGGAAAATAGCCTGTCCTGAGCTTGCCGAAGGAGAGGAATCACAATCACATGCGCCGCATTCCGTGAATGCGCGCTCACTTAAGGGATGCGGAAACTGCCAATATCCCATTTTTGGACGGCACTGGCGGGCGCATTGCGTCGTTGTTACGCGTTTGTGTGGCCAGCCACACGGCACTCGTAACGCCTAGCACTGCATCCCACCAGCACCGCCAAAAACGGGATATTGGCAATTTCCGCATCCCTAAGCGTTCAGCAAATTCGGCGGCCTCTCACCGTTTAGTGCGCACGTCAGGTTGAGCGCCGCAAGTTTGGCCATGTTCATGCGTGTATCCCGCGTGGCGCTGCCGATATGTGGCGTCAACACCACGTTGTCGAGCGCCAGAAATTCTCGATTGAAGGCGGGTTCATTTTCAAACACGTCGATGCCCGCGCCAGCGATACGTTTTGCTTTCAGCGCCGCGATGAGTGCAACATCGTCGACGACGCCACCGCGTGCGGTGTTGATAAATATCGCCGTCGGTTTCATCAGCGCCAGCTCAGTCGCACCAATCAGATGGTGCGTATCTTTCGAGTAAGGCACCATCACCACGACAAAATCACTCTCGCGCAGAATCGCTTCTTTAGTCGCGTAGCGCACCTTGAGTCGCGTCTCGGAAGCGGCATCGAGCCGTGTGCGATTGTGGTAACACACGTCCATTACGAAACCAGACGCACGCCGCGCGATGGTCTGCCCGATGCGTCCCATGCCGATAATGCCCAGCTTGGCGTGATGCACGTCGATCCCCAACCACTGCTGCACGGCAAAACCTTTTTTCCACTCGCCGCGTCTGAGCCGCGCTTCAGTTTCAGTAATGCGGCGTGCGGTGGCCATCAGCAACGCGAACGCGAGGTCGGCCGTGGTGTCGTCAAGCACGCCGGGCGTGTTGGTCACCATCACCCCGCGTTCGGAGGCTTCCATAACGTCGATGTTGTTGTAACCCACGGCGATGTTCGACACCACTCTGACCGACGGACACGCGTCAAAAAATGCCGCGTCAATTTTTTCGGTCAAGCAGGTGAGCACGCCAACGCAATCCGCCGCGCGCGCGCGCAACGCAACTGGCGCAAAAATTTCATCGCTCTCGTTGTGATCCACGGTAAAGGTCGTCGACAGTGTCGCCACAATTTCAGGAAACACCTGCCGCGTAATCAGTATTTTCGGTTTCATAGGCGAAGAAGTTTCACACCGTGGCACACCACTCCGCCGGGTTATTCCGGCCAAGCGACCTGGAACTACTTTTCAAAACCTGCTGCGTAATCAGAATTTTCGGTTTCATAAGCGAAGACGATTCACACCATGGCACACCACTCCGCCGGGCTAAGCGGCGCAACCAGCGTCCGCTTCAACCCGGCGCGTTATTGCGGCGGCAAAGCCGTCCACAATAACCCTACTTGTACAACAACTCAGGCAGCCACATGCCGATGGCGGGGAACATGTAGAGCAAGAAGATCGCGATGACCTGAATACCCATGAACGGCATCATGCCCGCAAAAATCTGATACAACGTGACGTGTGGCGGTGCCACGCCCTTGAGATAGAACGCCGCCATTGCCACCGGCGGCGACAGGAACGCCGTTTGCAGATTCAGCGCGACCAGCAAGCCAAAGAACAGCGGGTCGATGCCGAACTTTGGCAGCAGCGGAATGAATATCGGCATGAAGATGACGATGATCTCGGTCCACTCCAGCGGCCAGCCCAGAATAAAAATAATCACCTGTGACAACAGCAAGAACTGCACCGGTGTCAGCCCGAGAGACAGCACCCACGTTTCGACAATGTTTTGTCCACCGAGCAACGCAAACGCGGCCGAGAAAATCGACGAGCCGACGAACAACCAACACACCATCGCGGACGTTTTCGCCGTCAAATAGGTCGATTCGCGTACCGTGTTCATCATGTTGGCCTGCACCATCGCCACCATCGCCCACACCGCGAGCGCGGCCATCGACAGCCATCCAGCCCACTGCGTCGGCGGGGTCATCACCACCTCAGCCTTGTACAGGATGAACCACACCACCGAGACCAGGAACACCAGCCACAACGGAATCCAGATTTTGGCGGAGCGAATGATATTTTCGCGCGGCTGCGTCAGCAGCAGGTAAACCGACGCCAGAATAAAGCCGCCAATCGATCCCACGGCGGCGGCTTCGGTCGGTGTCGCCAGCCCAAACAGAATGCTGCCAAGTACCGCGAGGATCATGACGGACAACGGGAAGAACGACGTCAGCAACATCTTGAAGATTTCGAGGCGCGTGAACGTCAACATGCCGTACAACACCGTCAGCATCGTCATGCCAATGCCAAACACATACCAGAACGCCGGCGGCGTCGGGTCGCGTACAAAATCGTGGTGCGCGGCGGGCTGGTCCGGCGTGGCTGCTTTCTCCGCGACCTTCGCCGCAGGCTTCGCCAACTGGTCCGGGTCCGTGCCGGGAGGCTCTTGCAATCCGCCCTCGGCAACCGGCTCCTTCAAGTCGCTCACAGGCGGCTCGGCAAGGCTGCCGGGGGTGGACTCGGTCGCACCCAGCATGCCCATTTGCTCGAGCCCGCTGGTGTCCTGCACTTCATCCGGCCGGGTCAGCGCATTCCAGGTCAGGCCCATGATGATGATGAACACGATCAGCGGCGCGAGCGTGACACCGAGTTGTTTCATGATCACTTTGGTCGAAATTTCGGCGTTACGCTCACCCTTGAGCGCCAGCAGCAACGACGGCAGCGCACGCGCGCCGACGCTGTCATTGATTTGTTGGTTCGCTGGTGGCAGCGTCACGACGCGCTCGCTGTCCGGCAGCGGTGGCGCGAGGTGTGGCTTCCATTTGGCCAGCGCCATCACGTAGAACACGTAGAGCATCGCCAGCATAATGCCGGGGAAAAACGCCCCCGCGTACAGCTTCGGTACCGATACGCCAGCCGTCGCGCCATAGACAATCAGCAACACAGAAGGTGGAATCAAAATGCCCAGACATCCACCTGCCGTAATGACACCCGCCGATACGCGCACGTCGTAGCCTGCGCGCAACATCGTCGGCAACGCGAGCAAGCCCATCAACGTCACCACCGCACCGACAATGCCGGTGGCCGTGGCAAAGATGGCGCAAGTGACCAGCGTCGCCACCGCGAGCGAGCCGGGCACCCGTGCCAGAGCGAGGTGCAATGATTTGAACAGCTTGGACACCAGATTGGCGCGCTCGACCAGGTAGCCCATGAACACGAACAGCGGAATCGCAATCAGCACATCGTTGCGCATCACGCCGAACGTAGTTTGTACCATCAAATCAAGCGTCTGTTGCAAGGCGCGCTCGGCGTGGCCGTCGCTGCGCGAAAAATAGGCGATGAACGCGAACATCATGCCCAGGCCCATCAGCGTAAATGCCGTCGGAAACCCGAGCATGATGGCCACTACCACCAGGCCCAGCATTAACAATCCCAGATGGCCGTTGGAGATGTTTGTCCACGGCATCAGCGCAGCGACGGACAGCAAAATGATGCCCATCAAGATAAAGCCAAACCAGAGTTCTTTACGAATCATTTGCGCGCTCCGGCGGCGATCACGTACTTATCAAGCGCGGCGATATCTTCGTCCTTGACGTGCACCATTTCCTTGAGCTTCTCGATGTCAACTTCCTCGACGTCTTGGATGCGCGACGGCCACGCGCCAACGCGAATGCAGATGATGCAGCGAATGATTTCAGCCACGCCTTGCAGCAGCAGCAAGCCACCGGCGAGCGGGATGATGAATTTGAATGGGTAGAGCGGCAGCTGATCAGCCGAAAAGGTCTGCTCGTTAATCTTGATCGAGTCGCTGAAAAACGTCCAACCGGCATAGGTGAGCGCCACGACGCCGGGCAGAAAGAACACAAAATAGAGAATGAGATCCAACGTCGCCTGCGTACGCGGCCGGAAAAAACCATACAGCACGTCGCCGCGAACGTGACCGTTTTTCGACAGGGTATAGGCGCCGGCCATCATGAACAGCACGCCATAGAGCATGATTTGTGCGTCGAGCACCCAACCGTGCGGCGTGTTCAGCACGTAACGCGAAAACACTTCCCAGCCGATCAACGCCGTCAAACCGACCACGGCCCAAGAACAAATCTGACCGAACCAAGTGGAGAATCTATCCACGCCCAACAAAATCTTTTGCATCATTGGCTCCCAGCCTTGTTTACCATCCACCTATCGAACCACTCTACTGCGGCAGGCCGGCAACTAACTTGATCCACATCGTGAACGACGGGCGAAATGATGGCACAAAAAAACGGCGGCAAAATTCGCCGCCGTTTTTTAGCTTACAACTTGCTTACGTTTTCTTTGGCGCGGAAGTTTTGGCGCGGAAGAAGTGGTTGTACGCCATCTTGTAATCGACGTTGGTGTCGTTTTGCCACGCGCATGCACGCTGGGCAAACGCCTTCATGGCGTCGTTGACTTTCTTGAAGGTGGGGTTCTCCGCTTCTTTCTTGGCAGTGATCTTGTCCCAGGTCTCCAGCTGTGCACGTAGAATCGCGTCCGGCGTCTTGAAGAATTTGACGCCCTGCTTTTCTTTCATCTCGATGTAGTCAGTCGAGTAGCGATCGATGGCTTTCCACGACATGTCGGCCGAGGCGGCCTGCACGGCGTAGTCGATGATCGACTTCAATTCAGGTGCCAGCGCGTTGTACTTGGTTTTGTTGAACAGAATTTCAAACTGCTCGGACGCCTGATGGAAACTCTGCAACATGCAGTTCTTCGACACATCAGGGAAGCCCAGCAGTCGATCTGACGACGCGTTGTTGAATTCGGCCGCATCGAGCAGACCACGATCCAGTGCGGACACGATCTCCGCGCCCGGCATCGGATTGACCGCCGCGCCCATGCCGTTATAGATATCCACTGCCAGACCGACGGTGCGGAACTTGACGCCCTTCAGGTCGGCAACTTTGGTGACCGGCTTCTTAAACCAGCCGAATGGCTGCGTTGGCATCGGGCCATACAAAAACGACTGCACGTCCAGATTGAGCGCCTTGTAGATGTCGTCGAGCATTTGCTTGCCGCCACCGTAGTTGTGCCATGCCAGCAACATGTTGGCGTCCATACCCCACGCCGGACCGGAGCCCCACAGCGCCAAGGCTTGCTGTTTGCCGTACCAGTAAGCGACCACACCGTGGCCGCCGTCGAGCGTGCCTTTGGAAACCGCGTCGAGCAGATCAAACGCCTTGACCACCGAACCGGCGGGCAGCACTTCGATTTTGAGTCGACCACCGGCCATGTCGTTCACCTTCTTGGCGAAGTCATTGGCGTACTCGTGGAAGATGTCCTTGGCGGGCCACGTCGATTGGAAGCGCAGACTGACGGTCTGCGCTCTGGAAATCATCGGGAATCCGGTGATGACTGCACCACCTGCGGCTGCCGTGCCGGCCAGGAACTTGCGGCGCGTCGGCAGCGATTTGACTTTGGTATCTTGCGTCATGATTGTCCTCATCTGTTGTTTTGTGGTTGGTTGAAACGTTGCGTGACAGACGCCCCCGTCTGCACACTCGAAACTGGAACCGCAACGATTAGTGGTTGGTGTGCGTTCCTTGAGCGATACCCGTTGATGCTAATCGCAGTGCGACGCTAGCGCAAGCAAAACCAGCAAAACCATCGCTGTCGATGCACGACAATAGTTCAGGCGCTTGATACTGAGATTCAGCACGCCCCTCGACGCAAATCGACCCGACGAACCATTGTTGCGGCGCAACATCCGGACCCGCCGACGTATCGAAACACGGCACGCGCCCGCGCCATCGCACGACGGCGTTGACGCGAACTGCAGCGACCTGCTCCGACCGCGCCACATTCGACCCAGCAGACGCGTCTGCCTAGCGAAAAAAAATCACCGTCATCAGCACAAACAGTGGAATCAGGATCGCCCCCGACCACAACATGTAGCCAAAGAAGCCGGGCATCTTGATACCCCTGTCTTCGGCGATCGCTTTAATCATGAAATTGGGCGCGTTGCCAATATAAGTGTTGGCTCCCATGAACACCGCGCCGCACGAAATCGCCAGCAGCGTCCCGCTTAGGGTCGTCATCAAGGTGACCGCGTCGCCCCCGGCCAGATTGAAGAACACGAGGTAGGTCGGCGCGTTATCCAGGAACGACGAAAGCATGCCGGTCAGCCAGAAATACATGGCGTTGTTGGGTTCGCCGTTGGCTCCCGTGACCAACGCCACCAGTGCTGCCATCGCCCCCCCTGAACCCGCCCGCAAAATGGCGATGGCCGGAATGATGGTCACAAAAATACTGGCGAACAGCTTCGCCACTTCGACCATTGGTGCCCAAGAGTAAGCATTACCTTCGCGCACACGTCGCGCGGTGAACTTCCACGACACAACCGTAATTAACAGCAGCAGCGCATCTCGTGTGATGTGCTGCAATTCCAAAGCCGTTCCCATGACATTGATCACCACACCGGACTTCCAAAACCCCGATAGCAGCACTGCACCGATGACCGCGACCAGCAGCAGAAAATTAAAACTGCCTTCAACGCGAAGTCGAGTGTCGGGCGTGGGATCCATTCGTGGCGGCAGCGCCTCGTCGCGATGGTGAAAGTAAAAATAGTCGATGGCGTAGAACAGTGCCAGCAACAGCACGCTGGCAAACAGCATCGGCAACAACATCGCCTTGGTGGTCCAGAAAAAATCGACACCCTTTAGAAAGCCCAGAAACAGCGGCGGATCGCCGAGCGGCGTCAGCGAGCCACCGATATTGCCGACCAGAAAAATAAAAAATACGACGACATGCACGTTATGACGGCGGTTGTCGTTCGCCCGAATCAGCGGGCGTATCAACAGCATGGCCGCACCGGTGGTCCCCATTACACTTGCCAACAAGGTGCCGAGCGCAAGCAATGCGGTATTAACGGCCGGTGTGCCATGCAGATTGCCGCGCACAAAAATGCCGCCGGACACCGTGAACAAGGCCAGCAGCAGGACGATGAACGGGATGTACTCGAGCAACAAGGTGTGCAGTAACTCGTGCCAGGTGAGGCTCGCGCCGAAGGTCAGCGCAAACGGCAACAAGAATGCCAGCGCCCAGCCCAGCGACACCTTGCCGAAATGATGGTGCCAAAACGCGGGTGTTAGGAGTGGACACAGCGCGATCGAGAGCAAAATTCCCACAAACGGGAGCACCCACCAAAGTCCGAGGTTCGCGCCGTTGATGGCGACGGTCTCACCTGCGCTGGCCGGAAATACAACAAGTACCGCCAGTGCGGCAACAACCATTTTCAAAACACACAACAAAGACGAACGACGCGAATTGACCAACGTTGATTCTCCAATACTGCGTTACGCAACAAGAATGACGTGAACACGATAGGGCCCGTGTGCGCCGATCACCATGGTTTGCTCGATGTCGGCTGGGAGGGACACGGGGGGGAGCGCAGAGCAGGGGCCCCGCGCAGCGGGGATGCGACCGTAGATACCCGAAGTTCCGTCACGGAACCAATACCACGTGAACACGATACGGGCCATGCGCGCCGATCACCATGGTTTGCTCTATATCTGCAGTACGTGACGGACCCGAGACGAAAAACGTTGCTCTCGGTAATTCAGTGCGCTCCTCACGCAGCAATTGAAACGCGTCTTCCATGCTCGCCACAATGCGCGCTCGCGACAGCACACAAATATGCGTTTCCGGCAACAGCGCGTGCAGCTTCGGCGTGGTCGGCGCCGACAGCAGCAGCAACGTGCCGGTCTCGGCGATGCCGCAAAAACAATCGGTGATCCCCACCAAGTCTTCGCCGCTGGCCTGCCGGTTATCGAACGCGATACCCGCCGTCGACCAATCGAGCGTTGCAAGCGAAGGCCAGCCAACCACGCGCCTTTCCAGACCGTTTTTCTCCAAATAGCGCGCCACCGCTTGTGGTACGTCTTTGCGGCTGGCGACCTCAGCGACCGTTGAGTTGAGCCGTTCACTCTCCTGCACAAAGCGATCAGGCGACGCGTCGCGGCCAATCGAGGGCAGCGGGCCACGAATTCTCTGTGCGATGTGTGCGCGCACGGCGGTCAGTTCGGCCTCGCTGGTCGCACCGCCGCGGCCACTCTGCGAACGAATGCGGGCGAGGATGTTGTCGCGCGCACTCATGGGGATTTCGTCTTGCCGGATTTCGCCCTGGTTGCGGCGTACAACTCCCGAAACGTCTTGCCCGCAGGTGCGGGCATATCGCGCCCATCGGTCCAGCCGTCGAGCCCCGGCAACCTGGTGATGCGACCGTCTTTGCCGCCCCACCAATGCGCCACGCGCGCCGCAATCTTGCTGCCGAACGCATACAACGCCGGTCGTGTCGCAAACGCACTCCACAGCGCCATCGCAAAGCGTTCGCCGAAGGGCCGCAACGCACGATCAAACTGACGCTCGCGCCACTTGCGCATCAAATCCGGCAAGGGAATTTTGACTGGACAAACGACCTGGCACTCGCCGCAAAACGTCGCCGCATTGGGAAGATCGCCCGCGTTTTCGATGCCAACATAGGTCGGCGTCAGCACCGATCCCATCGGCCCCGGATACACCCAGCCATAGGCGTGACCGCCGACGTTTTGATACACCGGGCAATGGTTCATGCACGCGCCGCAGCGAATGCAACGCAGCATGTCTTTCATGTCGCTGCCAACCAGCTTGGTGCGACCGGCGTCGATCAATACGATGTGCATCTGTTCCGGCCCATCGAGCTCGTCGGCGTGTTTGATTCCGGTGGTGAGGGTCAGGTAATTGGCCGCGCTCTGACCAGTGGCCGAGCGTGGCAGCAGGCGAATCAGCGTCGCAAAATCTTCCAGTGTCGCAATGACTTTCTCAATACCGGTGACCACACAGTGAATGCGCGGCACCGTGGTCACCAGATCGGCGTTGCCTTCGTTGGTGACGGTTAGTGTTGTACCGGTTTCGGCGATCACAAAATTGGCACCGGAGACGCCCATGTCGGCATTCAGAAACTTGCTGCGCAACACTTCGCGTGCTTCGCGTGTCATCGCCGCGATGTCGGTCGTGCGTGGCCGGTGATGCGCGGCAACAAACAAATCCGCGACCTGCTCTTTGGATTTATGCACGGCCGGGGCGACGATGTGTGACGGCGGCTCGTGCGCCAATTGCAGAATGTATTCACCCAGATCGGTTTCAACCACCTCAATGCCATCGGCCTCGAGCGCGTCGTTGAGCGCAATTTCTTCACTCACCATCGACTTTGACTTGGTCACCGTCTGCACGCCATTCTTGCGCGCAATGCCAACGATAATCGCGTTAGCCTCTTCGGCCGTCTCAGCCCAGTGCACCACTGCGCCGCGCGCGATGGCGTTTTTTTCAAACTCGATTAGGTAGGCGTCGAGGTTGTCGATGACTCGATCGCGCAGCGCTGCCGCGTGGGTGCGAATGTCTTGCCACAGATCGACCTCGGCAACCGCTGCCGCACGCCCGTCAACAAACTTGCCTTTGGATTTCTTTAGCGCCGTTTGCAGCACCGCGTCGTTGAGTTTGGCCGATGCGGTGGCTTTGAAATGCATGCTCTGGATTTGCATCTCAGTCGGCCAATGAAAAAAATTCGTTATCCACAGATGGACACAGATGAACACAGATAAAAACAGATGCGTCGGCCGCGTCCCGCGAGCAAGCCGCAAGATTCTGGCGGGAGTTTCTTGCGGGATTGTGCCCGGCTTCGGCCCCACCTTTACCTGTGTTCATCTGTGTCCATCTGTGGAAAAAACTCACCGCAACATCCCCGCGACTACTTCGGCGAAGTGATACACCTTGGTGTCCACGTCACCATTGCGTCGCAGCCGTCCTTCGATATTCAACAGACAACCAAGATCACCGGCCACCACCATCGAGGCGCCAGTGGCGGCGATATTCACACATTTGTTTTCTGCCATGCGCGTCGAGATTTCGCCGAGCTTGATGGAAAACGTGCCGCCAAAGCCGCAGCACTTTTCGCAATCGTCCATTTCCTTGATGGTCGCGCCCGCTGCCGAAAGCAGCATGCGCGGCTGTGATTTGATGTTGAGTTCACGCAGACCGGAGCAAGCATCGTGATAGGTCACGGTGGCGGATATCGTCGGCTGGACGTCAATCTTCAGCACGTTGACCAGAAAATCGGAGAGCTCATACCATTTCGCGGCAAGCTCACGAAACGCGGCTTCTTCGGGCTCACCTTTGAATAAATCCTCAACCGCATGCACCTTGATCTGGCCCGAGCACGACCCGGACGGGGCGACGACATAATCACAGTCGCGAAATTCGGCGAGCACTTTGCGAGCGAGCGTTTTGGCAATGTCGCGCGCGCCGGAGTTGTAGCCGGGCTGACCGCAACAAGTTTGACTCGCGGGAACGACGACGGTGCAGCCCGCGTCCTCGAGCAATTTGAGCGCCGCCAATCCGATGTTGGGGCGGACGAGATCAACAAGACAGGTGACAAACAGGCCGACTTTCATGTCAGCGATATTAGCGCACTGCGACCGTGACCACCGATTCGAGTGCGCGCGGCGCGAGTGACTAGACGCCCTTTGCGGACTTCAGCAGCGCGGCTGTGGGTGTGACCGTTGATGAGCTCGCGAGCGGCGCAGCGAGCGCGACGCGACCCGACTCAATCCACCTCTTGATGCGATTGGCATCGCCAACACGTGTCAAGCGTCCCCACGAATCCATCAACACGATAATCACGGGACTATTGCCAATGATCGCTTGCATCACCAGACACTTACCCGCTTCGTTGATAAATCCGGTTTTGGACACGCCGATATTCCAGCCCTGACTCTTCACCAGCGAATTGGTGTTGTTAAAACCGATGGCGCTCTTGCTATGGGGCAAGGTGACGAACAACTCGGGCGCGGTCGAAAACTCACGAATTTGCAAATGCTTCGATGCTTCCGCAACCAGCAATGCCAAGTCCTGCGCGCTGGCAATGTTGCCGGGTGCCAATCCTGTTGCATCGACAAAATGCGCTGACTGCAAGCCGATGGCAGCAGCCTTGGCATTCATGGCCTCGATTGCCGCGGCGGTGCCGCCCGGATAAGTGCGTCCGAGTGCGGCCGCCGCGCGATTGTCTGACGCCATCAGCGCCAAGCGCAGCAGGTCTTCACGGCGAAACGCGGTGCCGACCGGCAGGCGCGAACGAGAATTCTTGATCGTATCAACATCGGCCTGATCGATCACGACCGGTTCATCAAGGTTTTGCCGTGCTTCTAGCACAATCATCGCCGTCATCAATTTGGTGATTGACGCAATCGGCACCGCGGTATCGGCGTTCTTGGAAAACAACGGGCGGCCCGTGGCCTGGTTAAACACCATCACCGTGTGCGACAGCAGGTTCGGGGTGCCATCTTTCTTGAAGTCCGCGACGTATGGCCCCGCAGCGGATTTGGCCGGTTTCACCACGACTTTCGTCGCTGTCGAATTTTTGGCAACCGGTGCGACGGCTTGCGCGTTCGCAAGATTCGCCGACACCAGCCCGGCGTACACGATCAGCCCTAACCCAATCAGGTTATGGCGAAGGTTGCGTGCGGCGCGAGGAATCAACGAAGGACATGCCATATTCAGATAAAACCGAGGTTTCAAGACACGAAGTGACGAACCTTATCAAAAGAGCCGCATTCGCGCAACAGTTAAAGTAACTTATTAGCTATTCAACGCAATCCTCTCATTATTGATGACTATGAAATTCCTGGTTCAACAGCAGCCTGCCTTTGTTTGCACGGGGTTCCCCGGGGCGTCCCGCAGATTCGATCCACAACTCCCCAGCGTGGTGTTCATTCACGGCGCGGCCAACGACCACAGTGTATGGGCGGAGCCGCTGCGCGAAATCGCGGATGAATTGCCCAAAACCGGCGTAAATCTACTCGCCGTCGATCTGCCGGGCCACGGGCAAACCTTCGGCGACCCCAAGCCGACCGTCGAGGCATACGCCGACTGGGTGATCAACTTGCTCGACAACGGCGGCATCGAGGCCGCAACCTTGATCGGCCACAGCATGGGCAGCCTTATCGCGCTCGATTGCGCGCGGCGCTATCCCAGCCGTGTCAACAAGCTCGGCTTGATCGGCACCGCCGTGCCGATGCTGGTGTCCGAAGTGCTGCTGCAAACGGTGCGCGACACACCGGAGATGGCATATGAACAACTGACGCGATACAGCTTTCATCTGGTCAAACTTGCCGACGGCAGCTTTCCGCCGCCGACGCATGCGATGAACGCGTACCGTGCGCTGTTGGGAACCGCACGAGCGGGCGTCGCGGCCAAGGACTTGACCGCGTGCGCCAACTACCGGTTGCTGGACGCCGACATCGCTGCCGTCAACACGCCGACCCATATCCTTGCCAGTCGCCACGACAAGATGACGGCCGCAGACGCGGCGTCCGCCCTCGCGGCACAATTGCCGCACGCACAACTGACCATGATCGAAAACACCGGTCACGCAATGATGCAGGATGCGCCGGACCAAGTGGCAACATGGTTAGCGAGGTGCCTCGCGCACTGACCGGAAACTCTCGAAGGTTAGGTCTCGACCTTCGACTGCTCGGCTTCCTGCTGCTGCAAGCGCCACATTTCGGCAAACACGCCGTTGGCATCGAGTAATTCGCGGAAGTTCCCGCGCTCGACAATGCGTCCGTGGTTGAGCACCAGAATCTGGTCGGCATCGATGATGGTCGACAGTCGGTGCGCAATCACCAGCGTGGTGCGATTCAGCGCAATCTCGCGCAATTCGGCCTGGATCATTTTTTCCGTGGCTGAGTCGAGCGCCGAAGTCGCTTCGTCAAAAATCATGATCGTCGGATTCTTCAGCAGCGTGCGTGCAATCGCCACGCGTTGTTTTTCACCGCCGGATAGTTTCAATCCGCGTTCGCCGACCATGGTCTCCCAGCCATCCGGCATGCGCAAAATAAAATCCAACACGTGCGCACGTCGCGCGGCATCTTCAATGTCGGCATCACTCGAGCCGGGTTTGCCGTAGCCGATGTTGTAGCGGATGGTGTCATTGAACAACACCGTATCCTGTGGCACGATGCCGAGCGAGGCGCGCACACTCGCTTGCGTGACATCGCGAATGTTCTGCCCGTCGATGGTGATACGCCCATCGGTCACGTCATAAAAACGAAACAGCAATCGCGACAGCGTGGACTTTCCGGCTCCCGAAGAGCCAACCACGGCGACCGTTTTGCCGGCCGGCACATCGAACGACGTATCAAACAGAATCTGGCGCTTGACGTCGTAGCCGAAATTCACGTTCTCAAAACGCACCGCGCCACCGTTGGCGACGAGCGGCTTGGCACCGAGCCTGTCAGCGACCTCCTGATTCTCGCCGAGCAGCCGAAACATTTTTTCGGTGTCGATCATCGCCTGCGTGATTTCACGGTACATCACACCGAGAAAGTTGAGCGGAATGTAGAGTTGGATCATCAGCACGTTGACCATCACCAAGTCCCCGAGCGTCAGTTGACGATCAACGATGCCGACCGAGGCGCGCCACATGAGGAGCGTGACGGCCAACGCAATCACAAAACTTTGCGACGCATTGAGGATGCCCAACGAGGTTTCGCTTTTGGTTGCGGCGGTTTCGTACTTCTGCAAATTCTGGTCGTAGCGGCCGGCTTCGTATTCTTCGTTGCCGAAGTACTTCACGGTTTCGTAGTTGAGCAGCGAATCGACAGCCTTGGTGTTGGCCTTCGAATCCATCTCGTTCATTTGCCGACGATGCTTGGTGCGCCACTCGGTAATGCCGATGGTCGCGGCAACGTAAAGCACGATGGCGGTGAGCGTGATGGCAACAAACGTCCAATCGAATTTGGCCGCGAGCAAGAGGGCCACCAGCGTAATTTCGAGCACGATGGGGATCATGGAAAACAACGCATACGACAGCAACGTGGAGATGCCGCGCGTGCCGCGCTCAATGTCGCGTGTCACGCCGCCCGTTTGGCGATCCAGATGAAACCTGAGCGACAGCGCGTGTAGATGGCGAAATACATTCAACGCCACTTTGCGCATCGCGCTTTGCGTGACTTTGACGAACACGATGTCGCGCAACTCGCCAAACAATGTCGTCGATAATCGCAGCAGACCATAGCCGAGGAGTAGCGCAATCGGCACCGCCAGCACCGCCTTGTCCTTGTCGAGGACGTCGACAATTTCCTTCATCAACAACGGCACACCGATGTTGGCGACTTTGGCGGTCACCAAAAAAGTTAACGCCAGCGCGACGCGCCAGCGGAACTCCCACAGGTAGGGCAGCAGAGAGCGCATCACCGGCCAGATACCGCCGCGCGGCATGCGCGTTTTCAGTGGCGTGGCAGGAGAAGTAGAAGGCGAAACATGGGAAGGCGAATGCGCGGACATGATGAAGGCGTGCCCCGCAAGACGGGGCAGCAAAAAACAGCGAAGCGGCTGACCGTCAGTATAGTCGGCAGGCGCGGCAGGCGCCGCGGCTGACTACGGTGACGTCGAGAAATTAAGGTCGTCGCCGGCCGACGCAGCGGCGGGCGTGTCAGACGCGGCGGCGGGTGCCGCAGACTTCACGGGCACTTTGGCCGGCGCTGCGGCGACCAAGCCCAAGGCTTCATTCAAATCGCGCGTGATGGTCGCAACATCCATCGGCATGCGGCCTTGCGAACGCAGCAACACGCGCGACGGCAAATCCAGTAACCGCACGTTGGGAATGCGCATGTTTGCGGACGTGTTGAGCTTCGGCAGCAAATGGACGTTGCGCCAGCCAGCGGATTCGCTTTCGATCGCTTCGATGATGGCTTGTTGGGAGCGCGCGATGCCAGCGAGCAGTTCAGCGAGTTGTTCAACGGAAATGGTCATGGGAATTCCTGTTTGACGAACACCAAAAAAACGGAG
>JBCKPM010000026.1:0-22498 GCA_038901675.1 Usitatibacteraceae bacterium | reverse complement strand
AATCCTGTCTGACGCCCGCGCTGCCATGCAAGCGGTGGGTTCGATGCCGGCGTTGGAGCAAACCAAAGCGAAATTTCTCGGCAAGGCAGGGTCGATCACCGAGCAATTAAAAGCGTTGGGCAAGTTATCGCCAGAGGAAAAGAAAGCGGCGGGCGCCGCCATCAATGTGCTGAAAACCGAGGTCGAATCGCTGATTAATGCCGCCAAGGTGCGCATCCTTGATGCCGAACTAGAAGCCAAGTTAGCCGCTGAAGCCATCGACGTCACGCTGCCGGGGCGAACCACTGGGCAGGGCGGATTGCACCCGGTCACGCGCGCGCAAGAACGCATCGAGGCGTTATTCGCCAGCATGGGTTTTAGCGTCGCCGATGGTCCTGAAATCGAAACGGATTACTACAACTTCACGGCGCTCAATACACCGGAAAATCACCCCGCGCGTTCGATGCACGATACGTTCTACGTTGAAGGCTCGAAGAATCTGCTGCGCACCCACACTTCGCCGGTGCAGATTCGCTACATGCAATCGCATCAGCCGCCGATTCGCATTATTTGCCCCGGTCGCGTGTATCGATGCGACCACGATGCAACGCATTCGCCGATGTTTCATCAGCTCGAAGGACTGTGGGTGGAGGAGGGCATCAGCCTTGCCGATCTGAAAGGCACGCTCACACAGTTTCTGAACGCTTTTTTTGAGCGCGACGATATGAAAATTCGCTTTCGGCCATCGTACTTTCCGTTTGTCGAGCCGGGGGTGGAAGTTGACATGGAATGGGAACAGGTAAAAAGCGGCAAAGGCAGCAAGATTAAGTGGCTCGAAATTGCCGGGGGGGGGCGTGGTGCATCCGCAGATACTCCGCAACGGCGGCATTGATCCGGAGAAATATTCGGGATTCGCGTTTGGCATGGGCCTCGATCGGTTGGCGATGCTCAAGTACGGCGTCAATGATTTGCGTTTGTTCTTCGAAAACGATCTCAAGTTTCTTTCCCAATTTCGCTAAGAGTCCTGTCAATGAAAGTTTCGGTAAATTGGTTGAAGGAATTGGTTGCCGTCGAGCTGACGGCCGATGAAATCGCACACAAGTTGACGATGGCCGGCCTAGAAGTCGAGGAGCTCTCGCCCGTCGCCGCCGCGTTCTCCAGCATTGTGGTCGCTGAGGTCAAGACGGTGGCCCCGCATCCGAATGCCGACAAACTGCGTGTCACCACGGTTGATGCCGGAACGGGCGCGTTGTTGCAAATCGTCTGTGGTGCGCCGAATGTCGCCGTGGGCATGCGTGTGCCGTGTGCATTGGTTGGTGCACAACTGCCGGGGCTCGCCATTAAACAGGCGTCATTGCGTGGCGTGGAATCCAGCGGCATGCTCTGTTCAGCGCGTGAACTCGGGCTGTCGGAAGATCACGAGGGTTTGCTGGCGCTCGCGCCGGACGCGCCCATCGGCCAGGACATTCGCCAGTATCTCGATCTGGATGACGTCGTCTTGACATTAAAAATGACGCCCAACCGCAGCGACTGCCTGTCGATGATCGGCGTGGCGCGCGACTTGGCGGCGATTACGGGCGCGGCATTGCGTTTGCCGCCGTCCACCAGCGTCGCATCGAACGGGAGTGACGAGCGCACTGTCAAGATTTCTGCGCCAGCAGCGTGCGGGCATTACTTGGGGCGTGTGATCAGCAACATCAACGCCAGCGCGCGCACGCCGACATGGATGCAACGACGGCTTGAACGCGCCGGATTTCGCAGCATTTCGGCGTTGGTCGATATCACCAATTACCTGACGCTCGAACGGGGGCGACCGATGCACGCCTTCGATCACGCCAAGTTGTCGGGCGGCATAGACGTGCGCTTCCCGGTGCCGGGTGAAGCGATGACGCTACTCAACGAACAACACGTCGTATTGCAGCCGGACATGTTGCTTATCACTGATGAGCGCGGCCCGATTGCGATGGGCGGCGTGATGGGCGGGCTGGCGTCGTCGGTAACCGACGCGACGACCAGCATCTTTTTTGAGGCAGCGTATTTTGACCCGGACGTCATTCAGGGCAAGACGCGCACGCTGGGCATCAATTCTGACGCGGCGTTTCGCTTTGAGCGTGGCGTTGATCCGGAGGGGGCCAGAGACGGCATCGAGGTCGCCACCAGACTGGCAATAGAGATTTGTGGCACGGCGCAAACCCGCGTCGGACCGGTTACCGAAGCCGTGGGCCAGCGTCCTGTACGTGCCGAGGTTGGGGTACGGCCGGCACGCGTCTGCGCGCTGATTGGCATGCCGATTGCGCAAGCGGAGATGGTCTCGATCCTCACGCGCCTGAATTGCCGCGTGAGTGAACGCGCCGGCGTGCTGTACGCGACGCCGCCCAGCTATCGCTTTGACCTCAATATCGAAGCAGACTTCGCCGAGGAAATCGCGCGTATTCACGGCTATGAAAACGTCCCCGCACGGCCACCACACGCCAGTGTGCCGATCACGGCCATCCCTGAGGCCAGCCGTTCGCGCAATGCGCTGCGCCACGCGTGTGCGGCGCTTGGCTATCAGGAAGTCATTAACTACAGCTTTGTTCCAGCCGAGTGGGAAACCCAGTTAATGGGCAACGCCGCGCCTGTGAAGCTCGCCAATCCGATCGCCTCGCACATGAGCGTCATGCGCAGCAGCTTGTTGGGCGGCTTAATTCAAACCCTGCAATACAACCTCAACCACGGTGAGACGCGAGCCAAACTATTCGAGATCGGGCGCTGTTTTACCGGCGTCGAGGCGACGCTAGAATGCCAGCCGGAGCGACTCGCGGGGCTGGTGTACGGCGCGCGTTACCCGGAGCAATGGGGCGAGGACAAGGCCACGCCATTCGATTTTTACGCGGTCAAAGGCGAGATCGAGCAACTTCTGGCCGGATTGGCGTGTCGGTTTGTAGCCGCTAGGCAAAGCGCACTGCATCCCGGGCGCAGCGCTGGCATCGAGCTCGACGGCCGGCTGGTTGGTTGGTTGGGAGAGTTGCATCCTCGCTGGCAACAGCATTTTGAGCTTGCCGCTGCCCCTATCGCGTTTGAACTCGATCTGGCCGCCATGGTGTCGCTGCCGTCGATTGGCTATCGGTCGTTCTCCCGGATGCAAGCGGTGCGGCGGGATGTAGCCTTGGTGGTGGATGACAGGGTGGCTATCCAGGTCATGCTGGATGCCTTCTTTGGGCTAAAAATGCCCAAGGTGGTTGAGGTTGCGCTGTTCGACCTTTACCGCAGCGGGAGCCTCAATGCCGGGCAAAAAAGCCTTGCGTTTCGGATAGTTATGCAAGATACTGAGAGGACTTTGACAGATGTTGAGTGCGACCATGTGGTAGACGCATTTGTTAAAGTAATGTCGCAACAGTTCGGCGCAAGTATCAGAAAATAAAGAGAAAAGTCAAATGACATTGACAAAAGCGGAGCTTGCCGACTTGATGTTCGAAAAAGTCGGTTTAAACAAGCGTGAAGCCAAGGATATGGTGGAGTCGTTCTTCGAAGAAATCCGCATGGCGCTCGAACGAGGGGATAGCGTCAAGCTGTCCGGATTTGGCAATTTTCAGCTTCGTAACAAGCCGCAGCGTCCTGGACGCAACCCGAAGACCGGGGAAGAAATCCCGATCTCGGCGCGCCGCGTGGTGACGTTTCATGCCAGCCAAAAACTAAAGACCCTCGTGGAGAAATCGTTTAATGGAAACGCAGCCCTCCACCAGTAGCCTGCCGGCCATTCCGGCCAAGCGCTACTTCACGATTGGTGAGGTAAGCGACCTGTGCGGCGTTAAGCCCCATGTGCTGCGCTACTGGGAGCAGGAATTCACTCAACTCAAGCCGCTCAAGCGGCGCGGTAATCGCCGCTACTATCAACATCACGAGGTGTTGCTCATCCGTCGCATCCGTGAGCTGCTGTACGAACACGGCTTCACCATCAACGGCGCGCGTAATCGGCTCAATACGGTCGAGGCGCCGATTACACCGGTCAAGCCCCAGTCCACCCGTTCGGCCGCGCGGGCGCTCGAACTACGTGAAATCAAGAGTGAACTGAAATCGATACTGACCATGCTCGGAAGCGCCTAGCCTGCGGCTATAATTCGTTGCTCAGTCGGAGCGTGGCGCAGCCTGGTAGCGCACTTGCATGGGGTGCAAGGGGTCGGAGGTTCGAATCCTCTCGTTCCGACCAATGATTCATCAAACAAGCCGGTCAGTCACCTGACCGGCTTGTTCTTTTTCAGACGCTAGCGCGCTCGCGTGTAACGAACGACGTTGCCCGGCTGTCCGACTTGCACGGTACGAAAGCCATTTGACTCAGCGAGCACGTCGAATCGCTCCGTGCCCATGAACAGCTTGCCGTCCCGGAAATAGCCGTTCACGCGCATGGAACCATCGATGACAGCGTGCGCGTCGCCCGCCGCGTTGACCACGAGTTCGACGTTACTGCGATAGGCTGGATGAAAGCCGCGCCAGGATCCGACCACGAACGAGGGCGGGGCGTCGGCGTAACGATCATTGAAGTTGTTCGAGCCGACCTGGTAATTGCGCCAGCCGATGCCATTGCCGAGAACCTCGATGCGCCACTGTTGATTTTCGCGGCTGTGACATTCCCACAACTGCACGTTGACGCCGTCATCAACGTCGCTGTTGTCGAGATCGAGACACTTGTTGCTCGCCACGCTGACGATTCGGAAAAAGCCGCGCGCCGCTTGTTCGATGCGCCAGCGCTGATTGTTGCCGCCGTTCCACGTGAACTGTGCAACATTCGCGCCATCAATGGTCTGGCTGCCGTAGACATCCATGACCTTGCCGCTGGCGCGCGACACAATAACCACTTCAGCGCGCGAAATTTCGATGAAATCCCACAATTGAGCGGGTGTGCCGTTGCAGGTCCATTGACGGATGTTGGTGCCGTCTTCGCGCGACGCTTTTTCGACATCCACGCATTTCGATGTCGCACGGCTGACGATCATGCCCGCATAGACGAGCCGACCAGTAGGGCGACCGGCAATCACGTTCGGCGTGCCGCCACCTGGTCGCACTGGCTCGCCAAGCACCAGCGGCCGGTTTGGTGCGGCAACGCTCGCTAACTGCCAGCGCTGATTGTCGCCGTCGTGGCAGCGATACTGCGCGATATTGGCACCCATGTGCATCGCACGATTACTGACGTCGAGACATTTGCCGCTGTTTTGACTGACCAGCCGCACCAGCCTGCTATCCACATTTTCGATGCGCCATCGTTGCGCGCGTGTGCCGTTCCACGACCATTGCTGCACGTTGGCGGTGTCGTCGTGCGAGGCGCCTGCGACGTCGAGAACTTTTCCGGTGGCGCGATTGACAGCCGCAAACTCACGCTCGCCCAGGTCAATCAGATCCCAGAGCGCGATCTCTTGCGAACAACTCGCTTGCTGGACATTGACGCCATCACGCGATTCATTGGTTGCCGTCGCCACACAAAGCTTGCTGGCCGCGTTGATGATGTTGACGGTTTGCGTCACGCGACCGGGCGGCGTCTGTGCATATGCCAGCGTGAGGCCCGTGGAGCCAAGGGTGCAAGTCAATAACGTGCACAGGCACAACGTAAACAGTCGTGACGACGAGGGCGCGAGACGGATCACAGCATTCTCCTTGTTGAGCGATTGTGTTGCACTGAGAATGTCAACGCACTAGTGCGCGATTGGTTGGCGTATCGCCTTTAACGGTCACCTGCGCCGTCTAAATCACATCTCCCCAATCGGATTACGCATGACACCGATGCCGGCAATTTCGGTTTCGAGCAAATCGCCCGGCTGCATCCACTCTGGCGGCTTTCTGGCGAAACCCACACCTTCGGGGGTGCCCGTGGAAATGATATCGCCCGGCTCGAGTGTTTGTCCCAGCGAGAGATCATGAATCAGCCGCGGAATCTTGAAGTACAGATGCCGCGTGTTGGATTTTTGTTTAACCACATTCGACACGCGGCATTCAATGTCCAGGTTGGTCGGATCCAGCGCGTCGGCGGTCACAATGCAAGGCCCCATCGGACAAGTGCCGTCGAGCGATTTGCCTTTGTCCCACTGTCCACCGTGGCGACGTTGAATGTCGCGCCAGGTTACGTCGTTGATGATGGTGTAGCCGAAGATGTGCGACATGGCATCGGCCTCGGCGATATTTTTGCCGCGCTTGCCGAGCACCACACCGAGTTCGACTTCCCAATCGAGTTGGGTTGAAACGCTGGCATCAAACGGAATCGCATCAAACGGGCCGTTCACGGCTGTCGGTGCCTTGGAAAAAAACACCGGCCACTGCGGCAGCTCGCGCGAATCGTCGAGGGATTTGGCACCTTCTTCAAAGTGTTCGAGATAATTCCAACCAACACAAAAAACATTTTTGCGAGGACGTGGAATCGGGGCTTTCAATAACGCGCGATTGAGCAGGATGGGGTCGGTTTTCGGCGCGGCAGCAATGTCATGCAGCAGCTCGAGCGTGGGCTTGCCGCCGTCAATGAGGTCGAGCATGCTTGTGCCAAGCGCTGACTTGCCACGCGCGGCGGCTTCAGCTTCGATGTCGAGCACCTCATCCTTGCTGATCCAGATACCGGTTCTTGTAGTGCTCACATTGAGCATTTGGTAGGTGACAAGTTTCATGGTTATCCAAATTGTTGTTCAAGATTGGCAAGCGGGTGAGCGTCAGCGGACCAGCGCGGCACGAAAAACGAATCAACCAAGGCCGTGTCAACCTCGGCGAGGGTGGGTGGATTCCACTTCGGTTGGTTGTCCTTGTCGATGGCGAGCGCGCGAATGCCTTCGACAATATCGGGGAGTTCACAGGTACGAAACATCATGCCAAGTTCCTGACGCAGACAATCGGCAATCACGCGCTTAGGGCTGGTCTCGATTTGACGTTTGGTGACCTCGAGCAGTGTCGGCGAGTGGCACATCAATTCGGCGGCCGTCGCCTCGCTCCATTCTCGCGTATCCGGACTAGGGTCAGCGCGCAGCGCGTCGATGATGGCGGCAACGTTCGGCTTGCCGGTGAAGTGGCGTGAAATTGCGCTGTCCCATCGCGCAATGGGTGTCGGTGGTGGCGCTACAGCAAGGCGCTTTACCAGCGCCTCGACATCCGCGAGCGGTGTCGATGACCATTGCAGATGGTCCAAGCCATCCATCAACGCTGCTTGCGCTTCACGCGTCAGGTAGGTGTCGGCGAGATTGGCGTGAATGGCATCTGCGCCATCGATGACATTCGAAGTCAGACCGAGATAGAGACCGATGGCATCCTTGGCGCGCGACAAGAAATAAGTGCCGCCGACATCCGGGAACAGGCCAATCTTGGTTTCGGGCATTGCCATCTTGGTGCGCGCGCCAACGATACGCAGCGTGGCACCCTGTGAGATGCCCATGCCGCCGCCCATGACGATGCCATCCATCAGCGCCAGATACGGTTTGCCGGTGGACTTCAGGAATCGATGCAACTGGTAGTTGAGTGTGTATTCGGTGATGAAGAAATCTACGTGCATGCGCGGGCCGCGCCCGGTAATGCTGTTGTACAAACTGCGCACGTCGCCGCCGGCACAGAATGCTTTCTCGCCGCTGCCGCGCACCACCACCGCACAGATGTTGCGGTCAAGCGCCCATTGTTCGAACAACACGCGCATTTCTTTGAGCATGTCGAACGTCAACGCGTTGAGGGCGTGGGGACGATTGAGTGTGAGATGGGCGACGCGGTTGCGCACGTCGACGAGTAGTTCGGGATTCGCGGATACAGACATGAAAATAGGAAACTCGTTTATTGGCGGGCGTTTTCAGAGCATTTTGGCTGAAAGTTTGCGTGGTTGCTAGAGTTTCAGCGATTTTTCCAGTTTGGTTTGCGTTTTTCCAGAAACGCGGCAACGCCTTCTTTTTGGTCTTCGAGCGTAAACAAATCCATAAAGCGTTCGCGCTCCAACGCCAACCCGGCGCGACGTGGGACGCCGTTGCGCGCGTTGTGGATGAGTGATTTACAAAACGACACGGACTTGGGCGAGAGCGATGCCACGCGTTCGGCCATGGCAATCGCAGCCTCCAGCGATTTGCCTTTCTCAACCACTTCCTCAACCAAGCCAATACGCAATGCCGTCTCGGCGTTGACGCGCTCGTTGGTCAGAATCATGCGCTTGGCCCAGCCTTCACCAATTAGCCACGGCAAGTTTTGCGTGCCGCAACCGCCCGGCAACAATCCCACAGCAGGTTCGGGCAACGCCATTTGTGCGTGAGTCTCGGCGATGCGAATGTCGCAAGCGAGCGCACCTTCAAGTCCGCCGCCCATCGCGTAGCCGTTAATCGCGGCGATGGTGACAAAGCGTGCGTTCATCCACGCTTCGAACGCCGCGCCGAAGGTATGAATGAAATGTCGCGCGGCGATGATGCCTTGTTCGTCACCGCCTTGAAAACGTTTCAGATCCGCGCCGGCTGAGAAAAATTTTTCACCATTGCCGGTCAACACGGCAGCGTAGATGTTGTCGTCGCTCTCGAGTTGATGTGCAAGCGCCTTAAGCGCCGCGAGCGACTCTGGCGTCCACGTGTTGGCAGGTGGGTTGTTAAGTGTGACCACACAGGTGTGGCCGATGATTTTGTGTTCGATCATGTTGATGGACTCAGCGTTGGAAATTGGCGCATCTGTGGTGAAGTGGTGCGGATTGCAATTCTTCTTTTGCTGTGGGGATGAGATTCCTCACGGTGTTCGGAATGACAGAGATTTATTGAGCCGCTCTCTCTGAGTTGACATTCCGAGCGTAGCGAGGAATCTCATCCGCTCGAAAAAAGAGAAGTCACGACTAGTCCCGCTTATACAACTTGAAAATCACTGTCATTCCGAACGCAGCGAGGAATCTCATCCTGTTGCGCGAGGCTACAACTTGAATCAATCCTGCTTATACAGCTTGATGATGCTCGAAAAATCGAGCGCTCCATGTCCCATCGTCGAATGCATCTGGTAGAGCTGTTGTGCTGTCGCTCCCATCACCACAGGAAGTTTCGCGGCCTTCGCCGCTTCGGTCGCCAGCGTCAAATCTTTCAACATCAAGTCTGTGCCAAAGCCGCCAGTGTAGCCGCGCGAGGCGGGCGTGTTGTCGATCACGCCCGGATAGGGGTTGTAGGTATCCGACGACCAGCAACGCCCGCTCGACGTGTTGGCAATGCTGGCGAACACTTTCGGATCCATGCCGAGTTTAGCGGCGAGTGCCATGCCTTCAGCGGTGCCGATCATTTCAATGGCGAGCATCATGTTGTTGCAAATTTTGGCAACCTGCCCGTTGCCGGCGTCGCCGCAATGCACGATGTTTTTGCCCATGGCTTCGAGTATGGGCTGGGCGCGTGCAAAATCGGCCGCGCTGCCACCGACCATAAAGGTCAGCGTCCCGGCTTCCGCACCACCGGTGCCACCAGAGACGGGTGCATCGACCATTGCCAAGCCCTTGGCGCGTGCATCCATCGCCACGTCGCGCGCGGTGTGCGGGTCGATGGTCGATGAATCGATGAGCAACGCATGTGGCGAAGCGGCGGCCAGCACGCCATGCTCGCCTTGATAGACGCTGCGCACATGCGGCGAGGAGGGCAGCATCGTGACGATCACATCGACACCTTGCACACACTTGGCGGCAGACGTGGCCGCTTCGCAGCCGAGGTCGGTGAGTTTGCGGACGAGTTCTGGAACAACATCGAACACGCGAACCGTGTGGCCATGCTTCAACAAATTACTCACCATGGGGTTGCCCATGTGGCCGAGGCCGATAAAACCAATTTTCATACCTGTTCCTTGTTTCTGTAGCCCGGAAGGAGCAGCGCGTATTCCGGGGTGAACGTCATGAACCCGCATTGCACTGCGCTCCATGTCGGGCTACTCGCTCTCCTACTTCAACGAAATCGTCGTATTCACGCCTCCGCTCACCGCTGCATCGTCGAACCAACGCGCGGTCACGGTCTTCACTTGCGTGTAAAACTGCACCGCCTGTTTGCCATACGGCCCTAGATCACCGAGTTTGGAACCGCGCGAGCCGGTGAAACTAAAGTAGGGCACGGGCACCGGAATTGGCACGTTGATACCGACTTGCCCGACATCAATTTCATTCTGGAATTTGCGTGCCACGGCACCGGACTGGGTGAAGATGCCGGTGCCGTTGCCGTACGGGTTGGCATTGGTGAGGGCAATCGCTTCATCGAGCGTATCGACCGAGACAATCACCAATACCGGCCCGAATATTTCCTGCGTGTAGACCGTGTGGTGCGGCTGCACGCCGGAAAAAATGGTTGGCGCGATGAAATTGCCGTTCGGGTAGCCGTCAACCTTGGGGTTGCGACCGTCGAGTTCGAGTTTGCAACCTTCCGCGACGCCTTTAGCGATCAGGCCTTCGATGCGTGCCCGAGCTTGTTTAGAAATCACTGGTCCCACATCCGTGCCGACGACCGTGCCGCCGTTGACCTTTAGTGTTTTCGCTTTTTCAACGATATCGGGGATCCAGTCGTTGGCTTTACCCACCAACACGGCAACCGAGGTGGCCATGCAGCGTTGCCCGGCCGCGCCGAATGCGGCACCGACCAGCGCGTTGAGCGATTGATCCTTGTTCGCATCCGGCATGACAACGGCGTGATTCTTGGCCCCCATCATGCACTGCGCGCGCTTGCCGTGCGTTGACGACAGGTGATACACGTGTTCGCCGACATGGCACGAGCCAACAAACGACACCGCCTTGATAGCTGGGTGCGTGCAGATCGCATCGACCGCTTGCTTGCCGCCGTGTACGACGTTTAGTACCCCCGCCGGTACACCCGCTTCGATGGCGAGTTCCGCGAGCAGCATGGTCGTCATCGGATCTTGCTCGGAAGGTTTCAGCACAAACGTGTTGCCAGTGACGATGGCCATTGGAAACATCCACAGCGGAATCATCGCCGGAAAGTTGAACGGCGTAATGCCAGCACACACGCCGAGCGGCTGGCGAATGAAATAAGTGTCGACGCCGCCCGCAACATTTTCGGCCATCTCGCCGAGCGACAGCGTGCCAATGCTGCACGCGTGTTCCACCACTTCGAGGCCGCGGAATATATCGCCTTCGGCATCCGGCAGGGTTTTGCCTTGCTCGGCGGTGAGACACGCAGCGAGTTTTTTCATGTCGCGGCGAATCAGCTCTTGCAGTTTGAGCATGATGCGGGCGCGTTGGCCGAGTGGCGCGTGCTTCCAAGATTTGAACGCGTCGGCGGCGGCCTTCACCGCGATGTCAACCTCGTCGGCACCGCACATCGGCACGCGCGCCAGCACTTCTTGCGTGGCCGGGTTGACGATGTCGCGCCAAGCGCTGGCGTGGGACTCAACAAATTCGCCGTTGATCAACAATTTAACGGTCGGAATCGACGCGGGTTTTAAGACGGCAGCCATGATGGTTTCCTCAATGCATTCAGTTGAGAAAATTATACGCCGCGAGGGGCAAAGGCACGTTCAAGATTGCGTGTGAAGTGGATGCAAAACACCAAGTGGGGTGCGCTGTTTGCGGCAAAAATGGCTGAAACAGCGCGTGGGGAATGGCGCGATTTCTTTTAAGACGCCGCATGTAGGGTGCGCCGTGCGCACCGATGCTTGATAACGGGTGACAGTTCTGGTGCGCGCGGCGCACCCTACTGCTTCTCCGCGAATGCAAACAGTACGGCGTCTGCGGGCACCATCTGTCCGACCTGAAAGGCGACGCGTTCCACCACACCATCGCGCGGGCTGACGATGGTGTGCTCCATTTTCATGGCTTCCATGATGATCAGTGGCTGGCCTTTCGCGATCTTGTCGCCAACGCTCGCCATCACCTTGACGACGCGGCCGGGCATCAGTGCCGTCAGCCGTCCTTCATTGGCCGCATCCTGCGCCTCAAAGTGAAAGGGATCAAACAACGCGAGCTTGGCACGGCCGTCTTGGGTGAGAACTGAAATGGCATCCCCTGCGCGAATCACGCGCGCCACTTTGCTCGCGCCGTTGAGCTGGATATTGAGGGATGCATCGTCGCGCACGATCCACGCCAGCGCGAGGCGCGTTGCGCCGTGGACAAAAGTAAATCCTTGAATCGTGCGCTCAACGTGACACGCAATTTCGCCGTCAGTCGGTTGCGTTTTGAATTCAATCAGGCGCGCTGCCACGCGATTGAGTCGCCAGCCGGATTGATCGTCCCACGCGTCGTTCATCATCACGTCGTGCGCGTCAGCCTCGTCTTGCAATACGCGTGCACAGGCGGCGGCGAGAACAAAGCTATCTATCGGCGTGGCACTTAGGAGTTGCGCTTTGTGTTTTGCAATAAACGCCGTGTCCGTGTCACCGGCCAAAAACGCCGGATGCTGTAGCAAGGTCTGCAAAAACCCGAGGTTGGTGGTCACGCCAATGACTTCCGTTTCGGCGAGCGCACCTTGCATGCGCCGAATCGCCTCTGGCCTGTCCATGCCCCAGGTGATGAGTTTGGCGATCATCGGGTCATAGAACACACCGATTTCGTCACCACTGACCACGCCCGTGTCAAGGCGCACGTCGTCGCCCTCGTTCGCGACAGGCGTGGCGAAGACGGTCATGGTGCCGATTTCAGGCAGAAAATCGTTGTGCGGATTTTCCGCGCAGATGCGAACTTCGATCGCGTGCCCACCGGGAACCATGTCGGCCTGATCGAGCGGTAGCGGCTCGCCGGAGGCGACCAACAACTGCCACTCAACGAGGTCTTCTCCGGTAATCATTTCCGTAATCGGATGCTCGACCTGCAAACGCGTATTCATTTCCATGAAAAAGAATTCGCGATTCTCACCCGCGATAAATTCAATCGTTCCCGCGCCGCGATAGTCAATGGCGCGTGCTGCAGCCATGGCGGCAGCGGCCATGTTGTCGCGCATCGCGTCGTCTAGCTGATCGAGAAACGGCGAGGGCGTTTCTTCAAGAATTTTTTGGTGACGGCGTTGAATCGAACATTCGCGCTCGAATAGGTGTACAAAATTGCCGTGCGTGTCGCCGAAGACTTGAAACTCGATGTGGTGCGGACCTTTGATAAATCGCTCGATCAGCACATCGTCGTCGCCGAAGGCGTTCTTGGCTTCGCGCTTGGCGGCATCGAGCTGCGCCATGAATTCGTCGGCGTGCTCGACCAGCCGCATGCCCTTGCCGCCACCACCGGCGACGGCTTTGATGAGCTGCGGATAGCCCACTTGTATGGATTGTTGCGCCAGAAACTTAGCGTCCTGATTCTCGCCGTGATAGCCGGGAACTACCGGCACGCCAGCCGCTTCCATCAACGATTTGGCCGCACTCTTTGAGCCCATTTTTTCGATGGCTTCTGGCGTGGGCCCAATGAATGCAATGCCCGCGGCTTCGCAAGCACGGGCGAACGCCGCGTTCTCGGACAAAAAGCCGTAGCCAGGATGGATCGCCTCGGCGCCACATTGCTTGGCGACGCTCAGAATGACATCGCCTTTCAGGTACGATTCCGCCGGACGCGATGCGCCGATGTGAAACGCCTCATCGGCTTGCATGACGTGCTGCGCATTGGCGTCGGCGTCCGAAAAAACGGCGACGGTGCGAATGCCGAGCCGTTTGCAGGTTCGAATGACACGGCACGCGATTTCGCCGCGATTGGCGATCAGGAGTTTGGAGAACAACGCGACTCCTAAAGCACGAACACGAGTTGGTAAACGATTAACAGCCACATCAGCACCAGCAGTGTGCCACTAGTGAGGTAGGCATAAAAACGCCGCATGACAATATTGCTGGTGCACTGGATGTAGCTATGGGCTGCGCGCGCGGCGACGAATCCCCAAGCGAGCACCAAGTGTGGACTATTGCTGAGCCCGGCACTGAACACCAGCAAAACGGCCGCATAGAAAAACACCGGCACTTCAAACAAGTTGCGAAAGTTGTCGGGCGCACGCGTGTCCGGAAGCTGCGCGGCCATCTGCGCGGAGAGCGCCACCTTTTGCGGGTGAAGGCGATTTGCCTTGAAGTACGCGACGCGGCGACGCAGCATGGTGCCCGCGACGATACAGGTCAACACGAACATCGCAAACAGGGGAAACAAAATGAGTTTGGCTTGCATTTATTCTTCCTTCACAGGGATGGTCCAAGCAGGCGGGCGTTTTTCCAGAAAAGCGCGCACGCCTTCCTGTCCTTCTGCACTGACGCGGATTCTGGCAATGCGTGCGGCGCTATCGGCGATCAGCGCGTTTGAAAGTGGCGCGCCCGCCACCGCGTCGATCAACAGCTTCGCCTCACGCAGGGCGTTTGGGCCGGCCGCGAGGATAGTGGCAATGATGACTTCGATCTTCGCATCCATCTCGTCCTCGTCGTTGGCGAGATCGGAGAGTAAGCCCAGGCGAAACGCTTCCGCCGCGTCAAATCGCTCGGCGGTGAGAAAGTAGCGATGTGCGGCGCGCTCGCCGATCGCGGCAATGACATACGGCGAAATGACGGCAGGGATCAACCCCAATCGCACTTCTGAAAGACTAAACGCAGCATCGTGTGTGCCAATTGCGATGTCGCAGCACGCGATGAGGCCAACACCACCACCGTAGGCCGCGCCCTGCACGCGGGCGATGGTCGGCTTTGAAAGGCCGTGCAGCGTTTTCATCAGCGTGGCGAGCGCCATCGCATCGCGCTCGTTGTCGGCTTCACTGTCGCCGGCCATGCGCTTCATCCAGTGTAAATCGGCACCGGCTGAAAAAGACTTGCCGCTGGCCGATAGCACCACCACGCGCACGTCAGCATGCGCGTCCACGGCTTGCAAATGGGCGGTCAAGTCAGCAATCAGCGTGTCGTCGAATGCGTTGTGCTTGTCGGCACGGTTGAGCGTGATGATAGCGATTGGGCCATCGATTTCGGTGATGACGTAGCTCATGCCGTGACTTTGCCTGCGGTGATGTGTTGATGAATGGCTTCAACAACAGCCTCGGTGTGTTGCAGCACCTGCAAGTTATCAAATCGCATGACGGTAAATCCTAGCGCATTGTGGTGTTGTGTTCAATTGGCATCTTCGACGAATTCGGCTGGCGCGAAGTGTTGTGAGCCATCCACTTCGATGATCAATTTCACGCTTGGGGCGCAGAAATCAACGATGTATTTGTCAATTGGCCGCTGGCGGTAGAACTGTACGCCCTGAATTTGTTTTCGACGCAAGTGATACCAAAGTTTTTGTTCCGCATCGGTCATGTTGGTGCGTAACGTGCGGGCGAATGGCTTTAGGTGTGGGCGGTAGTTCAGCACCGAAAATCCCCCTCAGTCCCCCCTTCGACGAGCTCAGGGCAGGCTCTTTTGCAAAGGGGGAAGGCACCTCCGCTCGGCTTGAACTCCTCCCTTTGGAAAAGGGAGGTTGGGAGGGATTTGCGTTTGGACGTAGGGACGACATATTTCCGGCCGAATGACGGCAACCAACTCCTCCCTTTGAAAAAGGGGGGTTGGGAGGAATTTGCGATGGACGTAGGGACGACATATTTCCGGCCGAATGATGGCAAACCACTCCTCTCTTTGAAAAAAGGAGGTTGGGAGGGATTTGCGATGGTCAACCAAATGAAGCATCGCCCTGGTCACATCCTGAACACGCCGTAATCGGTCTTTTCAATCGGCGCATTCATCGCCGCCGACAGCGCCAAGCCCAGCACCATGCGCGTTTGCGCCGGATCAATCACACCGTCATCCCACAGCCGCGCGGTGGCGTAGTAGGGATTACCATGCGCCTCGTATTGGTCACGTATAGTGGCTTTGAAGGCTTCTTCTTCCGCTGCGCTCCATTGGCCGCCTTTGGCTTCGATACCGTCACGCTTGACGGTCGACAACACGGACGCGGCTTGCTCGCCACCCATCACCGAGATACGTGCATTCGGCCACGTCCAGAGAAAACGGGGATTGAATGCGCGTCCGCACATGCCATAGTTGCCCGCGCCAAACGAGCCGCCGATGATGACCGTGAACTTCGGTACCTTGGCGCACGACACCGCAGTGACCATTTTCGCGCCGTCTTTGGCGATGCCGCCGGTTTCGTACTTCTGACCGACCATGAAGCCGGTGATGTTTTGCAGAAAAATCAACGGCACACCGCGTTGATTGCACAGCTCGATGAAGTGCGTTCCCTTCAGCGCGGACTCTGAAAACAAAATGCCGTTGTTGGCCACCATGCCGACCGGATAGCCGTGAATGTGCGCGAAGCCACACACCAGCGTCGTGCCGTAGAGCGCCTTGAATTCGTGAAAATCGGAGCCATCCACCAGCCGCGCGATGATTTCGCGAATGTCGAATGGCTGCTTGGTGTCCTTCGGAATGATGCCGTACAACTCCTCAGCCGGGTAGGCGGGCGCGACGGGCGTGCGGCGCACGACGGGCACAAATTTTTCGCGGTTCAAATGCGCGACGATTTCGCGGGCGATGCCAAGCGCGTGCTTGTCATTTTCGGCAAGGTGATCGGTGACGCCCGATTGCCGACTGTGGACGTCGCCCCCACCGAGCGCTTCTGCGGTGACCACTTCGCCGGTTGCTGCTTTGACCAGTGGTGGGCCACCGAGGAAAATGGTGCCCTGATGTTTGACGATGATCGATTCGTCACACATGGCTGGCACGTAGGCGCCACCTGCTGTGCACGAACCCATCACACATGCAATCTGCGCGATGCCCTTGGCCGACAGGTTCGCTTGATTGTAGAAAATGCGACCGAAGTGCTCCTTGTCCGGAAAAACTTCGTCTTGCAGCGGCAAGAACGCGCCGCCCGAGTCCACCAAATAAATGCACGGCAAATTGTTTTGCATCGCCACTTCCTGCGCGCGCAAATGTTTTTTGACCGTAATCGGGTAGTAGGTGCCGCCTTTGACTGTCGCGTCGTTGGCGACGATCACGCACTCGATGCCGGACACCCGCCCGATGCCGGTGATAATGCCTGCCGCCGGGGCGTCGCCCGGATGATCAGCGCTCGCCGTCTTGCCGTACATGCCCCATGCGGCGAGTGCCGACAATTCCAGAAAGGGAGAGCCCGGATCGAGCAGCGCCGCGACACGATCGCGTGGCAGCAATTTGCCGCGCGCCGTGTGCTTGGCGTTGGCGTCCACACCACCGCCTTGCGCTACGAGCGCTGAACGGGCGATGAGTTCATCGACCGCCGCGCGCATTTGCGCGGCATTCGCTTTGAACGCAGGCGAGCCAATATCGATTCTCGAAGTGATCTGCGGCATTATTTTTTCTTTGCGACGAAGTTGCCGTTGGGTTGATAGAACGCGATCTGGGTGATCGCGCCGATTTTGTCTTCAATGAACTCGACTGAGAATCCAGTGCGATTTTTTACTGAAAATTTGTGTCCGCGCACGCCCACCAGCTCCTGTGCGGGCGAGCCGGGCGACGTGATGGTCACTACGTTGTCGCCACGCGCGCGGACGGTCAGCGTGGTGGCACCTAATTCATACTCGCCTTCGAAACGTTTCAGGAACGTAGGGTCTTTGAACATCGCGTCGGGTTGACGCACAAACTCGAGCGGTTTGACGGCTAATACGGTGGCCCAGCGCAGCGATGAAATTTCGCCTTCGATGTCGGTCTGGAATGCCAGCTTGGTTTTGGCGAGGTAGTTCGCTTTGTCGTCGGGTGCTTCAAACACATCGTAGTGGAAGTGTTTGAAGGGAGAGGTGATGGCGTTGTAGGTGCCGATCAAATCGTCGCCCTTGCGCGAGATGACAATCTTGTCGTAAGCGGGGTGGGCGTACTCGCCGAGGTAGGCATCGAGCGGGTGTGCAGGTTTGGTGCCACTCTTGCGCGGCGTGAGGTTTTGCTTGCGCGCATTGTCTTCGGATGCTTTGCCTTTCTCTTTGATATCCCAGCGACGCGCGCTCCAGTCAATCGGCTTCATGCCGAGCAATCGATCATAAACGCCATAGGTGAATACCGACGGCAGCGGCGAACCAGAAAGATTCACCGCGACATACACGCCGACATTTTGCTGCGGCAACCATGACAGCAGGGCGGACAAGCCAGCCAGACCGCCGCTGTGAAGTACTAGGCGCTGTCCGCGATAGTGGGTAAGAAAAAAGCCCATGCCGGATTGAGTGGACGAGAATTCCTCAAACTGACGATCGTCGCTCAAGATCATTTGCGGTTGGTCATTTCAATCAAGTCACCCGCGTTGATGATGGTTTTGCCTTGCCACTGGCCTTTGTTCATCAGCATCCGCAAATATTTGCCCATGTCCTCGGCCGTCGCGTTGATGGAGCCGGTCGGCCCCATGGCCTGCACAGACAAATGCGGCGTGGGTTGCGGCTTCTCGTTGACGTCGTGCAGATAAGTCGTCGCGTGATTAGGTGCCTTGAATAGCGCATCGATCGTGAAATTGGCGGAGCGCATCGCCAGCGGATCAAACAAATTCTTCTGGACGAGCTCTTCCCAACTGGTGCCGGCGATTTTGCCGCCGAGGTAACCGGAGGTCATGTACATAAAGTTGCTGGGCTGCAAAGTCGCGCGAAGGGCGTCGGAAGGCTCCATGTATTGCATACGCTTGTAGAGTTCTTCGCGGCTGGCCTGCGTGCCAATCCATGACCAATCGTGGCCTGACAGTCCGGTGCGGTGCGAAAGCATGTCACGGGTGGTGACGTTGAGGGTCGAGTAATCGTTGTGCAGCTTGAAGTCGGGCAGGTAGTCACGCACCGGCTTGTCCCACGCCAGTTTGCCGTCGCGCACCAGTGTCGCTAGTGCCGACACCGTAAACGATTTGGTGATCGAGGCGATCGGTTGCACTGTCTCGGCGGTCATCGGCAGTTTTTTCTCGATATCTCGGTAGCCATAGCCACGCTGCAATATGACCTTACCGTTTTTCACCACGGTGATGGCAACGCCGGGCGTGTTCCATTTTTTTAATTCGACTTCGACGAACTTGTCGAAGTCGGCCAGCGCCGGATCGGCGATGACTTGATAGGCGGGATCGGGACGATCGAGATTCTGGCCAGCCGGTGGAGCCAACTGCGCGACACTGAGGCCGCAGGTGAACGCACAGGTCGATGCGAGCAGAATTGCGAGTAATTTTGTTTGCATTTTTTTCTCCTTAGGTGAACGGCGAAATTATTCTTTGGCCAGTTCGCGCGCAATCACCATGCGCTGAATTTCACTGGTGCCTTCATAAATCTGTGTGATGCGAGCATCCCGATAGTAGCGCTCCACGGGATAGTCTTCGAGATAACCGTAGCCACCGTGAATCTGAATGGCTTTGCTGCACACCCACTCAGCCAGTTCTGAGGCATAGAGTTTCGCCTGTGATGCCTCGGACAAGCAAGGCAAACCCGCGTCGCGCATTTTGGCCGCGTGCAAGATAAGCATGCGCGCAGCGTTAATGCGTGTATGCATGTCCGCAAGCATGTTGGCTATCGATTGGTGTTCGACAATTTTCTTGCCAAACTGTGTGCGATCTTTGGCGTAGGCCAATGCCGCTTCCAGCGCGGCGCGGGCAATGCCGAGTGCTTGCGCCGCAATGCCGATGCGGCCGCCTTCGAGATTTGACAGCGCAATGGCAAGTCCTTTGCCTCTGGGCCCAAGCATGTGGTCCTCCGGCACGGCGCAATCGACCAAGCTGATGGGGCAGGTGTCTGACGCACGAATGCCGAGCTTCTTTTCCAGCGGGCCGACGATGAGCCCCGGCGTGGCAGTCGGCACGATGAAACACGAAATCCCTTTCTTGCCGAGGTCAGGATCGGTCACCGCGAATACGATCGCGAGCTGCGCGCGTTTGCCGTTGGTGACAAACTGCTTGGAACCGTTGATGATCCACTTGCCGCCTTGTTGTACGGCACGCGTCTTTAGATTGTTGGCTTCCGATCCGGCGTGTGGCTCAGTCAGACAAAAACAGCCAATTGTTTTTCCGCTGGCCAACGCCCGCAGGTACAGCGCTTTTTGCGCCTCGGTTCCCCACGCATTGACCGGCTCGCAGCCGACCGAATTGTGCACGCTCATTAGTGTCGCGGTGGACGCATCCGCCGCCGCAATTTCTTCAATCGCCAGCGCGTAGGCGACGTAATCCGAAAACGAGCCGCCCCATTCCTCACCGACGGTCATGCCGAGTAAGCCCAGCTCTCCCATCTGTGTGACCGTAGCCTCGGGAATCCACTTGTCGCGCTCCCATTGCGCGGCGTAGGGTGCGATTTCATTGCGGGCAAACTCGCGCGCCATGTCACGGATGGCGCGCTGGTCGTCGGAGAGAAAGTCGTGATTGGCGAGCATGGATTTGCGGGTTGCCGGTTACTGATTGGCCTTCTTCGCGCGCTCGGCAGCGACCTTGGCCGCTTCGTCGGCCGTGGCTTTGGCTTTGTCCATCGATTGCAATTGACTGCCGAACACGGCGCTTTCGCGTGCTTTGGCCGCAGAGGCTTCGCGCTCGCTCTTCAATTGATCGGACGTCTTTTCTGCAGCGACTTTGCCGCACGCACTCAGCGCCACGCCGCATGCCATGACGCCCGCCACCAGCAGCATTCGTTTGCTCACCATGCGAGTGGACTCCCGTCGTAGTTGTAGAACTTACCGTTTGCCTCGGCGGTCGCGCTGGCAATCACACGGCGCATGCCGGCAATGCTGACCGCAGGCTCGATGTCGGCGTCGGCACCACCCATGTCGGTTTTGACCCACCCCGGGTGCATGACAAATGAGGTGATGCCCTGTGGGCCGTATTCGATTGATGCGGCCTTGACCACCGCGTTGAGTGCAGCTTTGCTGGCGCGGTAAGGCGTCGAGCGCGGTGTGGTCATGAGTTCGATGGAACCCATGCGGCTGCTGACAAAGGCAAATTTGCCGCGCGCTTTCATGAGTGCGGGTGCCACCACCGGAATGGCGTGCATGGCACCGAACACGTTGGCGTGCATCACTTGATTGAACAGATCTTTGGAAGGTGCCACCGATGGACCATCACGTGAACCACCGACGCCCGCGTTGTAAATGCAAACATCGATGCTGCTGCCGTCGAGCGCTCGGCGCAGATTCTCGAAGCTATCCACATCCGCCACGTCGAGCCGAATCGCGGTGGCACCTTCGGCTGCGAGCAACGCATCCTGCTCAGGCGAGCGACAAGTGCCGAGCGTCAGCCAGCCGTCGCGGCGGTATTGCCGTACAAACTCAAGCCCCAACCCGCGCGAGGCGCCGATAATGAGAACAGATTGCATAAGTCCTTATTTGGCGCGCCGTTTCAGGCAAAAATGTCTGTAAAGGCGCTTAGATAGTAGAGTTTTGTTAAATTATCTCAACCGCCAGCGCCGTTGCCTCGCCACCACCAATACATAGCGCGGCGATGCCACGCTTGCCGCCGCGCGCTTGTAATGCATGCAGCAGCGTGACGATCAAGCGCGCACCGGAGGCACCGATCGGATGCCCCATCGCGCAGGCGCCACCGTTGATGTTGACCTTGGCGTGCGGCAGATTCAAATCCTTCATCGCGGCCATCGTCACCACGGCGAACGCTTCGTTGATTTCGTACAGATCAACATTGTCAGGACTCCAGCCCAGGCGCTTATGCAGTTTGTCGATGGCACCGACGGGCGCCGTGGTGAACCACTCCGGTTCGTGGGCGTTGGACGCGTGGCCGACGATGCGCGCGATCGGTTTGATGCCTTTGGCGATCGCGTCTGACTCTTTCATCAGAATGATGGCAGCGGCGCCGTCGGAGATGGACGACGACGATGCCGCCGTCACCGTGCCGTCTTTGTTGAACGCGGGTTTCAGTGAAGGAATTTTTTCCGGCTTGCACAGCCCGGGCGGCTCATCCGTTGCCAACTGCACGTCACCACCTTTGCCAGACACCGTTACAGGCGCGATTTCCGCGACAAACGCACCACTGGCCACGGCCGCTTGCGCGCGCTTAACGCTCTCGGCGGCGAACGCATCTTGATCGGCGCGCGTGAATCCATACTTGGCCGCAGTCGCATCGGCAAAAATGCCCATCGACTTGCCGTCATAGGCGTTCTCAAGTCCATCGTAGGCCATGTGATCGAGCGCCTTGAAGTGGCCGTAGCGATAGCCCTGACGTGATTTCGGCAGCAGGTGCGGTGCGTTGGACATCGACTCCATGCCACCGGCGAGCACCGTGCTTGCCGAACCGGCCAAGATGGCGTCGTAGGCCATCATGACTGATTTCATGCCCGAACCGCACACCTTGTTGATGGTGGTACACGCCGTCGTCTTGAGTAACCCCGCGCCGAGCACCGCCTGTCGCGCCGGTGCCTGACCGAGCGCTGCGGGCAGCACGCAGCCGATGATCGCTTCGGTGATGTCCTCAGGCTTGACACCACAGGCGGCGACCGCCGCTTTGATGGCCGTTGCGGCAAGCTGTGGCGAGGTCAGTGATACGAGCTGACCGTTCATGGCACCGATGGGGGTGCGTTTGGCGGCGACGATGACGATGGATTCAGACATGTGTGACTCCAATTTGGTTTAAAGTTTTTCTCGATACAGCGCGCAGCGAGTTGACTGAGACCATCGAGTATTACGACGCCCAAGCCGCCAATCTCGGCTAGGATTTCGCCGACGAAGTGCGTCCGGCGAGCGCCGAAGCCTGAAGGCA
>JBCKPM010000025.1:0-22589 GCA_038901675.1 Usitatibacteraceae bacterium | reverse complement strand
TTGAAGCGACTACGCGGCAAGCCCGGCTTTGGCTTGCTCGATAAATCGGGCAAATGCGGGCTTGTCCATCACCGCCAGATCCGCCAGCACTTTGCGATCGACTTCAATGGCGGCTTTTTTCAGGCCGTTCATGAATGCCGAGTAGGTCATGCCGCCATCACGCACAGCGGCGTTGATACGTGCAATCCACAGCGAACGAAACACGCGCTTTTTGTTGCGGCGGTCGCGGTAGGCATATTGACCGGCCTTCATCACCGCTTCTTTGGCGATGCGATAGACGGTAGAGCGGCGGCCGCGGAAACCCTTGGCTTGCTCTAGTACTTTTTTGTGACGCGCTTTGGCGGTGACACCACGTTTAACTCTAGGCATGGCGGTCTCCTTTACGCGTAAGGCAACATGGCGCGAACACTGACCATGTTGGTGGCATGAATTTCAGTCGTTCCACGCAATTGACGCTTGGACTTGGTCGTCTTCTTGGTGAGGATGTGGCGCTTGAACGCATGTGAGCGCTTGATCGATCCCGATCCGCGCGGCTTGAACCGCTTGGCGGCTCCGCTCTTGGTTTTCATTTTTGGCATGATGATTCCTAAGTTGCCTTACCGCAGCAGGTGGTGGAACCTATCCACACTTTGAACCTGAAGTCGGCTTGTTGGTGCTGCTACCTCACTTATGCTGCCGAGGGGGGAGGTGCCTCTGTACAACCTTAAATCTTCTTGCGCGGACCGATCATCATCACCATCTGACGGCCTTCCATTTTCGGGAACTGTTCAACTTGCCCCAGTTCGGTCAAATCTGCCTCTACTCGCTTCAACAGCTGCAAACCTAACTCTTGATGCGCCATTTCACGCCCTCTGAACCGCAGCGTAATCTTGGTTTTATCGCCCTCTTCCAGAAACCGCTTCAGGTTACGCACCTTGATGTTGTAATCGCCATCATCAGTACCGGGACGGAATTTGACTTCCTTGACCTGAATTTGCTTCTGTTTCAGTTTGGCTTCGTGCGCTTTTTTTGCTTCACGGTATTTGAATTTGCCGTAATCCATGATTCGGCACACGGGCGGTTTTGCCGTCGGGGCAATTTCCACCAGATCCAACTCCGCCGTCTCAGCGCGCTGTTGCGCGTCGCCGAGACTCACAATGCCAAGTGCTTCGCCCTCAGGGCCAAGCAATCGAACTTCCGGAACACCACGAATTTCCAGATTGATTCGAACGTCTTTTTCGGTAGCGATAGAACTCTCCTAAACATTAACGACAATCTTGGGCAACCAGCCTGGCCGCCTCAAGGGCTTAAATACGGGCTATCAAACATGACGCAAGGGACGCCGGTTACGGCTAGTGCTTCGCCGCCACTTCGTCCTTTATGCGAGATACGAATGCTTCAAGCGACATCGGGGTCAGATTTTCGCCGCCACCCTTGCCGTCCCGGAGCCGTGCAGTCACGGTTTTGGCTTGCCGTTCTTGATCGCCCAAAATCAACTGATAAGGCACTTTTTGCACGCTATGTTCCCGTATTTTATAGGAAATTTTCTCATTCCGCAAATCAGCCTGAGCCCGAATTCCAGCCGCTTTGAGGCCTTCGACGACTTCAGAAACGTAGGTTGCCTGGTGTTCGGTGACGTTCATGGCAACCACTTGAAGCGGGGCCAGCCACAGCGGCAGCGCCCCGGCGTGGTTTTCAATCAGGATGCCGATAAAGCGCTCAAGTGAGCCCACAATCGCCCGATGCAGCATCACCGGGGCCACCCGGGTGCTATGGGCGTCGACGTACTCCGCGCCAAGACGTACCGGCATATTGAAGTCGACCTGCATGGTGCCGCACTGCCAAACGCGGCCGAGCGCGTCCTTGAGCGAATACTCGATCTTCGGGCCATAAAAGACGCCCTCGCCCTTCAATTCTTCCCACGCCACGCCGCAGGCGTTGAGTGAATCGATGAGCGCTTTTTCTGATTTATCCCACACCTCGTCCGAACCGACACGTTTGTCGGGGCGCGTCGAGAGCTTGTAGATGATGTCGGTAAAGCCAAAATCGGCGTAAACCTTTTGCAGCAGCCGCGTGAAATCCAGACATTCTTGGTGAATCTGCTCTTCGGTACAGAAAATGTGGCCATCGTCCTGCACAAAGCCGCGCACCCGCATGATGCCGTGCAGCGACCCCGAAGACTCGTTGCGATGGCAGGAGCCAAACTCTCCATAGCGCAACGGCAAATCGCGGTACGAGCGCAAATCCGAATTGAACACCTGAATGTGCCCAGGGCAATTCATCGGCTTAATCGCGTAGTCGCGCTTTTCCGATTCGGTGGTAAACATGTTGTCCTTGTAATTCTCCCAGTGCCCGGATTTCTCCCACAGCGAGCGATTGAGAATCTGCGGACAGCGAATTTCCTGATAGCCGTTGGTTTCGTACACGCGCCGCATGTATTGCTCGACCTGCTGCCAAATGATCCAGCCCTTCGGGTGCCAAAACACCAGCCCGGGCGCTTCTTCTTGCATATGAAACAAATCGAGCAACTTGCCGAGCTTGCGATGATCGCGCTTTTCTGCTTCTTCGAGCATGTGCAGGTACTGCTCCTGATCTTCCTTTTTCGCCCACGCAGTGCCATAAATGCGCTGCAGCATTTCGTTGTTCGAGTCACCGCGCCAATAGGCACCCGCAACCTTCATGACCTTGAACACTTTGAGTTTGCCGGTGGACGGCACGTGCGGGCCGCGGCACAGATCAGTGAAACTGCCTTCGGTGTAGAGCGACACGTCCTGATCGGCCGGGATCGAGGCAATGATCTCCGCCTTGTAGGCTTCACCAATCCCTTTGAAATACGCGACCGCCTCATCGCGCGGCAACACTTTTCGCGTGACTTTTTCGTCTAACTTGGCGAGTTCGGTCATCTTCTTTTCGATCGCCGCCAAATCGTCTGGCGTAAAAGGGCGCTTATACGAAAAATCGTAATAGAAACCGTTTTCGATCACCGGACCGATGGTGACTTGCGCGTCCGGAAACAGTGCTTTGACCGCGTAGGCCAGCAAATGCGCCGTCGAATGACGAATCACATCAAGGCCATCGGCATCCTTGTCGGTGATGATCGCCAGCGCAACGTCTTGCGCGATGACGTAGCTCGTGTCCACCACTTGTCCATTGACCTTACCGGCGAGCGCGGCTTTGGCCAATCCCGCGCCAATGCTCGCCGCGACCTCGGCCACTGAGACGGGGCTATCGAACTGACGGACCGATTGATCTGGGAGCGTAATCGAAATCATGGAAAACCCTTTGCAATGCTGGACACAAAAAACAACACCTCAAAAACAAAAAAGCGCGGCTGGTGCCGCGCTTTTTGTGAATGAACAGGATCAAACCACACTACGCGGCTAGCGAAAAAATCCTCTTGGCGTAGTCAGCGGTGTCATAACCATGATGTGTTGTCGTTCAAAAAATTGGTAGGCGCAATTGGACTCGAACCAACGACCCCCACCATGTCAAGGTGGTGCTCTAACCAGCTGAGCTATGCGCCTGAAGCTGCGTAGTTTAGCTGAAAACGCCGGATGCGGCGATTCGCGCGACGCGACGACCACTGCGCGTTACCGCCAATTCAATATCACCTTGCCCGACTGCCCCGACAGCATGGTCTCGAACCCGCGCTTGAAATCGGCCACCGGAAATTGATGCGTGAGGATTGGATTCAGATCGAGCCCGCTTTGCAGCATCGCCACCATCTTGTACCAGGTCTCGAACATTTCACGACCATACACGCCCTTGATTTCAAGTCCTTTGAAAATCACCTGATTCCAGTCGATCACGGTGTTTGACGGTGGAATGCCGAGCAGCGCGACCTTGCCGCCGTGGTTCATGCTTTCGAGCAAACTTTGAAACGCCGACGGCACGCCAGACATTTCCATGCCGACGTCGAAGCCTTCGACCATGCCCAACGCTTGCATCACGTCCTTGAGGGTTGACTTGGCAACATTGACCGCGCGCGTCGCGCCCATCTTCATCGCGAGGTCGAGGCGATAGTCGTTGACGTCGGTGATGACAATATGTCGCGCGCCGACGTGTCGCGCAATCGCCACGGCCATGATGCCAATCGGCCCCGCGCCCGTGATCAATACATCTTCGCCGACCAGATTGAACGACAGCGCCGTGTGAGTCGCGTTGCCGTAGGGATCAAAAATCGCGGCCAGATCATCACTGATGCTGTCGGGAATCTTGAAGGCGTTGAAGGCCGGGATCACCAGAAATTCGGCAAACGAGCCCTCGCGATTGACGCCGACGCCGACGGTGTTGCGACACAGATGCCGACGACCCGCGCGACAATTGCGGCAGTGACCACAAGTGATATGCCCCTCGCCGGAAACGCGATCACCGATCGCGAAGCCACGCACTTCCTGGCCCATTTCGACAATTTCACCGACGTACTCGTGCCCGACGTGCATCGGCACGGGAATGGTGTTTTGCGCCCACTCGTCCCATTTCCAGATGTGAATGTCGGTGCCGCAAATGGCCGTCTTGTGGATGCGAATCATGACGTCGTTGTGTCCGACCACTGGCATCGGCACATCCGTCATGGTCAACCCTGGGGCACGTTCAAGTTTGGCAAGTGCTTTCATCAATCCTGTCCTGGATGCGTAATTACTGAATGACGCCGAGCGCGCGGCCAACGTTGGCAAACGCCGCCACAGCGCGATCAATTTGTTCTGGCGTGTGTGCGGCCGAGAGCTGGGTGCGAATGCGCGCCTTGCCCTTTGGCACCACCGGAAAACTAAAGCCGATCACATAAATGCCCTCTAGCAACAGCGCATCCGCCATGCGCGTCGCAAGTTGCGCCTCACCGAGCATCACCGGTACGATGGGATGTTCACCCGGCACCAGTGTGAAACCCGACGCACTCATCGCCGCGCGAAACTGTGCAGCGTTGGCATGCACACGCTGGCGCAGCGCTGCGCCCTCTTCCGAATTCAGCAATTTCAGCACCGCGAGGGACGCCGCAACAATCGACGGTGCCAGCGAATTGGAAAATAAATACGGGCGAGAACGTTGCCGCAGCAGGTCCACCACTTCACGTCGCGCCGCAACGTAGCCGCCGGATGCGCCACCGAGCGCCTTGCCAAGGGTGCCGGTGTAAATATCGACACGATCGGCTACGCCACAAAATTCCGGCGTGCCACGGCCGCGCGCACCGACAAATCCTACCGCGTGCGAATCATCGACCATCACGATGGCGTGGTACTTGTCGGCGAGATCGCAAATCGACTTCAAGTTGGCGATGATGCCGTCCATCGAAAACACGCCATCCGTGGCGATCATCTTGAAGCCTGCCCCAGCCGCATCCGCCGCTTGCAACTGCGTTTCGAGATCGGCCATGTCGTTGTTCTGGTAGCGAAAGCGTTTTGCTTTGCACAGGCGAATACCGTCAATGATGCTGGCGTGGTTGAGCGCGTCGCTGATGACGGCATCTTCTTCGCCCAACAGCGTTTCGAACAGTCCGCCGTTGGCGTCAAAGCACGACGAATACAAAATCGTGTCCTCGGTTTCGAGAAAAGCGGAAATCGCGGCTTCGAGCGTGCGGTGACTGGTTTGCGTGCCACAAATAAAACGCACCGAGGCCATGCCAAAGCCGTGCGCATCCAGGCCTTGTTTGGCGGCGGCAATCACCCGCGGATCGTCGGCCAAACCGAGATAGTTGTTCGCACAAAAATTGATGACCTCTGCGCCCGAGTCGAGTTTGATACGCGCTTGTTGCGGCGTCGCGATCAGGCGCTCGCGCTTGTAAAAGCCGTCGTGCTCGATCTGCGATAGCGTGCTGGCGAGATGCGCGTAAAAGTGATTTGACATGCAGGTTCGAGTGAAGCCATTGAAAGGATGTGAAGTATCCCAGTTTTCTGCACGGTCGCAGTCGCGGATGCGCCCAAACAAAACGGGCGCTGATGTCAACCAGCGCCCGTCGGCGGGACTAAATTTCGTGAAGCTGATTAGAACGTGTGGCGAATACCCACGGCGAGCACGCGTGGATCTTGGCCGACGGTGACAGCCTAGCCGGCATCCGACAGACCGGCATCGTTATTGACTGGAGGCAAACGACGCGAGTACGAGCGCGAGTGCAAGGTGTTTTGGGGGATCAATGAGTTCCTTAAGTTAGCTTCTTGGGCACCTCTTGTCTAAATGCTGTGGTTCAGAGAGTGCTGCCTGCGCAACGGTACGCGCGTATTGAAAAGTCGCCGCCATTTACGGTCATTCTGAGCCGACATGTCGGTCGCGGATTTGCTTGCTCTGAGTCAAGTGTTCGTGCATCGATCACACACGCAATCGCGCACTTTGCCAGCGAATGCGCGACCCCCACCTGACCAAGTAGACTCTGCACTTTCCCGCCCCGCTGAATCCCCCATGGCCGGTTCCAGTCTGCTCCTCCTGATCGACGATATCGCCGCTGTCCTTGACGACGTCGCCGTCATGAGCAAAGTTGCGGCGAAGAAAACGGCGGGCGTGCTCGGTGACGATTTGGCGTTGAATACACATCAGCTCGCCGGCCTGAAAGCCGAGCGTGAACTGCCGGTGGTGTGGGTCGTCGCCAAAGGATCGTTCATCAATAAAGCGATTCTGATCCCGGCAGCGCTGGCCATTAGCGTCCTGGCACCGTGGGCGATCACGCCCTTGTTGATGATCGGCGGCGCGTTTCTGTGCTACGAGGGTGTGGAAAAAATTGCGCACAAGTTTCTGTATCCGCAAGACGTCCTAGCAGCACACCGGCAAGCACTCACCGAGGCGATGACCCATCCGGAAGTCGATTTTGTCGCCCTCGAAAAAGACAAGATCAAAGGCGCGTTACGCACTGATTTCATTCTCTCAGCAGAGATCATCGTCATTTCGCTCGGCACCGTCGCCGCCGCGCCCTTCATGCAAAAGGCCAGCGTGCTAACCGTCATTGCGATTGCGATGACCATCGGCGTCTACGGACTGGTGGCGGGCATCGTCAAGCTCGATGACGCGGGGTTGGCACTGTTGCGACGTGAAGGTCGCGGACCTATCGCGCACCTGTTGCGACAGTTCGGCATCGTCTTGCTCAAGGCCGCGCCGTTGCTCATGAAGTTTCTCTCAGTTGCGGGAACGGCAGCCATGTTCTTGGTCGGCGGCAGCATCCTCGTGCACGGCGTGCCGCCGCTGCAACATGCGATCGGCGTCATCGCATTGCTCTCCAGCGGTATTCCTTACGCCGGATTGCTGCTTGATGCGACCTTGCCAACCGTACTCGATGGCGTGATTGGTGCCGTCGCTGGGGTCGTGTGTCTGGCGCTGGTGTTAGCCGCACGAAAGCTGCGTCAGCGCTTGCGCAACGCGGCGGAATGAGCCACGCGGTTTGGCGGGTCACCAGCCTCTAGTGTGGTTCAAAAAATTATCGAAACTCTAGCAGGGAAGCGCTGTTTCGGCCTGTTTTGCTTGGAAACGCGCGTGGAACGGCGAGTTTCAGACCTTGGAACTGGATGCGGGATGAAATGCGATGATGCAAGACCGTGACCCCAGCGTTTGGCGGGTGAGCGTTTCAGACGGGTTGTCCTCCACGGTTGTCGCCGCAGCGGGATCTGTAGCTGTGGCAATCATGACGCTGTCCTGACGAGGTCGAGCAGACTTGGGTGATCGGTGTTGGCCGACAGGCCGAGCTTAGGCGCGAGCAGCTCGGCATCAAGGGTGATCTCGCCGTCTGCGATAGTGATCGCTGAAGCGGGCACAGGACTCATCGCGGTGCGGCTCCGGCGACAGGGTCCTTCACCGTCATCGGCTTGCCTTGGACGAAGTTGATGCAGACCCCGCCCAGCTCCTCCAGAAGCAGCGGTTCGCGCGAGAACCCGCACGCATAGGGCGTCTGTCCCTCCCGGCTGCAGCCGTCGCTTTCCAGATGTTGACACGACGTGCAGGTGCCGAAGGGAGCTTTGCCTCTCTCTTGCGCCACCTGACCGAGCATGCGCTGCAAGGCACTGGCGAAGTGGCCTTGGACACTGGGGGGTAGGAAGTCCGCAGCACGAACCAGGGATTCGAAGGGGTCGTTCGCAAGAATGCCCCTGGCTTTATCGGTCAGAACGAGCCGGACACTGCGCCTGTCGTCCTCTGACCGCATGCGTGTCAGATAGCCTTGGGTTTCGAGGCTTTTGATTGTCTGCGACGCCGTGCCCCGGGTCGTGCCATGGAACGCGGCGAAAGCGGACGGCGTGCGCGAGAAGCGGTTGGCCTGCGCAAAGTATCTGAGCACCGCCCACTGGGCTGCCGTCAGCCCCTCCACGAGCCCCTCGCCGGACGCTATGCGCCCCAAGTGAAAGACCAACTCCGCAATAGCACGACTGTTCATTTTCAACTCCTTTGTCATGTGCAGATAGTAGCGTTTAAAAACTATGTTGACAAGAGATAGTTTCGAAGCGATACTAGATATGTCGGTCTTGTGGCGGCGCGAGCGACTTCCAGGCGATCACGGTCAATCAGTTCGTGGACGAGCACAAGGCGAAGCAAAACGGGCATGAGGCCATGACCCACGTTTACCTTGATCACATACTTACCTTGGATTTTCCCGCTGATTCCGGTGCTCTCTTTGGTTACTTTGAGGTTAACTTATGGCAATTACATTGACTGAAAATGCGGCAAAACAGATTCATAGCCAACTCGCAAAGCGCGGCAAGGGGATTGCCCTGCGCATCGGCGTCAAAAAAGTCGGCTGTTCCGGCTTGGCTCACACCTTCGACTACGCCGACGAAGTGCGCGCGGGAGATCACACCTTCGAGTCGCACAACGCCCTTGTGCTGATCGATGCCAACAGCCTGTCGTTCCTCGACGGCTCGCGTATCGATTTCATCAAGGAAGGGCTCAAGCAGATGTTCAAATTCGACAACCCCAACGTCGAAAGCGAATGTGGCTGTGGCGAGAGCTTCAACATGAAAGATAAAGCGGAAAAAGCAAAGGCGTAACAACTTCACCACCAAGCATGTCCTGAACCGGCGAAGGACAAGCAGGTGCCGGGGAGAAAAACAGAATTCAAAGCGATGCAGGAATATTGTTGTCAGCGACTATACGGAGGCATTCATGAACGCAGTAACCGAAATGCAAGTGACTGAAATTAAAATGCCGGACCCGATACTGTTTACCGACAGCGCGGCCAACAAGGTGAAGGCGCTGATCGAGGAAGACGGCAACCCCGACTTGAAGTTGCGCGCGTTCGTTAGCGGCGGTGGCTGTTCCGGTCTTCAGTATGGTTTTACTTTCGACGAAGTGATCAATGAAGACGACACCGTGCTGAACAAGAATGGCGTACAGCTATTGATTGACCCGATGAGCTTCCAGTATCTGGTGGGCGCGGAAATTGATTATCAGGATGGGTTGGAGGGTGCGCAGTTTGTGATCAAGAATCCCGGCGCTACTTCTACCTGCGGTTGCGGGTCGTCCTTCTCTGCCTGATCAGTGCGCGCCAAGGATTTTCTCGGTCTAAATGATATGGGAGTCAATTAAATGAGTGCAGTACTGCAAAATATCATCAACCAGCCCTACAAGCACGGTTTCGTCACTGACATCGAGTCTGATGTCGCGCCGAAAGGGCTCAATGAAGACACCATCCGGATGATTTCGGCCAAGAAGAACGAGCCTGAATGGCTGCTCGAGTTCCGGCTCAAGTCTTATGCGGCGTGGCTCAAGATGGATGAGCCGACATGGCCCAACGTCCACTATCCGAAAATTGATTATCAGGCGATCAGCTACTATGCGGCGCCCAAGCAGAAGCCGAAGTTGAACAGCATGGACGAGGTCGATCCTGAATTGCTGCGCACCTTCGAGAAACTCGGCGTGCCGCTGCACGAGCGCATGGCGCTGGCTGGCGTTGCGGTCGATGTTATTTTCGACAGCGTGTCGGTGGCGACCACCTACAAGCACAAGCTGGCCGAGGTCGGCGTCATTTTCTGTTCGATGTCGGAGGCGGTGCTGGAGCATCCAGAGCTGGTGAAGAAGTATCTCGGTACGGTGGTGCCGACCGGCGACAACTTTTACGCCGCGCTCAACTCGGCGGTGTTCACCGACGGCTCGTTCTGCTTCATCCCCAAGGGCGTCAAGTGCCCGATGGATTTGTCGACCTACTTCCGCATCAACACCGAGGAAACTGGGCAGTTCGAGCGCACACTCATCATTGCCGAGGAAGGGGCGTCGGTCTCCTATCTTGAAGGCTGCACTGCACCCGCATTCAGCACCAACCAGTTGCATGCGGCGGTGGTCGAGCTGGTGGCTCTCGACAACGCCGAGATCAAATACTCGACGGTGCAGAACTGGTATGCGGGCGACGAAAACGGTGTCGGCGGCGTTTACAATTTCGTGACCAAGCGCGGCCTGGCCAAAGGTGTCAACTCGCGCATTTCGTGGACCCAGGTCGAGACCGGATCGGCGATTACCTGGAAGTATCCGTCCGTCATACTGCGTGGCGACAACTCGGTCGGCGAGTTCTATTCGGTCGCCGTCACCAACCACCTGCAGCAGGCCGACACCGGCACCAAGATGATCCACATTGGCAAGAACACGCGCAGCACCATTGTCAGTAAAGGTATCTCGGCCGGGCGTTCCAACAACAGCTACCGCGGGCTGGTCAGGATTACGCCGACCGCCACCAACGCACGCAATTATTCGCAATGCGATTCGATGCTGATTGGTGATCAGTCCGGCGCCAACACCTTCCCCTACATCCAGGTGCGCAACAACAGCTCCACGGTCGAGCATGAGGCCTCGACCTCGAAGATCGGGGAGGATCAGCTGTTCTACTTCGCGCAGCGCGGGATCGGTGCCGAGGCGGCGGTGTCGATGATCATCAACGGATTCTGCAAAGACGTATTTCAACAATTGCCGATGGAGTTCGCGGTCGAGGCGACCAAGCTGCTCAGTTTCAAGCTAGAAGGAAGTGTCGGATGATTCTGCAAGATAGCAAAACCCTGCTCGAAGTGCGCGGGCTGCGCGCGACCGTGAACGGCATCGAAATTCTCAAAGGCGTCGATCTCACGGTGAAGAGCGGCGAGGTACATGCCATCATGGGGCCGAACGGCTCGGGCAAGAGCACCTTTGCAAAGGTGCTCGCTGGTCACACGGCGTATGAGGTGACCGCCGGCAGCGTGCTGTTCGAAGGCAAAAACCTGTTTGAGCTTGCGCCCGAGGAGCGTGCCCGTGCCGGTCTGTTTCTGGCCTTTCAATATCCGATCGAGATACCCGGTGTCGCCAACAGCCAGTTTCTGCGCCTGACTTACAACACGGTGCAGGCGCAGCGCGGCAAGGAAGAACTCGACCCGCTCGAGTTTGACGACTTCGTGCGCGAGAAGATGAAGCTGCTCGAAATAGGTCCCGATTTTCTGGACCGCAGTGTCAACGAAGGCTTCTCCGGCGGCGAGAAAAAGCGCAACGAAATCTTGCAAATGGCGCTACTCGAACCCCGCTTGGCACTCCTCGATGAGACCGATTCCGGCCTCGACATCGACGCGCTCAGGATCGTCTCTCAGGGCGTCAACCAGCTCGCCAACAAGGACAACGCCATTGTTCTGGTGACGCACTACCAGCGACTGCTCAACTACATCGTGCCCGACTACGTGCACGTGATGGAGGCGGGCCGCATCATCAAGACCGGCGGCAAGGATCTGGCGCTGGAGCTTGAGGAACGAGGCTACGACTGGGTCGGTGCCGAGCACCAGGCGGCGAGCGAGACGAGGGTCGCGGAGGGGGCGGCATGAGCACAGTCACCTCTATTCGCCGACCCGTTGCGGGTTACCTCGAAACGCTGCTGGCAGGCCAGCCGCAGTTGCCGACCAGTCCGTTGCCGTGGATCAACGCGCTGCGCGCCGAGGCGGTCAATCGACTCGACGTGCTGACGCTGCCCACCCTGCGCGACGAGGAGTGGCGCTTTACCGATATTTCTCAGCTTACCAAACTGTCGTTTTCTCCGGCACTCAGCGCAACCTATCTGGAAGCCGCTGATATCGCTCATTTTTATATTGAAGAAGCAACCACCCGACTGGTGTTTGTTGATGGTATCTATGCGCCGCAGTTGTCTAGTGCGGCTTCAAACAGCGGCGTGGTGGTGTCCAACCTGCCGACGGTACTTGCCACGCACGCTGCGGCGATCGAAGCACATCTCGGCCGTCACGCAGCCTTCCGTGACAACGTATTCGCTGCGCTCAATACGGCCTTCCTGCATGATGCGGCAGTGATTGTGGTGCCGCGCAACGTGGCGCTTGCCGCGCCGGTGCATCTGCTGTTTATTGCGACGCAAAAAGAGGTTGTAAGCACTCCCCGTTGCTTGGTGGTTGCCGAGTCTGGTAGCGTAGTGACGGTGATCGAGGATTACGTCGTGTTGTACCAACCGCGTTGGCAAGAAGAAGCGCATTTCACCAACGCTGTGACCGAAATCGCGCTGGAAGACAATGCGCGTGTGAATCACATCCGGATTCAGCGCGAAGGCAGTAAAGCGTTTCATATTGCCAATTGCGCGGCGTCCCTTGGGCGTTCGAGCAATTATCAGTCGGTGAGCGTCGCGCTGGGCGCACAGATTTCGCGCTACAACCTCGACGTGTTGCTGGCCGAAGGTGCCGAGTGCGCGGTCGACGGGCTGGCACTGATCGCAGCCAATCAGCTGGCCGATACCCATACCTGCATTGACCACGCCAAACCGCACGGCGTGAGCCGCCAGCTGCACAAATGCATCGTCGGCGGCAGCGCGCATGCGGTGTTCAACGGCAAGGTCATGGTGCGTCAGGGCGCGCAGCGCACCGACTCGGTACAGTCGAGCCGCAACCTGCTACTCACCGGCAAGGCCCACGTCGATACCAAACCGCAGTTGGAGATTTTCGCCGACGACGTGAAATGCACGCATGGCGCGACCATCGGTCAGCTCGACAGCGAGGAAGTGTTTTATCTGAAGAGTCGCGGGCTGTCCGATAGCCTCGCGCGCAATCTGCTGACTTATGCCTTCGGTGCCGAGATCATCGAGCGCATCCCCATCGCATCGCTCAAGCACCGGCTCGAACAGACGGTGCTCGAACAAACCAGCAGCCAGTCATGAACGCCGTCCAGACCGCACTCGCCTCCCCATCGGCACCCGTCCTGCTGTCGTCCGCGCCTGGCGTGACAACGACCAGCAGGATGCCCGCTATGGAACCATTCGATGTCGAGCGCATACGCGCTGACTTTCCGATCCTCCAACTCCAGATCGACGGCAAGCCGCTGGTCTATCTCGACAACGCCGCATCGAGCCAGATGCCGCAACCGGTGATCGACCGCCTGGTGCGCTACCAGACGAGCGAGCACGCCAACATCAACCGCGCGGTGCATTATTTGTCGGAGACCGCGACCGCCGAATACGAGGCCGCGCGGCGCAAGCTGCAGCGCTTCATCAACGCACCCGAAGAGCGCGAAGTGATCTTCACCAGCGGCACCACCGATGCGATCAATCTGGTGATGCACGGCTACGGCCGCAAGTTCATCAAGGCCGGCGACGAGATTATTTTGACCACGCTCGAGCACCATTCGAACATCGTTCCGTGGCAAATGCTGGCCGAAGAAACCGGCGCGAAGATTCGTGTGGTACCGATCAACGACGCCGGTGAACTGCTGATCGATGAATATGAAAATCTGTTCAACGAGCGCACCAAGCTTGTCGGCGTGATGCACGTTTCGAACGCGCTGGGCAGCATCAACCCGGTCAAGCAGATGATCGCTTTCGCACACGCGCACGGCGTGCGGGTACTGGTTGACGGCGCGCAGGCGGTGCCGCACCTGCAGGTTGACGTGCAGGATCTGGATTGCGACTTCTACGCATTTTCCGGCCACAAGTTGTGCGGCCCGACCGGTATCGGCGTCCTGTATGGCAAGGCCGCGCTGCTGGAAAAAATGCAGCCCTTCAAGGGCGGCGGCGACATGATTTTGTCGGTGACCTTCGAAAAAACCACCTACAACACCATCCCGCATAAATTCGAGGCCGGAACGCCGCCGATTGCCGCCGCCATCGGGCTGGGTGCCGCCGTCGATTACCTCTCGGCCATCGGCATGGACGCCATCGCCACGCACGAACTCGATCTGCTCAATTACGCCACCGCACAAATGACCCGCATGCCGGGCGTGCGCATTATCGGCACCGCCAAAAACAAGGCCTCGGTCATATCGTTCACCGTTGACGGCGTGCATCCGCACGACGTCGGCACCCTGCTCAATCAGGACGGCGTCGCGCTGCGCACCGGGCATCATTGCGCGCAGCCGGTGATGCAGCGCTTCAAAGTGTCGGCCACCGCGCGCGCCTCGTTTGCGTTCTACAACACACTGGCGGAGGTCGATGCACTGATCGCCGGCATTCGCAGCGTGCAGAAGGTGTTTGCGTAATGGCCAACTATAAAGCGCTGTATCAAGAGGTCATCCTCGACCACAACAAGAAGCCGCGCAATTACGGCACGCTAGCGCACGCGAGCCACCATGCGGTGGGCCACAACCCGCTGTGCGGCGATCACATCAGTGTGGCGCTCAATTTCGATCGCGAGTGCATAGCCTGCATCGCGTTTCAGGGTGAGTCATGCGCGATCTGCAAGGCGTCGGCGTCGATGATGACGTCCGCTGTCAAGGGGAAAACGCGTGCGAACGCGGAAATTCTGATTCAGGAATTTCTCGCCATGGCGACCGGTAAGCTCAACCTTGACAGCCCGAATCACATCGGACGGCTCGCGGTATTCGCTGGCGTGTGCGACCTGCCGACGCGCGTCAAATGCGCGATCCTGCCGTGGCACACCCTGCACGCCGCGTTTAATTCGGTCGCCAGCACGTCGACCGAAGCCGAGAATGATCCGATGCGCGCGCCGATCGGCAACGCGTGAGAATGCCCCTGTTTTTTGCCACAGAGTACCCCGTTGAGAGGATAAGAGGATGACTGCGGATGAGCTGAGAAGCACCATTATGACTGGCCTGCCCTGCGATCATGTGGAAGTGCTGGGCGATGATGGCCAGCACTTCGAAGCGGTGATCGTGAGCCCGCAATTCACCGGCAAGAACATGGTGCAGCAGCATCAGCTGGTGTATCTGACTCTCGGAGATCGCATGCGCGCGGAGATTCACGCGCTGGCCATGCGCACATTTACGCCAGAAGGTTGGACACAATCGGCCATGAAATAACTTTGGAGAAATGAAAGATGAACGTACAGGAAAAAATTCGCAATCAGGTCACAACCAATGCCGTCGTGCTGTACATGAAAGGCACGCCGCAGTCCCCGCAGTGTGGTTTTTCCGGCGCGACGGTGCAGATACTCAAGGCGTGCGGTGTGCAGGACTTTGCCGCCGTGGACGTGCTGGCCGACCCGGAAATCCGCGATGGCATCAAGGCTTATGCCAACTGGCCAACCATTCCGCAGCTCTACATCAAGGGCGAATTTGTCGGTGGCGCCGATATTGTGCGCGAGATGTATGAGCAAGGTGAATTGCAGAAGTTGATCAATTCAGCGGTGGGTTGATGACATTGAAACGGATTATGAGCGGGGCATCCATTCAACGGGGTTGCCGTATTTTCGGCACCAAGATGGTGGCCCCGCTTTGAGGAGATTGAGATGCCTAAAATAGCAGAAATTGAAGACACCCCCAACCCGAACGCGGTGAAGTTCGTGCTCAAGGAGCCGCTGACCTGGGGGATAACGCGTTCATATGAAAACGCCGGGCAGGCGAAGGACGATGCGCTCGCTACCGCGCTGTTCGACATCGAGCATGTAAGCAATGTGTTTTACGTTGATAAATGGATCACGGTGACACAGGACGGCGAAGCCGACTGGCCGGAGTTGGTGCGCAAAGTCGCTGAGCCGATCCGCGCTGCGCCGGCGGCGGATCAACAATCGGCCGCCACGGTTGCGGCGGCGACCACTGCAATCGCCGGCCTAAGCCCCGGGGATCAGCAGCGCCTCGATAAAATCAACGTGCTGCTCGACGAGCAGATCCGCCCCGCTCTGCAAGGCGACGGCGGCGACCTCCACGTGGTCGGTCTCGATGGCAACCAGCTCAGCGTGCACTACCAGGGCGCGTGCGGCACCTGTCCAAGCTCGATAGCCGGCACGCTCCGAGGCATCGAGAACCTAGTTCGATCGATTGAACCGGACATCGAAGTCGTGGCGGTTTAGGTTTGAAATCGGCAGTTGACCGATCACGCGATCGACAAATTTTATCCGGCGTTACGCACTGAGCCAAATCCGTATGCCACCCACTTGGGCGGCGAACCGGGAGGTCAGTTGTTCATCTTAATGTGTTGCCGGGTGCCCAGTCCGGTGGGCCGCCATATCGAGGAAAACATGCAGGAAAAAACGCCATGAAACCCACGCACGATGCATTGCTGGAACGCTTTTTGCAGGCATTTCCCGAGGCCGTGATCCAGGTCGAGGACGAGAGCCATTTGCACGTCGGCCACGCCGGCGCTGCGGGTGGTGCCGGGCATTTTCGAGTCCGGGTGATCGACGCTAGGTTCAATGAATTGCAGCGCATCGCCAGGCATCGGCTGGTCTATAACGCCGTGTCCGACTGGATGCCGGAGCGGGTGCACGCACTGAACATCATCGCCATGACCCTGGAAGAAGCCGGGCATGCATCGACCATTCAGCAGGGTCCATCTAAATAGCTCGTTCCTCGGTCGGTTTGCAATGGCTGATTGGGCTGGCGCAGGATCGGCAAGAGACTCAATAAAGATAAGGTATCGTATGAATCAAAATTTTACGGCGAGAGCGATCGGAAAAGCCATTTTACAGGCACCGGCCCCGACAGAAAAAGCACAGATGCCAGAACAAGCGTTTACCGAGCAGGACTGGCGTCGATTTCTAGCCAGTTTGGGGGAGGATCCTGATAGAGCCGGCCTTGTAGAAACACCGTCCCGCGTTGCAAAGGCCTGGAAGCACTGGACTGCCGGATATGCCCAAGACCCGGCTGAATGTCTAAAAGCGTTCGAAGACGGGGCGCAGGAGTACAACGAACTCATCGTGGTACGAGGCATCCCTGTCTATAGCCATTGCGAGCACCACCTGGCACCTTTCTTTGGTCAGGCCACGATCGGCTATGTTCCCGACGGAAAGATAGTGGGCCTGTCAAAGCTGACGCGCCTGGTCGATTGCTTTTCCAAGCGGCTGCAGGTGCAGGAACGGCTCACGATTCAAATTGCCAACGCCTTGATGACGCATCTGGAACCGAAAGCGGTCGGCGTGGTCATTCGCTGCCGACACACGTGCATGGAAAGCCGCGGCATTCGCACCCAGGGAGAGGAAACCATAACGTCAGCCATGCTCGGCGAACTTCTACCCAATCTGGCGCTGCGCACGGAATTTCTTGCTTTGGCGCGTGTGGCGTAACTTGCTTACTCAGGACGCCATGACAACCGAAACCACGTCGTTGACAGCCGTGACTACCCATCCGCCGCACAAACAAAGAGGTAGCCTCAAGACCAAACGCGACGAGATCGATCCCGCCGAAAGATTGCCAAAACCAAACTGGATCCGCGTCAAGGCAGCGTCACCCTTGGGCCGCTTCCGTGAGATCAAGGACATCGTGCGCGCCAACAAACTGGTGACGGTGTGCGAAGAGGCATCCTGCCCCAACATCGGCGAGTGTTGGAGCAAAGGCACCGCAACCTTCATGATCATGGGCGACAAATGCACGCGGCGCTGCAGGTTCTGCAACGTCAGCACGGGACGTCCCAACCCGCTGGACGTCAACGAGCCGGAACGCCTCGCCCAAACCATCGCCTTGATGAAACTCAATTACGTCGTCATCACATCGGTTGACCGAGATGATTTGCGCGATGGCGGGGCCGGCCATTTCGTCGAATGCATCAAGCGCATCCGCGCAGTCTCACCCAACACCTACATTGAAATCCTGACACCAGACTTTGGTGGCCGGCTGGACCATGCATTGGAAATCCTCGGCACCGCGCCGCCGGATGTATTGAACCACAACATTGAAACGGTCCCGCGTTTATACAAGGAAGCACGCCCCGGTGCGGATTTTCAAAACTCACTCAACCTGCTGCAACGCTTCAAGTCCGCGCATCCAACCATACCGACCAAGTCCGGCCTCATGGTCGGGTTGGGCGAGACCGATGAGGAAATCCTGCAAGTGCTGCGCGCCCTGCGCGCCCACGATGTTTCCATGTTGACCATCGGCCAGTACCTGCAGCCGTCCGGCGGTCACATGCCGGTGCGCCGCTATGTACACCCCGACACCTTCAAGATGTATGCGGAAGAAGCCCGCAAGATGGGCTTCCTGCATGCCGCATCTGGCCCGTTGGTGCGCAGCTCGTACCATGCTGATCAGCAGGCGCATGCGGCAGGGGTGTTTTGATGTGTGCTCTGCGCAGAAACCAAAACTAGGGGGAAGAAGCCTATTGGGTCGGTGTAGGGCCGGCAGGCAGCCTTATTTGCCCGCGAAGGGACGCTCAACAATGCAAAACTTGACTACACCAGAACTGGCCGCATGGATCGAGAATGCAGCGCGCGAGAAACCCGTATTACTCGACGTACGTGAGCCGTGGGAATTTCAGACCTGTCATATTGATGGGGCGTTGACGATGCCGATGAATACCATCCCCGGCAAGCTGTCCGAACTGGACGCGGAGCAGCCGATCGTCTGCATCTGCCACCACGGCGTGCGCAGCATGCAAGTCGCGTTGTTTTTGGAACAGCATGGTTTTACCAAAATTAGCAACCTGACAGGCGGCGTCCATGCCTGGGCTCAGCAAGTCGACGGCACGATGCCGACCTATTGAGTTTCATCGCCGGGAAAGTGGGAGGCGTATTTCCATGAAATCTGTCATAGCCAATATCGAGGACTTGCGCGTATTGGCGAAGAAGCGCGTGCCAAAAATGTTTTATGACTATGCCGATTCCGGCTCTTGGACAGAAAGTACCTACCGCGCCAACGAGACCGATTTTCAGAAGATTAAGCTGCGACAGCGCGTTGCCGTCAACTTAGAAAACCGCAGTATCCGCACTCAAATGCTTGGGCAGGACATAGCGATGCCGGTAGCAATCGCGCCCACCGGGCTAGCCGGCATGCAGCATGCGGACGGAGAGATTCTTGCCGCGCGCGCCGCAGAGACTTTCGGGATTCCTTTCACGCTGTCAACGATGAGCATATGTTCGCTTGAAGACATTGTGGCGCACACCTCGGCACCGTTCTGGTTCCAGCTTTATATGATGCGTGACCGCGATTTTATGGAGCGTCTGATCGACCGGGCGAAGGCGGCCAAGTGCTCGGCTCTGATGCTGACATTGGATTTGCAGATTTTAGGCCAGCGCCACAAAGACCTAAAGAATGGCCTGTCCGCGCCGCCGAAGCTGACGCCTCGCAGTATCCTGAATCTTTTGACCAAACCGCGTTGGTGCATGGGCATGCTTGGTACAAAACGTCACGGCTTTGGAAACATCATCGGACACGCTACGGGAGTCGATGACCTATCTTCGCTGTCTTCGTGGACTGCACAACAGTTTGACCCCAGCATGGATTGGGACGATGTGGCGTGGGTTAAAAAACGCTGGGACGGTAAGCTGATTCTCAAAGGTATTATCGATTCAGAAGATGCCCAGTTCGCGTCCGACTCCGGCGCTGATGCGCTCATCGTGTCTAATCACGGTGGCCGTCAACTTGACGGAGCACAGTCGTCCATTGAAGCTTTGCCAGCCATTGTCGACGCGGTAGGGAAGCGCATGGAAGTATGGATGGATGGTGGCATCCGTTCGGGTCAGGACGTACTCAAAGCCGTCGCACTGGGCGCGAAAGGCACCCTGATAGGGCGCGCTTTTCTGTATGGCCTTGGAGCCATGGGTGAAGCAGGCGTGACAAAGTGTCTGGAAATCCTCGCCAATGAACTCGACCTGACGATGGCGTTTTGTGGACGCACCGATATCAAGACGGTTGAGCGCAGCATCTTGCTACCGGGCACCTTCCCGGCTTTGGGAATCCCGCTGAGGTAAACACTAACCACGATGCCGCAAACCGTTATCAACGCTGCAATCTGCAGTTGCGCGAACCCATAAACGACTTATTCAGTGACGACTATCTATGCATGCTCTATCCATCAAAACCGTTGAATTCCAGCGCCCGCGGATGGATCTGGGCACCAGTTGCACCGCCAATGCTTGGGCGCGTGTGCCTGCAGTGCGGTCGCCGGCTGCAAGAGCGGCTCTCAAAGCGCGCATCAAACGCCTGTTAAAAGAGCAACAAGCGGTGCTGGTCGCGCACTATTATTTGGCGAAAGAACAAAAACTGTTTTCAGGGATAGGCTCGGCATAATGCATCCACGTCACTGGGAACAACACCGCTCTGAACGCACCGGCTGGCTCCGCGCCGCGGTATTGGGCGCGAACGACGGCATCGTTTCCACCGCGAGCCTGGTGCTGGGTGTTGCGGCTGCGCAGGCGACTCACAGCAACGTATTGGTCGCGGGGGTTGTCGGCTTGGTCGCGGGCGCCATGTCGATGGCTGCAGGCGAATATGTGTCGGTGCACTCACAGGCAGACACCGAACAGGCGGACATCGAGCGTGAACGGAAGGAGATCAACAGGGACTATCCAGGCGAGAGCCAAGAACTGGCGGCGATCTACGTCGGTCGAGGCCTGGATCCTGCGCTTGCGAAGCAGGTCGCCGATCAACTCATGGCGCATGACGCGGTCGGCGCACATGCCCGCGACGAACTCGGGATTTCCGAAACGCTTGGTGCGCGTCCGCTTCAGGCTGCCTTTGCTTCCGCCGCCAGCTTCGCTGTGGGCGCAGCCATGCCTCTCTTTGTCACGGCATTAGCCCCAGAGGCGAGCCTGATCCCCATCGTCTCAGCTACTTCGCTGGTGTTCCTCGCGCTCCTGGGAGGGGTGGCGGCGCGCGTCGGCGGCGCGCGTGTGACGGTGGGTGCAATGCGCGTCACGTTCTGGGGTGCGCTGGCCATGGGGTTGACCGCTGGCGTCGGAACTCTGTTTGGAACAGTGGTGTGAGCGAATACAACGAATAGGATATTAACTTTGTGTGATGCCGTAACCTTATCTTAAGGAGGTAACAATGCGTAAAGTGTCGAGCACAGAGTGATTCTGTCCTACATCGCTTACTGCCCGACCGTGAGTCTTTTGAAAAGATACTGCAAATAAGCGTCACACCAGTTGGTGCGACGAGCACTCATTTATGATGCATCATGGAGCCATAAAATGTGAGGCATCACGATGAGCAAGATACGAAGTGAAAGCGACACCTTTGGCGATATCGGGGTGCCCAGCGCACGACTGTGGGGCGCGCAAACGCAGCGCAGCCTGACCTATTTTCATTTTGCGGGTGATGCCGGTGAAGTGATGCCGATTGCGGTTATTCACGCGCTGGTGATGGTGAAACGCGCCGCGGCCATGACCAACATGGAGCTGGGCATTTTGAACAAAGCCAAAGGGCAAGCGATCATCAGCGCGGCCGATGAAGTGCTCGCAGGCAAACATCCCGATGAGTTTCCGCTGGTGGTTTGGCAGACAGGTTCCGGCACCCAATCAAATATGAATGTCAACGAAGTGCTGGCCAATCGTGCCTCGGAAATTCTCGGCGGCAAGCGCGGCAAGAAAAGATTGGTCCACCCCAACGATGATGTGAATAAAGGGCAATCGTCCAACGACACTTTTCCAACCGCAATGAATATTGCCGCCGTTATTGCGATTCAACAAAGCTTGAAGCCCGCGATAAAAAAATTGCGTAAAACACTTCATGGTAAATCGAAACGTTTTTCAGCCATCATTAAAATCGGCCGGACGCATCTGCAAGACGCGACGCCCATCACGCTCGGGCAGGAATTTTCAGGCTACGTATCCCAGCTCGATCATGGTCTTAGTCACCTTGATGCCGCCCTTCCCCATTTGCATGAATTGGCGCTGGGCGGAACGGCAGTCGGCACTGGCCTCAACACGCATCCCAAATTTGCTCGCATGGCTGTAGCCGAACTGGCTAGGCTAACCGGGCTTTCATTTTCCACCGCGCCCAATAAATTTGAAGCGCTGGCCTCTTGCGACGGCATGGTTCATGCACACGGCGCATTGAAAACTCTGGCCGCAGCACTTTTCAAAATCGCCAACGATATTCGCTGGCTTGCTTCCGGCCCGCGCGCCGGAATCGGCGAACTATCATTACCCGAGAATGAACCGGGCAGTTCCATCATGCCGGGCAAGGTTAATCCCACACAATCAGAGTCACTGACGATGTTGTGCTGTCAGGTGTTGGGTAATGATGCTGCGATCAATTTCGGTGGTGCCTCGGGAAATTTTGAACTCAATGTTTTTCGGCCGCTCATCATCAGCAATGTTTTGCGCAGCATCAATTTGCTGGCGAGTGGTTGCACCAATTTCGAAAAGCATTGTGCGGCCGGTATCACTGCCAATAAAGCGCGTATTGAAGCGTTGATGCGCGAATCGCTGATGCTGGTGACTGCGCTCATTCAACATATCGGCTATGACCATGCCGCACAAATCGCCAAGCATGCCCATCAAAAAGGCATCACACTAAAAGAATCAGCATTGGCGCTTGGTCTTGTCAGCGCCATCGATTTTGATCGGTGGGTACGGCCTGAAAAGATGGTGTGAGAAGGA
>JBCKPM010000024.1:0-23543 GCA_038901675.1 Usitatibacteraceae bacterium | reverse complement strand
TGGAAGCCGACACGCTCAACAACTTATTTGTTGAGTGCGACCATGTAGTCCACCGCAGCCTTGACATCGGCATCCGCCAGCGTCGTGTTGCCGCCCTTCGGTGGCATCACGCCCAACTTGCCCTGAAAACCCATGATGGCGTGTTTGTAGAGCGTCTCTTTGCCTTGCGCGATGCGAGGTGCCCACGCCGCTTTGTCGCCGCTCTTGGGTGCGCCGGCCACGCCGGCCGAGTGACACACCGAACAAGCCGCCTTGTAGGTGCCCTCTCCCCCGGCAGGTTTGGCCGCGGTGCCAGCCGGTGTGGTGGCCGGAATCGCCATCGCAACCACCGGTGCCGCCGATTTGGCCGTCACGGTTGCGACAGCCCCCGGCGCAGGGGCAGGCACCTTGCTCGCATCAACGGCGATCGTGACCACCGAGCCGATGCGCTCCTTGATACCAGCCTCAGAATTCGCTTTGTCGTTGCCCGAGCCGAGTGGTCGCGTGCCGATCACAAACTGCGCCAAAAGGTAGATGCCGATCACCAACCCAATCGCGCCCACCACCGCAATGGCAATTTTTACCGAGTGACCCGCGCTACCGTCCGCTGCTTCGTGTTGTTGCTCACTCATTTTCTGCCTCAGTCATCTATGTTTCGATCATTATATCTTTCGCGGTCGAGCCCCTCAATCGGAATGCACTCTGCGGTTCAAATCTGGTCGCCGACGCCCGCTGTTTCCCGTGGGTGTTAGCGCAAAGCAGTAATGTCCGGTTTCTCCAAAGCAGTAATGTCCGCACTTGGCAAATCAAGCGGGGATGCGGCGATGGAGGTGACGGTGGGCGCAAGGGAAGCGAAGCGGTTAGAAATAGTGCTGAGTGTCGAGAATCGAACGCTGAGCTCGGTAGAAGGTGCGAAGCGGCTGGGGGTGACCGAGAGGCAGCGGCGGCGGATCCGGAAACGCTACCGCATAGAAGGCATTAGCGGGCTGGTCAGCAAACGCAAGGGGCTGCCCGCCAGAAACCACATGGCCGAGGACCTCAGGCGCAGCGTGAGCGGCTTGGTGGCGCAACACTACCAAGGCTTTGGCCCCACGCTGGTGCAGGAGAAACTGGCAGAACAACATGCGATTGATGTCTCGATAGAAAGCATACGGCAACTGATGATTCTGGACGGACAGTGGAAGACCCGGCGCGGCAAGCGAATCGCGCATCACCCGACGCGTCAGCGACGGGCACGCTACTTTGATCTGATACAGATCGACGGATCACCGCACCACTGGTTTGGTGATCGCTCGCCCGCCTGCACCCTGCTGGTCTTCATCGACGATGCCACTGGGCACCTGATGCACCTCGCGTTTGTGCCCTCAGAAAGCACACTGAGCTACATGCAAGCGCTGAGCCGCCCCATCGACACGCACGGATTGCCCGAATGTGCAGCATGCATTAGCGCGCTTACGCCTTCGGCGTCGACTGCATTGCAATCGGCGCCGACGGCCAATAGCACATTCATTTTGTCGGCGTCTCCATCATGTATCGTAACGAGTAAAGGATCAATCATGTGCGCTCCCGCGGCTGGTCTGAGTCAATTGGAGGTTGCGACAATCGGTGTGATGTCGACGCGACCCTGACTCGTCTTCGCGTTGGCAAACACACACTGTCAACATTGTATCGTTCACCCGCGCCCTGCTCAAACGCCTGCAAAGGGCCAGCCCACACCGCGCACTTGCCAGACAGTCCCAAGCTGCGGCAGCGGCCGCTACCAAAATGGTAAACTTGCCCTAAGCGCCCGTAGCTCAGATGGATAGAGTGCTACCCTCCGAAGGTAGAAGTCGCACGTTCGAATCGTGTCGGGCGCGCCAGTTTTAACACGCAGCATTCATGCTGCGTCAGACGAAGATACGGTGCAGCGTCATTGGATGCTGGTCGCCCCCGATCGGAGCCACTATCGAGCCTTGAAAATATTTGCCTGCGGGAACGACCTACACCGGTTGCGCCTCTGGTTTGTTTCGCAGGACAATTGCCAGTGGTTCTAACCACCGCCACCCGCACGACACTTCTAACATCGCCAACAAAAACATACGGCTAGTCAATGAGCATTTTCTCTTGCGGGTTTAAGGACATGATGAAGCAGTTGGTTTGTCTAGCGCTGCTGCTTTCACTCGGCACAACGCTCGGCGGCTGTAGCGGTGCCGTATCAAGTTCCTCGCTGCCCGATACCGGACCAGCAACGTTGGTCGTGACATTAACCGAGGTGAATAGTGCGGCCGCGCGTACCGGCATCGCCTTCGGCAGTCCCGCCAAGGTCAGCGTAACCTTCAAGACCTCACGCGGCAACCCCATCGTTGGTGCCGTCATCACCTTCACAACCGACTCAACACTTGGCGTGTTTAATCCAACCACCGGTACCGCCTTGACCGATGCCACCGGCGTCGCTTCGGTAACCTTGAATTCCTCCACGGCATCTGGGGCGGGCACCGTCACCGCCAGCGGGCAAACGACACTTTCCGGTGCCACCTCGCCGACCACGTATACGAACTCAATTTCATACACCGCCGACGCGGTTGCGCCACCCGCGTCTCGGACAGGCGTGCCATCGCAAGGCGGATTTTCCCTGTCGGTGTCAACTTTCAATATCGAAGGCGGCAATATCGATGGCGTGACCACGCAGATCACGGCCAGGCTGGCCGATCGGTTCAGCAACCCGGTTTCCGATGGCACGACCGTCAATTTCATCGCGGCGGGAGGATCCATCGTTAGCTCATGTACGACGGTTGCTGGCGCCTGTTCGTCCACGTTGACGAGCCAGAATTTCCGCCCGACGAATGGTCGCGTTGCCATTCTGGCGTACGCGATTGGCGAGGAATCGTTCACGGATCGAAACGGCAACGGCTGGTTTGACATAGCACCAGTCACTGAACTCGTCGATCTAAACGGAAATTCCACCGACTTGCCTGAGGCTTGGCTAGACGTCAATGAGAATGGCGGGCGCGATGCCAATGAGCCATTTATCGACTTTAACAATGACGGCGTTTATACCGTAGGCGACCTCAAGTTCAACGGTGTGAGTTGCGATGAAAGCGTCGCTGGCCGCAGCGCTCCTGGGTCATGCGGCATAACCAAGAGCGTCCATGTTCGCGGCAATGCAGCGGTCGTTTTCTCAAGTTCTGTCGCCAAGATAACGACTGACGTACTAAACGTTGCGTTCACGGCGTGTACCCCTGCCCTCGGCGTGGCAACGCAACAACGAACCGTGACCTTTACGATTCGCGATGCCAATGACAACGTAATGCCGGCCGGAACAACGGTTTCTTTCGCGACGTCGAACGCAAATATCGTGAATTCATTAGGCTTTCGCATCCTTATTACGGCCGACCTTACTGTGCCGAATTCATCGGCAAGCTTGAGTCAATCTCCAGTTGTAAATGGCGTGCTCACATTTCCGGTAGTGATTGAAAACACCGCGTCAGCCAGTGCTGGACCTGCACCATTCACGTGCTTCAACACGACATCCGCCGGTGCCCTAACAGCGACGGTCAAGACACCAAGCGGACGGACAACGACCTTCTCGATACCGGTCACAGACTAGCGTTCGGAAGACCCGCCCACCTGCGCATGCGGTCCGCACGACGAAAAAAGCCGCACGTTCGTGCGGCTTTTTGTTTGCGGGCTTTCGCCTAAGCAGATTTGCGTCCGGCGGTACTTGAAATGGACTTCAGCTTCGGCCGTATCTGCGCCACATACTCCGGTACCCAGCGCTTCAGGTCGCGCCTGACATCCGAGTCCGCCGGTAGCTTCTCCTGATTCAACCACAGCGCCAAATTGTCCACCATATCGACGATGACGTCGCGAGCCTTGGCCACGCGCAGCTTCGGGTGTGGCGTCGCACGCGTGTGCTCATCGTCAGTGAGCAGCTCTTCAAACAGCTTCTCGCCCGGCCGCAGTCCGGTGTAGATGACCTTGATTTCGTCTTCTGTGGCCTCTGACAGGCGGATCATGTCGTGCGCGAGATCGACGATGCGAATTGGCTCGCCCATGTCCATGACAAAAATTTCCCCTCCTAGTCCCATTGCGCCGGCCTGCAGCACCAGTTGCGCGGCTTCGGGGATGGACATGAAGTAACGCACCATTTCCGGGTGGGTCACGGTCACTGGACCACCCTTGGCGATTTGCTCTTCAAAGCGCGTGATCACGCTGCCGGCGCTACCAAGCACGTTACCAAACCGCACCATCTCAAAGCGCGTATCGCCCCTGTGCTGCAACGCTTGGCACACCATCTCGGACAACCGCTTGGTCGCGCCCATGACGTTAGTGGGGTTGACTGCTTTGTCGGTTGAAATGAACACGAATTTCTTGACGTTGTACTCAATCGCCGCACGCGCCATGACGAGCGTGCCGAGCACATTGTTCTGCACCGCTTCCCATGCGTTGCTTTCTTCCATCAGCGGCACATGTTTGTATGCAGCGGCGTGGAACACAATCGCTGGCGAGTACTGATGCATGGCCTGATTCACGCGCCGGGTATTCTTGATGTCGCCAATCACACTGGCAATGGGCAGATTTTCAAACTCGTCGCGCAGCGATTGCTCGATCTTGTACTGCGCGTACTCGTTTTGTTCGAACAGCACTAACATCGATGGCTGGTAGGCGGCAATTTGGCGGCACAGTTCGGAACCGATGGAACCACCCGCGCCGGTCACCATCACTACCTTGTCGGTCAGCAGATCGTGTAATCCGGCATCATCGAGTGTTACCGGTTCGCGTTTAACCAAATCTTCGAATGACAGTCGGCGAATTTTCGGCGTTGGCGTCTTTCCGGGCAGGCCGGTGTCGGGCGGTATCTCCCCAAACTTTGGCAGCGTCATCACGGTGACGCGTGCGCGGTTACAGATTTCGATAATCTGGCGGCGCTTCTGATACGCGACCGATGGCATCGCGATAATGACGTGCTTGACCTTCAGTGTGCGCGCAATATGTGGCAACTCATCGAGTGCACCGATCACGCGCACGCCGTGAATCAGCCGATTCTGCTTGTTCGCATCATCGTCGAGCAATCCAATCACACGCCAGTCGCGGCTGCGCAGTAATTCTTTCAACAATCCGACCGCAGCGTCACCCGCGCCAAGGATGATGACGGGCACCCCCTGATCATCGGGCTTACCGTACAACATCCATTCTTTCCATGACCGATAGGTGATGCGGCTACCCGCCATCAGTACGACCAGCAACAACGCCTGCACAAAAAAGTGTGAAAAAGAAAGTGTGCCTAACCAATTGCCCGCCCATAGCGTCGCAGCGACCGCGATCGTGCCCGCCATCACCGTCGAGACGATGCGCAGTACGTCAGGCAGACTCGCGTAGCGCCATAACCCTTGGTACATACCAAAAATCGTCGCAACTAGCGCCTGAACCGGAATAGCGACCATCAGCACTTGCAGGGTGGTCAACGACAGCGTTTCCGCGTCAGAATTACCCGCTATCCTGAACAGGAGCATCACCGCCCCCCAGGAAATGCACAGCATGACAACGTCATGAAAGAACGCAAGGATTGCGCGCTCATTGACTGAAAAAGACGTCATCTGGCTCCTTGATCTTCTTTTGCCGACATGTTTGTTTTTGTTAGTTCTTGCTGCCGAATTTGTCGCTCTGCCACTGCGAGCAACGCTACATATATTAACACCCAGGTCAGCGCGATAGAAAGCGGCGGCGCACTGTCGGCGGCATTTTTTTCGCTGGATTTGTAGAAAAGCCACACCAGTCCGTGCGCGGAGGTCAACGCCGTAAGCATCGCGTAGACGATTGCCGTGCGTTGGTGTGACCAACCGTACACAACGATCAAGCGTTGGTAGGTGTGCTCACGGTGGGCGAGCCACAGCTTTTCGCGGCACCACGCACGACGTAGCAGCGTGACGGTCGCGTCGACGACGAAGGGCGAAAACACCAATAGCGGAAGCCACCAAGGCCACACCAGCTGCGTCGCGCCTAGCAAGCCGACTGACCCCGCCAGAAAGCCGAGAAACACTGCGCCCACATCGCCCATGAACACGCGGCCTGCCGGAAAATTGAACACCAGAAATCCGCCACACGCACCGCTGGTTGATGCGCACAACAACGCAATATTGCTAAATTCATGCGCACGCGCGGAGTCGAGTGGCATGGTCGCGGCGAGAGCGAGTGCGCCGAAACCGATCAGCCCCATGAATCCGGCCATGCCGTTGGCGCCGTCCATGAAGTTGTACAGATTGGTCATCCACACCACACCAACGGTCGCGAGAACCATGCACCAGATTGCGCCCCACGCGTACGAAAATGCGCCAATGGCCGCGGGCGTGTCGTTGTCGGTGATAAGCGAGACGACCGCCACTGCGGCGGCGGCGTGTGCCGCCAACCGCAGCAGCGCAGGAAGCCCGAATCTGTCATCAATCAGCGAAATCAGCGCAAGAACCGATGCGGCGGTGACGGCGGCCACGAGACTCGCATCGATGCGAAGTGTCACCACCAACCAGGCCGTTACGGTCACGCACAGTGCGATCGGCAAGCCACCAATGCGCGGGACAGGGGCGGCGTGCATCGCGTTAGGCTTATCCGTCGTGTCGAGAAAAAAACTGCCGATCGGCGTGTTCAACAACATGAGTACGCCTAGCGCGGTAGCGGTAGCGCTCGCCAAAAAGATCAGGATGGGAGTCAATTTCGTCGGCCAGAAAGAAAAACGGGCACCACGCGGTGCCCGTTTTTCTTCATTGAGTGCTTATTAATTCGTGGTCACAACAATAATCAACGTCTGCTGCGGGACAGACGAATCGCGGACGGTGATGAAGCTGCCCGCCCCGGCGAGGGTGCCGACCGGTGTGCGCGCAAAGAACACTTTCGGTGCGCCGAGAGCCACCGAGATCGTGGCGACAAAGGTCGCGCCGTCGTTGCTCACCACTGCGATACCCGCTGCGGCCGAGGTGATCGTGTAAGGGCCAGTGCCACCATCAAAGGCGCGCGATACAGTCGTGCCCGGCAATCCACCCCCAACCACTTTGAGTGAGAGAGGTAGCCCGGTCGTGTCCGTAATCGGCGTTGCACTTCCGGCCGCACAGGCAAAGGGTGCCGCACCAGTCATGGTAATGGTGAAGTCGGTGAAATTCACACCGTTCGACACGCGCACCAGTGTACTTTGTCCACCACCTGGATCGGTATTGACACGCGTCACGGTCGTGATGCCAGCGCTCAGATTGGCCGTGATGCGATTGGGCTCGAGCGGTACCACGGACAACACGGGTGGTGTGCCAGTGTAGCCTGCCGGAATGTTCTGCGACACAAAGAACGAAGTCGAGACACCACACCCGAGACCCGTGAACGTGCTCGGCGTCAGCGTCGGCACTGGCAGCGTCACCGCCGCCCCCGCCGCAGGTGGGACAGCATCGCCGAGCCTATTACCTATGTTGAGCGTCGCGACGCGTCCGATGGCGTCTGTCACGGTGATGATATTGCCACCCGCGCCGACGCTACACACGGTACCCGTTACCATCACCAGCAGCGAACCGAAATTCCTGCCCACCGTCGCCACCGTTTCGGCCGGAACGACCTGTCCGACGGGCCCGGGGGGCGACCCGGTCAGGATGGCCGCGCCAGGAATCGATTGTCCAACCGCATAAGGCGGCGTTCCGCCGGTGATGAGATGCGAGGTCAAACCGCCACTAACGCAGCGATCACTGAAGGCAGCCGTCCACGTAAACGCGTTGGGCGTGATCGCAATTGCGCTCGGGTCGATCGTCTGGCCGATAGTCAAAACGTAACTCACGCTCTGGCCCGAGGTGATGTCGGTGGCGCGAATGGTCGAATATTGATTCGGCACGCCGACGGGTGCACGCAACGTGATAATCGCCACGCCGCGGCTGTCGGCCGCGACGGTAAGCGTGCTCACCACGGTTGAACCTGAAACGATACCGAGCGCGCCCGTCAAGATATCAAAGCGAATAGTGCGTCCGACCAACGGCCCGCCGTTGGATTGTGCCGTGACGCTGGCCACGGCTTCGGAGCCGGTACAGACGTCCTGTCCGCCGCACGCGGCGAAATTGAAGCTGCGTAGAATTGTGATCGCATTCAACAAGACCGCCGTCTTGACCGCCACTGTCGCGGTCGCGGTCTTGCCCGTCGAGTCGCGCACCGTGATGGTGACTGAAATGTCCGTTGACGGATTGGTGGCCGTCGCAACGAAGGTCGATCCGCTGGTGATGGTCAAATTCAGCGGCAGGATGCTCGAATTACTCGAAAACACCGTGTACGGACGTTGGCCACCGCTGATCGAAAACGTCACCGGCGTATTCGGGAACATGTCGGTCGTGCCGGGCAAGACTTGCAAGTCGCCACCGACGACAGCTACCCCGTCTCCGCCACAAGCTGCAACCAAGGCCAGCATGGCGGTCGCCACCGCTGTTCTCGCTGCATGGTTCACACGAGTTTGCAACCCACGCCACCCTCTGTTACTACCGAAAATATTTTGGTTAGCCACGGCTCGTCCCTCTAGTGTCATCAATCGATGGAAAAACGCGGAGTCACTTGATCACAACAGGCACCAGCAGAATTGCCTACCAAGACTCACACAGCTCTTCTTACAACTGCAAATTGCTTACAAATTATGAAGTTATCTCGCTTTATTAGAGCGCAACTTTCACTTGGTTGCAAGCGATTATGTGCCATTTTTGCAACCGGGCACCTCCCTCGATCCGGTGCGCGAATCCGCTCGGCCCAAGCATTAATATCGGCAGATTGCGCCGTGGCGGGTCGGTCCGCAGCCGTACAGATTTATTGCGGCGCACCAAAAGGGGCGCTATGATGCCGGGACGGCCATATTTGTATGTTGCCACTGCACGCCCAACGAGCGTCGCGAGTGGATTGGATCCGCACTCGGTCAAAAGCCGATTTCTCCCCGAAAAAGTCGTACATTCGGTACCCTTGTTACTAGAGATGGGTGTTGTTTTGGCATCCATCTTGCAGTGGAAACTGCGCGATGAAAATCGGCGCGCCCTGTCAGGAGAAATTCGCTCATGTCCCTCGAAAACGCCAACCATCCTCCACTCGCGCAGGGCCTGTACAACCCAACCCACGAGCACGACGCTTGCGGCGTCGGATTCATTGCCAATATCAAGGGCAATAAGTCGCACGCGTTAGTCGCACAAGGGCTGAAGATTCTGGAAAATCTGTCGCACCGCGGCGCGACCGGCTACGATCCGCTGCTCGGCGACGGTGCCGGGATCCTGATTCAGTTGCCTGATTTGCACTTGAGACGTGCGTGTGGCAAACAGGGCATCACGTTGCCGACCATCGGCCACTATGGGGTCGGCATGGTGTTTTTGCCGCAAGAGCCCGCCTCGCGGATGGCGTGCGAACAGGAGATTGAGCGCGCCATTCAGGCCGAAGGACAAATTTTGTTGAGCTGGCGCGATGTGCCGACCAATAATCAGGGGCTTTCATCCGCCACCATCGCCGTCGAGCCGGTCATCCGTCAGGTATTCATCGGACGCGGCAATGCGGACATGTCGCAGGACGACCTCGAGCGCAAGCTCTACATCATTCGCAAATGTTCCGGCCACGCGATTCAGGCGCTCAATCTGCGCCACGGCAAGGAATTCTACGTGCCGTCGTGTTCGTCGCGCACCATTGTTTACAAGGGCATGTTGCTTGCCGACCAGGTCGGTAAGTACTACACCGATTTGCAAGACACGACGATGGTCACCGCACTCGCGCTGGTGCACCAGCGCTTTTCCACCAACACCTTTCCGACTTGGGATCTGGCGCATCCGTTTCGCATGGTCGCGCACAACGGTGAAATCAACACCCTGCGCGGCAATGTGAACTGGATTCGCGCACGCCAACAAGCGATTGCCTCGCCCATTCTCAAGGACGACTTAAAAAAAATCTGGCCGTTGATTTACGACGGCCAATCCGACTCCGCGTCGTTCGATAACTGTCTGGAAATGCTGGTCATGGGCGGCTATTCGTTGGCCCACGCGATGATGATGATGATTCCGGAAGCGTGGAGTGGCCACAAGCTGATGGACGAAGACCGCAAAGCGTTCTACGAGTATCACGCGACATTGATGGAAGCGTGGGATGGCCCCGCCGCGATGGCATTTACCGACGGCCGCCAGATTGGCGCGACGCTCGATCGCAATGGCCTGCGCCCGGCACGCTACATTCTGACCGACGACGACATGGTGGTGCTCGCCTCAGAAGCGGGTGTGCTCGACATCCCGGAAGAAAAAATCGTCAAAAAGTGGCGACTGCAGCCCGGCAAGATGTTTTTGGTCGACCTCGAGCGCGGCAAGATCATTGACGACAACGATTTGAAGCGCGAGCTTGCGACCGCCAAGCCGTACCGCGATTGGGTGAAGCAAGCCCGCATCCGCCTCGACGAACTACCCGAGCCGGCGCCCGCAGAATCGTCGAACGTTGCATTGCTCGATCGGCAACAAGCGTTCGGCTACACGCAAGAAGATTTGAAAGTCATCATGGCACCGATGGCGCAAAGCGGCCTCGAGGCAACCGGCTCGATGGGCGATGATTCGCCGCTCGCCATCATGTCGGACAAGCCGCGCAATCTCTATCACTATTTCAAACAGCTGTTTGCGCAGGTCACCAATCCGCCGATTGATCCGATACGCGAAGAGCTGGTGATGTCGCTTGCGATCACCATCGGGCCGCGTCCGAATCTGCTCGATATCCATCACACCGACCCGGGTCGTTGGCTGGAAGTCGCGCAACCGATTTTGACTACCTCAGACATGGAAAAAATCCGGCATATCGGATTGTTCACGGGTGGCTTTCTCAGGAGTGAAGAACTAGACATCACCTATCCATCATCGTGGGGCTCAGAAGGAATCGAAGCGGCGATGGCGAGCCTGTGCGCGCACGCCGAGGACGCGATTCGACTAGGCTTTAACGTCATGATCGTCTCGGATCGAAAAATCAACGCCGAGCGCGTCGCGATTCCGGCGTTGCTCGCCGTCGCGGGCATACACCAACACTTGGTGCGCAAAGGATTGCGCACGTCCACCGGCCTTGTCGTCGAGACCGGCTCGGCGCGTGAAGTGCACCATTTCGCACTGCTCGGTGGGTTCGGTGCGGCCGCAGTACATCCCTACCTCGCGCTGGAAACCTTGCATCACATGCACAACTACCTCGGCGACTACGACGCGGTGGACGCCGAGAAAAAGTACATCAAGGCGCTGTCGAAGGGTCTTTTGAAGGTCATGTCAAAAATGGGCATCTCGACCTATCAGAGTTACTGTGGTGCACAAATCTTTGAGGCGGTGGGCTTGTCATCAGCGTTCATCAAACAGTACTTCACCGGCACCGCGTCCAACATCGAAGGCATTGGCATTTTTGAGATTGCTGAAGAGGCGATGCGGTTGCACAAAAAAGCCTTCGGCGACGATCCGGTATTGCAAACACAGCTCGATGCCGGTGGCGAATACGCCTATCGGGTGCGCGGCGAAGAACACATGTGGACGCCGGATGTCATCGCCAAGCTACAGCACGCCACGCGCAAGAATTCCTACGACACATACAAAGAATACGCGCAACTCATCAATGACCAAACCCGTCGGCATATGACGCTGCGTGGATTGTTTGAGTTCAAGCCGCTCGGCCCGCCAGTAGCAATCGATGAAGTGGAGTCCGCGAAGAACATCATCAAACGATTTGCCACCGGTGCAATGTCGTTGGGCTCCATTTCGACCGAAGCGCACGCCACACTTGCGATTGCCATGAATCGCATCGGCGGCAAATCGAATACCGGTGAAGGAGGCGAAGATCCGAAGCGATTTATTCCGGTCGAAAATGACGGCGAGACGCTGAAGAGCAAATTAGGCGACGCGGTCGTGACCGACATCGCACTCAGGAAAGGCGACTCGTTGCGCTCGCGCATCAAACAAGTCGCCTCGGCACGCTTCGGCGTCACCGCGGAATATTTGCAATCAGCGGATCAGTTGCAAATCAAGATAGCGCAGGGTGCCAAGCCAGGTGAAGGCGGGCAACTGCCCGGACACAAGGTGTCAGACTACATCGGCAAGTTGCGTTTTTCAACACCTGGTGTGGAGTTGATTTCGCCGCCGCCACATCACGATATTTATTCGATCGAAGATTTGGCGCAACTCATTCACGATTTGAAAAACGCCAATCCACGCGCGTCAATTTCGGTCAAGCTGGTCTCCGAGGTCGGTGTCGGCACAGTCGCGGCAGGGGTGGCCAAGGCAAAGGCCGATCACGTCACCATTGCCGGCCACGACGGCGGCACCGGTGCCTCACCCGTGTCGTCGATCAAGCACGCAGGAACGCCGTGGGAGTTGGGCCTGGCCGAAACGCAGCAGACGCTGGTGTTGAATCGCTTGCGCGGTCGCATTGCAGTGCAGGTCGATGGTCAGATCAAGACCGGGCGTGATGTGGTGATTGGCGCGCTGCTCGGTGCCGACGAGTTTGGCTTTGCCACCGCGCCGTTGGTGGTTGAGGGCTGCATCATGTTGCGCAAGTGCCATCTCAACACCTGTTCGGTCGGCGTGGCGACGCAAGATCCTGAGTTGCGCAAGAAATTTTCCGGCCAACCCGAACACGTGGTGAACTATTTTTTCTTTGTTGCTGAAGAAGTGCGCGAAATCATGGCGAGTCTTGGCGTTCGGTCGTTCGTTGAACTCATCGGGCGCGCGGATTTACTCGATACCGCAAAAGGCATCGTTCACTGGAAAGCCAAGGGGCTCGATTTTTCGAAAATCTTTTACCTGCCGGAAATGCCCAAGCACGTTTCGCGGTCGCACAACGAAGCGCAGGACCACGGACTCGAAGGTGCGCTCGACAACAAACTGCTGCTGGAAGCGGCACCCGCGCTGGACAGAAAAGAGAAAGTGGTCATCGCCACCAATGTGCGCAATCAGAACCGCACGGTCGGTACGATGTTGTCGGGCGAAGTCGCGCGACGCTATGGCAACGCCGGACTCGCCGACGACACCATCACGGTCAAACTCAACGGCACTGCGGGTCAAAGTTTTGGTGCGTTTCTGGCGCGCGGCGTGACACTCGATTTGACAGGGCAAGCGAATGACTATGTCGGCAAAGGGCTGAGCGGCGGCAAGATCATTGTCAAACCGAGCGCAGCATTCAAGGGCGACCCGATCGAAAACATTATTGTCGGCAACACCGTCATGTATGGTGCAACGGCGGGCGAAGGCTACTTTCGCGGCGTCGCCGGCGAGCGCTTTTGTGTGCGTAATTCCGGCGCCTCGGCCGTCGTTGAAGGTTTGGGAGATCACGGCTGCGAATACATGACCAGTGGCACGGTGGTGGTGCTCGGTGCCACGGGCCGCAATTTCGCAGCGGGTATGTCGGGCGGCGTCGCCTACGTGTTGGACGATGACGGCCAATTCGTCCATCGTTGCAACACGGCGATGGTAAGCATCGAAGCGCTGCAAGGCAAGGTAACTGTCGATAGCCACTTGGGCAAAGCCGACACCGATATTGTGTTGTCGCTGATTGAGCGCCATGCACGCTACAGCGGGAGTGAGCGCGCGAAAACGATCATCGCCAACTGGGCGGTGTGGCTACCGAAGTTTGTCAAAGTGATGCCGACCGAATATCGGCGGGCGTTGAAAGAATTGTCAGCGCAGCAGAGTGCCACGATCGCGCAAAAGGCGGCGGCATGAGTTCGACAAAAACTTTAGCCGCAGATGAACGCAGATGAACGCGGATAAAAACGCAAAGTCCTTTAAGGGCGCGCCGTTTCGAACAAAATTGGCTGGAACTGCCCGCCATTCCTAGAGTTTTATCCGCGTTCATCTGCGGTTCCAAGCAAGCTTTTAGTCATTCCAATCGGATACACAGCATGGGAAAGATCACCGGGTTCAAGGAAATTGCTCGCCTCAGCGTGCCGACGCTGCCCGTTGCCGAACGCGTCAAGAATTACCAGGAATTTGTGCTGCATTTATCGGACCTCGATGCGGTGCAGGAAGCCGCACGCTGCATGGATTGCGGTATCCCGTTTTGCCAGACCGGCTGCCCGGTCAACAACATCATTCCGGATTTCAACGATCTGGTGTTTCGCCAGAATTGGCAAGAAGCGCTCACCACGCTGCATTCCACCAACAACTTTCCGGAGTTCACCGGACGCATATGTCCCGCGCCATGCGAAGCGGCGTGCACCCTGAACATCAACGACGATGCGGTGGGCATCAAGTCGATTGAACACAAGATTATCGACAAGAGTTGGGAGATGGGCTGGGTTGTTCCGCAGCCGCCCAAACGCAAATCTGGCAAGCGCGTCGCCATTGTTGGTTCCGGCCCGGCCGGGCTCGCCGCGGCGCAGCAACTCGCACGCGTCGGCCACGACGTGATCGTGTTTGAAAAAAGTGATCGCGTGGGCGGGCTGTTGCGTTACGGCATTCCTGATTTCAAAATGGAAAAGTCGCACATCGATCTACGCATCACACAAATGACGGCCGAGGGCGTGCAGTTTCGCGTCAATCAACACATCGGTGTCGATACGCCGGCGGCGGCACTGATGGCCGATTTCGACGCCGTGATTCTGGTCGGCGGTGCTGAACTTCCGCGCGAATTGCCAGTGCCGGGACGCGAACTCGACGGCGTGCATTTCGCGATGGATTTCTTGTCGCAGCAAAACAAGATTGTCGCAGGCGACAAAGTGTCGGATCAAATCAGTGCGCACGGCAAGCACGTGGTGGTGATTGGTGGTGGCGACACCGGCAGTGACTGCGTCGGCACGTCGAATCGGCAGGGTGCCACATCGGTGGTGCAGTTCGAGTTGCTGCCGATACCGCCTGAACACGAAGACAAGCCCCTCGTGTGGCCGTACTGGCCGGTGAAGTTGCGTACCTCGTTGTCACACGAAGAGGGCTGCGCACGTGATTGGTCGGTCGCAACCACGCGCTTCGTTGGTCGCAACGGCAAAGTCGAAAAACTGGTCGCATCCCGCGTCGAGTTGGTGAACGGCAAGATGCAAGAAGTGCCGGGCTCTGAATTTGAAATGAAGGCCGATCTGGTCCTGCTGGCGATGGGTTTTGTCTCGCCCGTTCAAGCTGGTTTACTCGAACAGTTTTCGGCGCTGGGTGTCGAAAAAGATCAACGCCAAAACGTCAAGGCCGCCACCGAAGGTGTCATGGCCTATCAAACCACCAACCCGAAGGTGTTTGCCGCAGGCGATATGCGGCGCGGCCAGTCGCTGGTGGTATGGGCGATTCGCGAAGGACGCCAGTGTGCGCGTTCCGTCGACGAATTCCTGATGGGAACCAGCGAACTGCCGCGCTAGCGAGCCATGCATGCGTGTGCAATGCTGCAAGCATCGTGATGTGGACAATGCGGGTGCGATAATGTGACGGCGCGGTCAATCGATTGCGCTTTTCTCATTTTGTTGCCGCGTTTTTTCCATGTCCCCACTGCAAAACGATGTCTTTCTGCGCGCGTTGATGCGCGAACCGACGCCCTACACGCCGATTTGGATCATGCGCCAGGCCGGGCGTTATTTGCCGGAATACCGCGCCACGCGCAAGCAAGCAGGGAGCTTTTTAGGGCTGGCAAAAAATCCCGACTACTGCACGCAAGTCACCATCCAGCCGCTGGATCGATTTCCGCTCGACGCCGCCATTTTGTTTTCGGACATTCTCACGGTTCCGGATGCGATGGGCTTGGGGCTTTACTTTGTCGAGGGCGAAGGACCAAAATTTGAGCGCCCAATTCGCAATGAAGCCGACGTTGCGCGCTTAGCCGTGGCCGAAATGTCATCGTTGCAGTACGTGTTCGATGCCGTGTCCCAGATTCGCCGCACCCTCGACGGCCGCGTACCGCTCATCGGTTTTTCCGGAAGCCCGTTTACGCTCTCCTGTTACATGATCGAAGGTGGCGGCTCGGACGATTATCGATTGACCAAGACGATGCTCTATCAGCGCCCCGATTTGCTGCACAACATCCTACAGAAGAACACGCAGAGCGTCATCGCCTATCTGAATGCACAGATCGACGCCGGTGCGCAGGCGGTGATGTTGTTCGACACTTGGGGCGGCATGCTGTCGCACGCGGCGTATCGCGAGTTTTCGCTGGCCTACGTAAAGACGATCATGGCGGGGTTGAAGCGTTCCAACGACGGGCGCGTGGTACCGCGCATCTTTTTTACCAAAGGCGGCGGCTTGTGGCTTGAAACCATGGCCGATTGCGGTGCCGATGCACTCGGTCTCGATTGGACCATCGACTTGGGCGACGCCAAGCGGCGGGTGGGCGGCAAAGTGTGCCTGCAAGGTAACCTCGATCCATCCACGCTGTTTGCGCCCACTGCGGTCATTGAGCAGCACGCCGAGCGGGTATTGCGCGAATTCGCGGCGGACGGCAACGCCAATGGACACGTTTTCAACCTCGGCCACGGCATTTCACAGTTCACCGATCCAACCCAGGTGGAAGCACTCGTTCACGCGGTACACCGCGCCAGTGCTAGGGATGCCTGAAACGCCCAAGTCAAGCAATTTTTTTGTGGCTTGGCAATTTTTATCCTTGCTTATGCACAGCAACCTCTCTCTACCCGTTTCGCCGATTTTTCTTTAACTTGATGAAAAACCCGCGCCAAGCGGTTGAATTAAATAGTTTATTTATGTTGTTGCGGCGCGCAATCGATTAAAAAACGCAGCGTGTGTCGCTGTCGAGCGCCACTAGGACGGAAGTATGCACAAAGTTATCCACAGGCCGACCAGCCCTCTGCCACTGGCGCGGAACCCGCGTGAAAGCACGTCTTGATCGTGCCGCAATCATGTCGCTGATCGCCCCGCCCACCCCCATGACGCGCGATGCTGTGCCACCGGCAGCGGGTCAGACGCGCAATCGCATCGTGCAAGTCGGCCTCGACCTGCCGCTTGCCAACGCGTTTGACTTCTTGTTGCCCGCGCATCTGCACGCCGAGGTCGGCTCGCTGGTGGTGGTGCCGTTCGGCGCGCGACGCTTGGTCGGCATGGTCATCGCGGTCATCGACGCTTCTGACGTCGAGCCGAGCAAATTGCGTTCCATCGAATCGGTGAAAATAAATCTGCCGCCACTGTCGGCCGAAATCCTCGCCGTGTTTCAGTTTTGTGCGAACTACTATCACGCTGCACTCGGCCAGATTGCGCTCAACGCGCTGCCGCCGGTACTACGAGGCGTTAAAGATTTGCCCGACGCCGACCCAGTGCCGTTGTTGGTCAGCATCAGCGCAGCAGGTCGTCTCGCACTAGCTGAGGCGCGTGCGCGTGGTGCCACGCAGCGTGCCATCTTGCAGTGGCTCGATACCGCGCCGCAAACTGCAGTAGCCGTGCGCCAACGCCACCCCACTGCAATGGCGACGCTGCGACGGCTGCGCGATCAGGGCTGGATTGAGATGCTTGCTGCGGCTGGCCCGGTAGCAACACCGGGAGACGTTGCCAACGCTGCGCAATTCCCCGCGCAGGTCGTCCAATCGCTGGCACCGACGCTGAACGTTGAACAACGCGCAGCCGTCGCGGCGATTGGCGAGGCGGTCGGCAATGCGCATAGCGCGCCGCGCGGCCGCTATCAGGCGTTTGTCATCGATGGCATCACCGGCAGCGGCAAGACTGAGGTATATCTGGCAGCGATTGCGCTGGCACTGGCAGCCGGGCGGCAAGCGCTGGTGTTGGTGCCTGAAATTAACTTGACGCCGGCCTTTCTGCGACACGTGCGGGCACGATTTCCGGCACATCAGGTGGCCGCCGCACACAGTGGCATGGCCAATCTTGCGCGTTACAGCGCCTGGCGTCGCGCACACGATGGCCGTGCCGATATTGTCGTCGGCACACGATTGGCCGTGTTTACACCGATGCCGCGACTCGGGCTGATCGTCGTCGATGAAGAGCACGACGCGTCGTTCAAACAGCAAGACGGCATCCGTTATTCGGCGCGTGACGTTGCGGTGTTTCGCGCCAGCATCGCCAAGTGCCCGGTGCTGCTCGGCTCGGCGACACCATCCATCGAGACGCTCGACAACGCCGCGCGCGGTCGCTTCACACGATTGGTGCTGAATGATCGCGCCGTCGCGTGCGCCGAGTTGCCAGTGGTCGGGTTCATCAATCTGGACGCTGAGAAGGCCGCGGACGGCCTCACGCCGTCACTGCTTCGCGCCATCGATGAGACGGTCAAGCGCGGCGAGCAAGCAATGGTATTCATCAATCGGCGCGGTTATGCGCCCGCGCTGGTGTGCACCAGTTGCGGCTGGATGCCCGAATGCCACCGTTGCAGTGCGCGCATGGTGTTTCATCGCGCCGCCAAACGTCTCAAGTGCCACCACTGCGGCAGCGAAGCGCGCGCACCCAGTGCCTGCGGCGAATGCGGCGCGACGGATCTGCATGCGGCCGGGCAAGGCAGCGAGCGTATTGAGGACGCGCTCATTGCGGCATTTCCGGATCGACGCATCGCACGCGTGGACCGCGATTCGACGCGCAAACGTGGTAGCGCGGAAAAGATTTTTGCGGCCGCCGAGAAAGGCGAGATCGACATTTTGGTCGGCACGCAAATGCTCACCAAGGGCCACGACTTTCCAAATCTGACACTGGTCGGTGTGGTCAACGCCGATGGCGCGGTGTTTTCCGCTGACTTTCGTGCCGCCGAGCGCATGGCGCAGCAACTCATGCAAGTCGCAGGGCGCGCGGGACGCGCGCAGTTGCCCGGGCGGGTGTTGATTCAAACCCGATTTGTCGATCATCCGGTCTATCAAGCGGTCGCCACGCATGACTACGCGGCGTTCGTCAGCGCTGCGCTGACCGAGCGCGAGTCGATGCGCTTGCCGCCCTATTCGTACCTCGCGCTGCTGCGCGGCGAGTCGCGCGACGGCGCGAAACTCGACGCGTTTATGGTCACCGCGCAATCGCTCGCGCAAAGTGTCGACACCAACAGCGCCGTGCGCGTGTGGGAGCCGGTGCTCGCCATACTCGAACGCAAGGCCGGTTATGTGCGCAAGCAACTGATGGTACAAGCGGATACGCGCCGCGCGTTACAACAATTCCTCGGCGTCTGGATGGCGCAACTGCGCGCCGCGGACGCACGCGCAGTGAGGTGGCTGCTAGATGTCGACCCGATCGACATCTAGCCTGCATATTTCACGGGTCGACCCCGTTCACGACGGTTGCTGTGATGAATAAGGGCTTCATCTGAACGAGCCAATTTGGTCTTCGATCAGCACTGGGTCTACGCATTCGATAGCGGGCGGCTGAACATGCGCTTTTCCTTTCTCTTCCCTCGTGGTGTCTCGATATCACTCGGTCAGTCGAAAGAAAAGGGCACCTCTAAAAATTCACTGAAGCCGCGCTGGCGGCGTTGCAAAGCCGCTCAAAATGCTCATGTACTACGTGTACACTGCGCTTTTTCGCGATTTTGCGCCTTGCCATCATCGGCTTGATTGAATTTTTAGAGGTGCCCAAAAATCACATGCCCATCCACCCACTCTCGAACGCGTCCCCGTGAAATATGCAGGCTAGCATTGTAAATATTGAAAGTCGTTTACTGGCGCGCTGTTTGAAGCAAAATGCCTTGAAAACGCGCGCCAATAAACGACTTTCATGACGAATTTTCATTTAGCACTAGGGTCGCGTGGGTCGCAGCCGATATAATGGCCGATTCTGTTTTGTGCCTTGCCATGACCACGTCTTTCGATAACAAAACTGCCGTTGCTGAATTGTTCCAGCAGGCGCTGTGGGCCGCGTATCCGACGCTCAAAGAAACATCACCGCCGTTCATCATCGCGGTGGAAAAACCGAAAAATCCTGAGCACGGCCACTTCGCCGTCAACAGTGCGCTGCATTTGGCCAAGCAGTTGGGGAAGAAACCGCGCGAAATCGCCGAGGCGATTGTCGCTGCACTACCATCGTCCTCGCTGCTGGCGACCACGCCAGAAATTGCCGGGCCCGGTTTTATCAACGTACGATTGTCACAGGAAGCGCAGACGCGCATCGTGGCAGCCGTCGTGGCGCAAGGCAAAACGTTCGGTCACACCAGCGACGGCAAACACGAAAAGGTCATGGTCGAATTTGTGTCGGCCAACCCGACCGGACCACTGCACGTCGGCCACGGACGCGGCGCTGCCATTGGCGATACCTTGGCGCGCTTGTTGAGCTCGCAAGGCTACAACGTCAGCCGCGAGTTTTATTACAACGACGCCGGTGCACAAATCAACAACTTGGCCGCATCCGTGGCGGCGCGATTAAAACAACGCGCAGGTGTCGATGCGCCGTTTCCGGAAGACGGTTACTGCGGTGATTACATCGTCGAAATTGCCGAGCGCTATGCCAGCGAATTCCGCAACGACGCCCTAGGCGATGATGTCGACGCCGTGCGCAAGTTCGCCGTGGCCGCGCTACGGCACGAGCAAGACCTCGACTTAAAAGCGTTCGACGTTCACTTCGATGTTCACTTTCTCGAGTCGTCGATTTACACCGACGGGCTGGTGGAAAAAACGGTCGAGCAACTGCAGAAAAACGGCCATACGTTTGAAGAAGGTGGCGCACTGTGGCTCAAGACCACGGATTTTGGTGACGACAAAGATCGCGTCATGAAAAAGTCTGACGGCACCTACACCTATTTTGTGCCTGACATCGCCTATCACGTCAGCAAGTGGCAGCGCGGTTTCACGCGCGCCATCACCGAGCTCGGTGCCGACCATCATGGCTCGCTCATGCGCGTCAAGGCGGGTCTGCAAGCGATGGGCATCGGCGTGCCACAAGGCTATCCCGACTACGTGCTGCACCAGATGATTACCGTCATGCGCGGTGGCGAAGAGGTCAAAATTTCCAAGCGTGCCGGCAGCTACGTGACCTTGCGCGACTTAATCGACGAAGTAGGGCGTGATGCCACGCGCTACTTTTTCATCATGCGTAAATCCGATTCGCAATTGACGTTCGACATCGACCTTGCCAAGAGTCACTCTGAAGATAACCCGATCTATTACGTGCAGTATGCGCATGCCCGGATTTGTCGTGTGCTCGAACAGTGGGGTGGCGACGTGGCATCGCTGGCAGCGGTCGATTGGTCGCCGCTGACCTCCCCCTACGAATCCGCATTGTTGCAAGCACTCGCCAATTTCCCGGAGACTCTGAGCCTGGCCACGCGCGAACTGTCGCCGCATATCGTCACCAATTATTTGGGTGAACTCGCCGCGAAATTGCATACGTACTACAATGCCGAGCGCTTCTTGCTTGACGATGACGCGCTGAAGCTGGCACGACTGTCATTGATCGTTGCAGTGCGCCAAGTCATCCGCAACGGTCTTGCTGTGTTGGGTGTATCTGCGCCGGAGAGAATGTAGCCATGCCAATGGACGTGAAACCAAAAGCGCCCCCGCGAGGCGGTGGCAAACTGGGTATGAACCCGCTGTTCGCAGGCATCATCATCGGCCTGTTATTGGGAATTTTCTTGGCGCTCGGCGTGGCAACCTGGTTAAACCGCACCGCCAACCCGTTCGTCGAAAAAACCAAGCCGGTCGATTCATTGCCGACCATCAAAGCACAGACCCCCGCAACCGGCACCAAGACCGATCCCGCGAATCTAGACAAACCGCGTTTCGAGTTCTATCAACTGCTGCCCGGTGAAATGGACGCGGCAACGAAAAAGCCCGCCGAGGCGGTCAAAGACGCGGCCAAGGAGTCAGTGCCACTCAAGTCGTTAAACGAAACGCTTTTCTTGCAGGCCGGCGCGTTTCAGAATGAGCTGGAAGCCGAAAATCTGAAGGCCAAGATTGCCTTCGCCGGATTTGAAGCCAACGTCAAGCCGGTCAACGTTGCCGCCAAAGGCACGTTGTATCGAGTGCGCCTAGGCCCGTATAAAAGTCAGGAAGAAGTGAACAGAATCAAAAGTGTGCTGTCACAGAATGGCATCAACGCTACCGTCGTCAAGCCCGACTAACCGTTCACCGCATCCGCTCCCGCATTTCTACAGATCAGGAATTCGCAATGCAAACGCTCTCTCGCATTTCCTTCATTCGCACTTTGACCAGCCTCGTGGCCGCCGCATTCGTCAGCCTTGTGGCGGCGCAAGGGCCGAGGGACGTGACACCGATTAATCCACCACAGCCAACACCGAATGACGGCACCATCGAAGTCATGGAATTCTTTGACTACGGGTGTATTCACTGCGCCAATCTCGAACCGGCGCTGGCATCGTGGGTCGCAAAGCTGCCGCCCGACGTCAAGTTCAAGCGCGCCCCGGCCGGATTCAATTCCGGTGGCATCGACAGCATTCCGATTTTTTACACGCTCGAAGCCATGGGCAAACTCGACAGCCTCCATAAGAAACTCTTTGACGCCGTGTTTAACGAGCGGGTGATGCTCGGCAACAAGGCCACGCTGCTGAAGTGGCTGGAAAAACAAGGCGTCGATCCTAAGCAATATGAATCGGTCGAAAAATCGTTTTCCGTGGATTCCAAAATCAAGCGCGCTCGTCAATTGCCAGGGCTCTACAAAGCGACCAGCACACCGGTGATCGCCGTCAATGGTCGCTTCATTGCCGTGCAAACCAGCAGCGCGAGTAATTTTCTCGGCACCGTTGATCGACTCATCGCCGAAGCCCGCCAGAGTAACGCGCCAGCCAAATCGGCGACCGCCAAAGTCGCCGCACCGAAAGAGCCTGCACCCAAGTAATCGGCACGCGGCAGCATCGTTCACACGGCACCTTCGGGTGCCGTTCGCATTCATGGCCCATGGTGAACACGCTGCTAAACTGCGGCCATGCAAAAAATCTTCATCACCGGCGCATCAAGTGGCATTGGCGAATCGCTGGCGCGACATTACGCGTCGCAAGGCGCGCAACTGGCGTTGGTCGCACGCCGCGCTGATTGGCTAGAGAAAGTCGCCGCGAGCATTACGCCTCGGCCCGAAGTCTATGTGTGTGATGTGCGCGATGCAAGCGCTCTCAAGCACGCTGCTCACGACTTCATCAGCAAACATGGCGTGCCAGATATTGTGATCGCCAACGCGGGCGTGTCGCGCGGCACGCTGACCGAAATCGAAAATGATCTTGACGCGTTTAAGGAAATGCTCGACATCAACGTGATGGGTATGGTCAACACGTTCCACCCCTTTGTCGGGCCAATGAAAGCCAACGCTAGCGGCACATTGGTCGGCATCGCCAGCGTGGCCGGATTTCGCGGCATCCCTGGCAGCGGCGCGTATTCCGCGTCGAAGGCGGCGATCATTCGCTATTGCGAAAGCTTGCGCGTCGAGCTGCGCAACGATGGCGTGTCCGTCGTCACCATTTGCCCCGGCTACATCCGCACGCCGATGACCGTCGTGAACAAATTCAAGATGCCGTTTTTGATCGACGCCGACGATGCAGCGATTCGCTTCGCGCGTGCAATTGCGCGCAAGACTTCATTCGCCGTGATTCCTTGGTCCATGGGCATCGCTGCGCGCGTGTTGCGCATCCTGCCGAATTGGCTCTACGATCGCGTGTTTCAGCGTATGCCGAGAAAAGCAAGATAGTGCGGCGAAGCCGCACTATCGCAGTCCCTGCGAAAGCAGGGACCCAGCACCTTCACGCCACGGCAAAGCCGCGCTATC
>JBCKPM010000023.1:0-24195 GCA_038901675.1 Usitatibacteraceae bacterium | reverse complement strand
GCAGCGTAAAATACGCACCGTGCCGCGGGCACCCGCAGCACGCCCCAGCCGTCGCCGCGCGCGGCATCGCGCGGCACACTCGCACTTTCACCTTTGTCCCAGGCCTCTTGATGTCTTTCGCTTCACTGAATCTCGCCCCAGAAATCCTCCGCGCAGTTCTCGAACAGGGTTACACCGAACCGACGCCCATCCAAGCCCAAGCCATCCCCGCGATACTGAACCGCCTCGATATCATGGGCTGTGCGCAAACCGGAACCGGCAAAACCGCCGGATTCACGTTGCCGCTTTTGCAGCTACTCGCACCCATGGCCAGCTCCAGCACCTCGCCCGCCAAGCATCCGGTGCGCGCGCTGGTGCTCACGCCGACCCGAGAACTCGCCGCGCAGGTCGAAGAATCGGTGCGCACCTACGGCAAATATCTGCCGCTGCGCACGGCGCTCTTGTACGGTGGCGTTGATATCAAGCCGCAGATCAAGGCCATGCAAGGCGGCGTCGAGATTGTCGTCGCCACCCCGGGGCGGTTACTGGATCACATGGAACAAAAAAGCATCAGCTTGGGGCAAGTGCAGATTCTGGTCCTCGACGAAGCCGACCGCATGCTCGATATGGGCTTCATGCCCGCCATCACGCGCATCCTCGCGGCCTTGCCGCCGATGCGTCAGAACTTGCTGTTTTCGGCGACTTTCTCCGACGAGATCCGCAAACTCGCCAATGGCTTCATGCGCAACCCGACCATGATTGAAGTGGCGCGCCGCTATGCGCCCCCCGAGCTCGTCACCCATCACATGTACGAAGTTCCGTCGCTAAAAAAACACGCGCTGCTCGCGCACTTGGTCAAAACCCGCAACATTCAACAAGCGTTGATCTTTTGCCGCATGAAGCGCGATGCCGACAAACTCTCGCGCCAACTGATTCGCGATGGACTTTCTGCGACCGCGATTCACGGCGATCGCAGCCAGTCTGAGCGCACTCTGGCGCTCGACGAATTCAAGACCGGCAAGGTGAAGCTGCTGGTGGCCACCGATGTCGCCGCACGCGGTATCGATATTGACCAGTTGCCATACGTGATCAACTATGAGATCCCGAATACGCCAGAGGACTACCTACATCGCATCGGCCGCACCGGTCGCGCCGGCTCCCCCGGCGAGGCGATATCGCTGGTCAGCCCGGATGAGATGGAGTACCTGACGGCCATCGAGAAGCTCCTCAAGCACGAAATTACGCGCGTGCCGATGCCGCTACTGGGTAGCGAACGCGACACCCGCCCACCACGCGAACGTAGCGCCGTTGGTGCATCCGCGCGGCCGGTTGCGACCGCGCTATCCGAGGAAGAGAGACGCGAACGCAACGATCAGCGGCGCGTCCGGGAGGCCAAGGATTCAGGCCGTGTAAAGACCCGTCCACCGTTTGCGGCCGGTGCGAGCGCAGCCACGCCCGCGCCGACCAGCTACCCGCATTTTGATTTCAGCAAGCCTTACGAGCCGCCCACCAAAGCAAGCACCGTCGAAGCCGTGGTTGCGGCTGAGAGTCTGCCGTCGCACCGACCGCAGGTGCGATCGGTCGGCGCACTGTTGGGGCGCAAGAAAGTCGGCTAGACATCTTGTCGCAAGCGGGTTCAGCCGACCTTTAGTACCAGTTTGCCGAAGTTCTCGCCCTTGAATAGCTTCATGAGCACTTCCGGAAAGCGATCGATGCCTGCTTCGATGTGCTCTTTGGATTTGAGCTTGCCTTCGTTAAGCCAAGCTCCCATCGCCAGCGCCGCCTCTTTGTAACGTGGCGCGTAGTCGAACACGACGATGCCTTCCATGCGCGCGCGGTTGACCAGCAGCGACAGGTAGTTTGACGGCCCCATGATTGGGGTCGTGTTGTTGTATTGTGAGATCGCACCACAGATGACAACGCGCGCTTTGAGGTTGATGCGGGTGAGCACGATATCGAGGATGTCGCCGCCGACATTGTCGAAATAGACATCAACGCCGTTCGGACATTCTCGCTTGAGTCCTTTCCTGACGTCCTCGTTCTTGTAGTCGACGCACGCGTCAAAGCCGAGTTCCTCGATCGCATAACGGCATTTCTCGGCACCACCCGCAATGCCGACCACGCGGCAACCTTTGATCTTGGCAACTTGGCCGACCGTGGCACCCACCGCGCCGACCGCAGCTGATACGACGACGGTCTCGCCCGCCTTTGGCTGCCCCACGTCGAGCAAACCGAAGTAGGCGGTCATGCCCGGCATACCCAGCACGTTCAGGTAGGTGGTGAGCGGTGCCAGTTTCAGATCGATCTTGGTCCAACCGCGCCCATCAGTCACGCAATAGGTCTGCACATTCGCCGTGCCGGAAACGTAGTCACCCGGCGTGAACTTAGCGTTCTTCGATTCCACCACCTGTCCGATGCCGCCCGCGCGCATGACGTCGCCCAAACCGACCGGCTCGATGTAGGACTTGCCTTCGTTCATCCAACCGCGCATGGCCGGATCGAGTGACAGATACAGGTTCTTGACCAACATCTGCCCGTCAGCAATCGGCGACATCGGCTCGTCAGCACTCTTGAAATCGGACGGCTTGGGTTCGCCGACTGGCCGCGCAAAAAGTCTAATGGTGTGGTTGCTGGTCATATGCAGGCTCTCGTAGTGGTATGCCGGGCTGGGATCTAACGGGCTGGCCGTCGGGTCACGGCCTCCGCCATCGCAGGCTCGTCGCGGCATGATTCAGATTCACCGCGCAATATTCGGACGCAATAAAAAAAGCCGGTGTGCGCGAAACGCACTACCGGCTTGTTTTGCAGAACAGAGGCTTACGTCTGGTGTGCGCTGGCGAGCTTGGTCATTTCGAACATCGAAACAACTTTCTTGCCACCAAATACTGCCTGCATTTTTTCGTCGGCGTTGATCATGCGACGATTGATGGCGTCCTGAAGCTTGTTCTTTTTGATGTAGTCCCACAATTTCTTGGTGACTTCCGTGCGCGGCATCGGGCCGGCACCGACTACAGCGGCCAATACGCTCGAGAGCGTCATTGGTTTCATGAAAGCCGCATTGGGCTTACGCTTTGCGGCGGGTTTCTTGGCAGCAGGCTTCTTCTTGGCTGCTGGCTTCTTGGCAGCAGGCTTCTTCTTGGCTGCTGGCTTCTTAGCAGCAGGCTTCTTGGCTGCTGGCTTTTTTGCTGCTGGCTTTTTCGCAGCAGGTTTTTTTGCGGCTGACTTCTTTGCTACAGGTTTTTTTGCGGCCATGTGCTTCCTCCAGTGTGTTGTCAAGGTTGTCCCTGAAAATGTAGCAGTCGGATGTTGCACTATGTTCGTCCAAACAACTGCTGAGCGTTTTCATAGTGCAAATACGTACCACGGCGCAAATATAGCGCATTCTTTTGTGTCGTGTGCAGGTGGTTGCAGAGAATTTGCAACACGCATACATAATCTGCGTCATAGGGAAAAACGTCCTGTCGCCGAAATGGCGATGCCCAGCGACGCAATTACTTAGCCCCAACGCGTGACGCTGTGAAGCGCCGCACACTGGTAGAAGATGTCTAGCTGCATATTTCACGCCTCGATCATAGCCACGACTTTTCGCAATTCCTCTATGAAAATCAACGCAATACAGCGCACAGTGGGAGTGACATGGACGCATTGACGGTGCTTCGACAACTCGACCGCCACGCCCCGACCAACGCGCTCGAAGCCGATCATTTGGCACGCACCCACGCCTTTGTCAGCGTCCACCCAGGCAATTTCTGGCGGCGAACGACGGCCATCGGGCACATCACCGCGTCCGCGTTTGTGGTGAATACGGAACACTCTCACGCTCTGCTGCTACAGCATGCAGCGCTAAAACGCTGGCTGCAACTAGGCGGACACGTCGACGGCACGGATGCCGATCCACAATTTGCAGCGTTGCGCGAAGCGTGCGAAGAGGCTGGCACCGATGCCTTGACGCTCGTCTCCGCCCCGGACTAGTCAGGGCTATTCGATGTCGATGTGCATCCGATTTCGGCCCGCGTCAAAGATGGCGTTAACGAAAGCGCGCATCTACACTATGACTTGCGCTATCTTGTGCTGGCGCAACATCGCGCGGTGCGATTGTCAGCCGAGTCGATGGCATTTCGCTGGGTCGAGATGGGCACACTCGCCACTGGCAGTGTGGAATCAGGCTTAGCGCGTATGGCGCACAAAATATTGAGAGACACAACTCCATGAAACTGGCTGACTTGCGTAAAGACTACCGACTTGCCTCGCTTGACCATCGCGATGTGAATGCATCGCCGTTTGCGCAATTCGAAAAATGGCTCAACGAAGCAATCAAGGCCGAAGTGGTGGAGCCCAATGCGATGACGCTCGCCACCGTCAACCGCGACGGCAAACCCTCGGCACGCATCATGCTGATTAAGGATTTTGACCATCGCGGCGCAACATTTTTCACCAATTACCAGAGCCGAAAAGGCAAAGATCTGCTCGCCAATCCGTGCGCCGCGCTGCTGTTTTTTTGGCCGGAACTCGAGCGACAGGTTCGCATCGAGGGCCTCGTCGAGCGTGTCAGTCCGGAGGAGTCTGACCGCTACTATACGGTGCGGCCACTCGGCAGCCGCATTGGCGCGTGGGCGTCGCCGCAAAGCCGCGTCATCGATTCCCGAGACACCCTCGAGCGCGGGGTGAAGGCGTTTTCGGATCAATACGGTGACGCGCCCGTGCGCCCGCCATTTTGGGGTGGCTATCGACTAACGCCCAGCTTGTTCGAATTCTGGCAGGGTCGTTCGAGCCGCCTGCATGACCGACTGCAGTACCGACGTGCGCCGGATCAGCGTGACGGCGACCGCGATGGTGCCTGGCTGCTGGAACGTTTGGCTCCCTGAGGCGGGCGATAGTAGTCCGGCAGCGCCCGTAAGTAGGCGGGGATATTGGGATTGGCGAGTAGACGCGGGAAATAGTCCGGGTCAGCGCTGGTGTAGAGCGGACTCAATGTTGTCGTCTCAAACGGCAGTTGAAAACGACATTGCAATAAGGTGGACAGATTCGCGATGCTCGGTGGATCGTCCGGTTTCCCGACACCGCACAACGCGAGATCGCGTGCGACCTGCTCGGCAGGCATGCGCTTGGCCAATAGCGCCGGGTCCAACGTCAGTCCCTGCTGAATGCGCGCCATCGTGGCCTCGACACTCATCGGCGCTACGTTAGTCCCCGGACAGTTAGGTGCGATCAGATAGGCTTTCCCCGCTACTGGCGGCAGCGCCTCCAACTCGCTCGCATTTCGCAGCTGCCGCATGTAGACCGCCTCACCGTACAGCGCTTCGCCGCGGACGAGCACCAGCGTGATATCTTCCTCGATCGCCGCGATGAGATTGCGATACGGGTTCTCGCGCCCGGAGGCAATCACCACAAGATCCGCCAACTGCCCGACAGCGATGCTGCCCAGACGGTGCTGCCAGCCGAGTGCCGCCGCTGGTTTCGAGGTCACCATTTCCACCAGTTCAATGTCTGAAAATGGCATTTTGAGCGCGTGTCGATTGACCAGATCTGCCACTTTCAACTCGCCCAGAATCGACTTCGAGCCCGAAGGTCCCCAGTCTGGCGCGAGCGAGATTTGCACACCAGCGCGACGTGCGGCATCGATATTGGTGGTCTGCCCGTAGAGCAGCAGATTCGACAGCGGTGACCACACCAGCGGTGAGCCCGCGCTCGCCATTTCCCGGAATTGCGCTTCCGACAGCCCGACACCGTGCACCACGACCATCCCAGGACCGAGTAGACCGCTGCGCTTGACGTACTCGAACTCGTCCGACATGCGCGGCCCGACGCCTTCGGCGAGGTGCACCACCAATGTGCCACGCGCGGTCTCGTCGGTCATCGCTTTCCATTCAGCCGCGTCCCGGCCGATGTCGACCCGCGAAAACGCGCTCCGCGACGTAATTGCAGCACGCTCGATATTTCGCACCAAGCACTCTTCCTGTGACGACGCCAACTCGGGCCGCGAGCCTTGCAATGTCGTCGTTCCGCCCACCAATGCCCTGATCTCTCCGTAACGACCCATTTCCGCTTGCAGATTCAGGTAGTGAGCGCGGGTCAATACGATATTGGGGTTGGTGATGCGGCGCGCGTAGTCGTCGTCATAAAAGCGCCATTCGTAGCGATCCTTATAGCGGCGCTTAATCGGCAGCAGCGGATAAATCGCGTACTCAGGATGGTTGTGCAAGTCAATCAGCCCGGGATAGATGACAGCAGCCGTGTCTATGCGCGCGGCGCTTTTCAAGTCGGCTGGCGAAACGCGAATGCCCGGCGGCGGATTGGTCGCGGCCAATTCCAGCGACGCGCGATCGCCCGCGACGGCGACGATGAGCCCATCTTTCACCCACACCAGGCCATGATTGAGTACATCCCGACTCGCATTCATGGTCACAATCTTGCCGGACAGCACGATGTTGCTCACATTCGCGGTTTGCGATCCAGCGCTCGCATGCGCGTATGCGATCGCGGCCAGGAGTGCCACAGCACTGTAGAGGCCGAGCGTTCGCAGCAACAGTATTGGCGTTCGATTCATCTTAGCTCCGTGTTTCACTGGGCACACCGTGTGACCTTTGCAATCATTGGCCGACATTGCGTCACCGACGCATACTTTAGCGCCTGCCGAGCCACCCTACCGTCGTGACCAAACTGCCCCACCTCGCTACTGATCTGTTTGGCATGCCCCTCGAAGGCGTTGCCGACCCGTCACGCGCCAACCGCGAACGCCCCCCTGCCAAGGCTCGACCTCGCAGCAACATCACGGCCGTCGCGCCAACGGAAGACGTGATTGCGCTCGCCGCGAAGTTGCCAGCGTCGATTCGACTCGGCACGTCTTCTTGGTCGTTTCCCGGCTGGGCAGGTCTGGTGTACGTCGGCAATCACACCGACTCTGCGTTGGCGCGCGATGGCCTTGCCGCGTACGCCTCGCATCCATTGCTACATACGGTCAGCATCGACCGTACCTTCTATGCGCCCCTGGCAGAGCACGAGTACGCACGCTACGCGACGCAAGTCGCGGCTGGCTTTCGATTCGTGGTTAAAGCGCCGATGGCGCTAACCTCAAGCTACATACGCAGCGACAGCGGCGAATTTGCCGATAGTCCGTACTATCTCGACCCCGCCTATGCGATCGACGAATTCATTGCGCCCTGTTCGAGCGGCCTTGGCGACAAGGCGGATCCCTTGGTTTTTCAGTTTCCACCACAAGGTAGACGGGTAACGGCCAACCCTGACCTATTCATTAATCAGCTGTATCGGTTTTTGAGCAAATTGCCGCCAAAACTGATTTACGCTGTGGAAGTACGCGATGCGGCGCTGCTGACGATGCGATTTTTCAAGTGCCTTTCGGCCACCTCAACGCGCTTTTGCGTCGCCAGCCACGCCAAGATGCCTGCTCCTGCTGAACAAATCAAACTGCTGAATGCCAATCTGCCGCCGGGAGATTTCATTTGCCGCTGGTCACTACACGCAGGGCTGCGCTACGAGCAAGCCCTGCGCGAATACGCTCCATTCGACCGGCTGGTCGATGAAGACCTCGACAGCCGTACCGCGCTCGCCATCGCCGCGGCAACCGCAGCGCGTGCCGACTATGCCAGTTTTGTGACCATTAATAACAAGGCCGAGGGCTCGGCTCCGCTGTCGGTGCAAAAGCTCGCCGAGGCAATCGTGCGACAGCCCAACGACGCGAACGCAACGCCCGCGGCGACTGGCTAACCGGCATGGCCTCACTTTGGCGCACGCTGACCAGCTGGGCACGTAAACCGGTGGCCATCATCGACGAGTCGCTCTGGCAGCGAGCCACTAGCGGTTACGGATTCATGCAGGGACTATCGGCCGAAGAGCAGCGTCGACTGCGTTTGGTCGCCTCTGATTTTCTGGCACGCAAGTCCATCGTAGGGGCGGGCGACACAATCGTCACCGACGAGATGAAGGTTGAAATTGCCGCGCAAGCGTCGATTCTGGTGCTCGAACTCAGCGTCGATTATTTCGACGGCTGGTCCGACGTGATCATCTATCCGGGCCAATTCATGCCGGAGCGTGAAGTGACCGACGAGATCGGCGTGGTCCACCAAACACGTGACCCACTGGCGGGCGAAGCATGGCTCGGTGGCCCGGTGATACTGTCCTACGAAGATGTCGCACGCGCGGGCTCGTCTGACGCGGTGGCAGGTTACAACGTCGTGATCCACGAATTTGCGCACAAACTCGATATGCTCAATGGAGACGCGAACGGCTTCCCGCCATTGCACAAAGGAATGTCAGCCAGCGAATGGCAGCACACCTTGAAGGTCGCCTACCTGGATTTTTGCCGACGCGTCGATCAAGCCGACGCGTCGGCACATCGGGACGGCGGCGTGGCCCTCGACGCGCTGCCGCTCGATCCCTACGCCTCGGAGAACCCGGCGGAATTCTTCGCAGTCATCTCGGAAGCGTTTTTTGAACTACCAGGACAAGTACGCCTCGCCTACCCCGCGGTCTATGCACTGCTGACGCGCTTTTATCGTCAGGATCCGGAGACGCGCCAGCGGGAAAGCCACTAGCTTGCCGAGATAAAGCCGTATCGCATGAAGGGCACCTCTAAAAATTCACTGAAGCCGCGCTGGCGGCGTTGCAAAGCCGCTCAAAATGCTCATGTACTACGTGTACACTGCGCTTTTTCGCGACTTTGCGCCTTGCCATCATCGGCTTGATTGAATTTTTAGAGGTACCCTGAACAAAAAAAGACCCGCTGCGCAACCGCAACGGGTCTTTTCGGTGATTGGCGTTTCAGTACCGAGTCGTCAAAGGAACAAAACGGCGGGGAATACGGCGATCGCGAGCACCAACAGCACCCATTCGCACTTCCACCGCTTCAGGTGCCCCGTGTAGTAGACGATGATGCAGAGAATAGCGAATACGTAAAATAGCGCGAGCAGCATGGCATCTCCTTATTATTCAGCGGACTTCCGAACGCCGATGCTTCCGGAAACAATAGCATATTTAACCCGATTTTCAGTGCAATCCCCTATTTCGGACGTTGCTAAATCGCGTCATTGCCGGTTTCACCAGTGCGGATTCTGACCACTTGCTCCACTGCGGTTACAAAAATTTTGCCGTCGCCAATCTTACCAGTGCGTGCCGCCTTGATCAGCGCATCAATGGCCTTATCTACCAAATCATCAGCAACCACAACCTCAACTTTAACTTTGGGCAGAAAGTCGACGTTGTACTCGGCACCGCGATAGAGCTCCGTGTGTCCTTTCTGCCGCCCAAATCCTTTCACCTCGGTCACGGTCAGTCCGGCACAGCCCAGCGCGGTCAGCGCTTCTCGCACTTCGTCGAGTTTGAAGGGCTTGATCACGGCTTCGATTTTTTTCATGCGGTTCTCCGGGAAAAATGCGTCAAGTCGGCCAGTATTTTGAGGTAATCGGGTAACGCCAGTCTTTGCCGAAGCCGCGGCGCGTTATCTTAGCGCCTACCGGGCTCTGCCGTCGCTTGTATTCGTTAAGTTTGAGCAATCTAGTGACGCGACTAACATCCGCTGCTTCGAACCCTGCCGCCACAATCTCGGACGGTGCGCGGTCTTGTTCCATGTACATTTTGACGATTTGGTCTAGGATCGCATATTCAGGCAACGAATCCTGGTCCTTTTGATCAGGCCGCAACTCAGCCGATGGCGGCCGCGTAATGACACGCTGGGGAATCACGCGCGACTGCGCATTGCGCCATTCGCAGAGTTCATAGACCAATGTTTTTGAAACATCCTTGAGAATGGCGTAGCCGCCGGCCATGTCGCCATACAGAGTCGAGTACCCGACCGCCATCTCGCTTTTGTTGCCCGTGGTGACGACCATCGCGCCGAACTTGTTCGACATGGCCATCAGCAGCGTGCCGCGAATGCGCGCCTGGATGTTTTCCTCAGTGGTATCTTCGGCCAGCCCCTTGAAGGCCGGTGCGAGCGCCGCTTTGAAGTGGTCGAACACGGGCGTGATCGCAATTTCATCGTAGGCCACGCCGTGAATTGCTACCATCTCGCGTGCATCGTCGACCGACATTTGTGCGGTATAGGCCGACGGCATCATTACGGCGCGGACGCGCGATACCCCAAGTGCGTCAACGGCGATGGCCAGCGTCAGTGCCGAGTCAACGCCGCCCGAGAGCCCTAACAGTACGCCCGGGAACCCATTCTTGTTAACGTAATCGCGCAACGCGATCACCAGTGCCCTATAGACGCTGGCAGCATGAGCTAGCGGCGGATGGATGGCACCCTTGAGCTGGCCTCCAACGAAATCAACCAATCCAAGCGCTTCTTCAAATTGCCGCTCCTGATAGCCAACTGTTCCGTCGCGATTGATGCCAAAGGATGCGCCGTCGAACACCAATTCGTCCTGCCCGCTCACCCAGTTCGCGTAGAGGATAGGTACGCCAGATTCGGCGACGCGCTGGCGTACCACGTCGTAGCGTGTCTCGCGTTTTTGCATGTCGTAGGGCGAAGCGTTCGGCACGACAATGATTTGCGCACCTGCCTTAACGGTAGCAGCGACCGGTTGTGGAAACCAGACGTCTTCACAAATGAGTACACCGACATGGACGCCATCGAGTTCGAACACAAACGGCTTGTGTCCAGTCTCGAAGTAGCGCTTCTCATCAAACACCTGATAGTTCGGCAAGCGCTGCTTCAGGTAACTGTGGACGACACGTCCATTGCGAATCAGCGAGGCGGCGTTGAACAAGCGTTCGCGTTCGTCATCCGGCTCGCGCACGACATGCGGGTGGCCGACGATCATGGCGATACCCTGCACCCGTTGGCAAAGTTGCGCCAAGGCAGCGGCACAGGCCTGACGAAAATCATGTCTAAACAGGAGATCCTCAGGGGGATAGCCGCACAGCGCGAGTTCGGGTGTCACAATCAGCGACGCGCCAGCCGCACGAGCGGCTTCGGCTTCGGCAGCAAGGCGATCGACATTGCCGTTGAGGTCGCCCAACATCAAATTGACCTGGGCTATCGCAATCTTCATGGGGTGCTCCAAAAAACCCAACATCAGTGAGTTGCGGCCATTATAGTTTTAGATTCTATTGCGCTGCGCGCGCGCAGACGAGCGTTTCGACCCCGCGCGCCAGCGCAAAATTGGAGCCAGCCCCACATGCGTGAATTCACGCTGCATATTGCAACAAGCCTCGCTGACATCGCGCCTACAGAGTGGGACCGCCTGACTGACGGTAACCCGACACTGCGGCACGCGTGGCTGCAGTCGATGATTGATGCCGACTGCACGACGGCGGCGACGGGCTGGATGCCACATTTTATTGTGCTGACGCGTGAGGTCAGCGGGCGTTCACGCTTGGCCGGTGCCGTGCCGCTCTACATGAAGAGCCACAGTTACGGCGAATACGTATTCGACTGGGCCTGGGCTGACGCCTACCAGCGCGCCGGCCTTGCCTACTATCCGAAGCTGGTCAGTGCCGTTCCTTTCACGCCCTGCACCGGCACTCGGCTGCTGGCCGAAACAGATCACGACCGATTACTACTGCTTGCGGCGATGCAGGATATCGCTCAACAAAGTGGTGTTTCGTCCCTGCATGTGTTGTTCGGCAACGCGCTCGATCAAGAGCTGTTGATTGAGCGCGGATTTCTGGCCAGAAGCAGTGTTCAGTTCCACTGGCGCAACGCCGCCTACCAATCGTTCGATGATTTTCTGTCGCGCATGAGCCACGATAAGCGCAAACGCATCAAACAGGAACGTCGACGCGTATCAGACGCTGGCGTCACGCTGCACCGCATTCGCGGCAGCGCCGTCGAGGCACACGATTGGGATTTTTTCGCGCAGTGCTATTCCGCCACCTATCGCGCTCACCGCTCAACGCCGTACCTCAATCGCGCATTCTTCGGGTTGATCGGTGAACGGATGCCTGAAAATCTTCTGATGGTGATCGCAGAACGCGACGGCGTGCCCATCGCGGCAAGCCTCAATCTGCTAAGTGACACAACGTTGTATGGTCGCTACTGGGGTGCACTCGAATTCGTACCGGGACTTCATTTTGAGGTCTGCTATTACCAAACGATTGAGTACTGCATTGAACAAGGACTACAAGTCATCGAGGGCGGCGCGCAAGGCGAACACAAGCTGGCGCGCGGCTTTGTTCCCGTGTCCTGTTCATCGGCGCACTGGATCAAGGACGCACGTTTTGCCAGCGCGGTGAGCGATTTTCTTGCGCGCGAGGACGCGGGCGTCGAGCACTACATCGATGAACTCAACGAGCACCAGCCTTACAAACAACTGCCGTAGCGCGCCTCTGACAGCGTCCACGCAATTTCCCTTGCGCGGATCTGCGCGGCCAAATCGCGAAACGGCCCAACGGCGCAACGAGTGGCACCTGCTGGGTGTGACCGTCTGCGCCGATCACAGCGACGATACGCTGCGCGAGTCAGACCGTATCTGGCGTTGCCATGGCCTTCAAGATGGTCTGCACGATGCCGTCACGTTCGCGCGTGACAAACCACCACATCGCGCCCGTCCTGACGGCAACATGACCCGCACTGCCGTCGGTCAGATGCGCAATCACATTGCCAATGGTCGGCTGATGTCCGACGATCACAATTTTGGCAGCCTCAGCCAGACCCTCCGGCCAACCGCTCGCCGCGAGTACCGCTTCGACCGATGCCTCCGGCGCGAGCGTGGGAACAGTGCGAATCGGTCGTCCAAGCGCAGTTGCCGTTTGCTGTGCGCGATTGGCCGGGCTCGCCAGTACCCGCCAGGCAGCCCAGTCCTCGTTGATTTGCGCGCAAAACCAATGCGCCATTTTGTCCGCTTGCTGCTGCCCCGCAGGCGTCAACTTGCGCGCCAGATCCGAGCTCGCGACATTCTCCGCTTCTGCATGCCGCCAAAGCACCAATTCCATGCCATTCAATCCAAGTAAATATCCGCCCGGAGGCGTGGCCGGTGCCAGGTAAAACCCGGCGTTTCGCCGGACCATCAACTCCCGGGTTTAGCGCACCGGGCGAAGCGCTTCCAACCGGCAAGAAAGCCAGTAAACTCTCCAATGAAATACGTTTGCCGCATTTCACACGCAAGACTTGGACGGCGCAACTGCCGCCATCGGTTCCAGAATAAGCATATCACCCCTAGTTCAAATCAACACGAGGAGCTCCACTCATGATGAACCGAAAACATCTCTCCAAAATGGCGCTGGCCCTGGTATCGGGCCTGCTGTTAGCCACGCCTGTCATCGCGCAAGAATTGACCGGCACCCTGAAAAAAATCAAAGAGTCCGGTGTCATCACCATCGGTCACCGCGAAGTGTCGATTCCGTTTTCTTATCTGGATGACAAGCAGCAGCCGATCGGCTACTCGATGGATCTTTGCATGGCGGTTATTGAAGAAGTCAAAAAGGAGTTGAACCTGCCGACATTGCAGGTCAAGCTCAACCCCGTGACCCCGCAAACGCGCATCCCGCTGATGGCCAACGGCACGGTCGATATCGAGTGCGGCTCGACCACCAATAACCTGACACGTCAGAAGCAAGTCGATTTCGCGCCCATCACGTTCATCACCGGCACCAAGCTCTTGGTCAAGAAAAACGCCAAGATCAAGTCCTACAAAGACCTCAAGGGTAAAACCGTCGTTGTCACGCAGGGCACCACCAACGAGCGCACCATCAAGTCGTTATCGGATAAAGAGAAGCTGGATATCAAATTCCTTAACGCCAAAGATCACGCCGAATCGTTCCTGGCGGTCGAATCCGGTCGCGCGGCGGCGTTTGCGATGGACGACGTACTGCTGTATGGCCTCACGGCTAAGGCCAAGAAGCCGGGTGACTTCGCCGTCGTCGGTGACTACCTCTCCTACGATCCGTACGGCATCATGCATCGCCGCAACGACTCGGACTTCGCGCTCGTTGTTCGGCGTACCATCTCAGGCCTGATGCGCGGCGAGAAGATGGGCGAGTTGGGTGCCATTGCGGCGCTCTACGACAAATGGTTTGTCGGCAAGCTACCGGATGGCTCGACGGTGGGTATGCCAATGAGCGATTTGCTCAGGAAGTCGATGATCGCCAACGCACTACCGGAGTAACGGTCAACACCAGTAACGGGGAATCGATGTCGATTCCCCGTTTTGTTTTATAGGTGCGCGCGCTCGGTATAACATTTTCGCGTCGAAGCCGGAGGCTGCCCCAGCATGGAATGGAAGGTATTTCTCGAAACAGCGCCATCCGGCGGCATGACCTATCTCGGTTGGCTGGGTTCGGGACTGATGTGGACGCTCGTGGTGTCGAGTTGTGCGTGGGTGATCGCCTTTTCGCTAGGCTCGGTGCTCGGCATTCTGCGTACCACCCCATTGAAGTGGCTCAACCTAGGCGCCACGATTTATGTTGAGATTTTTCGCAATATCCCGCTACTCGTGCAGATGTTCCTCTGGTATTTCGTCATGCCGGAGCTACTTCCGGTCGCGGCGGGCGATTGGTTAAAGCAAACGTATCCGCATCTGATTACGCTGCCGTTCGCACAGTTCAGCCTGTTGGAATTCACCGCCGCCGTCATGTGTCTGGGGCTATACACGGCCTCGCGCGTGGCCGAGCAGGTACGTTCCGGCATTCAATCCTTGCCGCAGGGTCAGACCAACGCCGGTCTGGCGATGGGATTTACGCTGCCGCAAGTCTATCGTTTCGTGCTGTTGCCGATGGCCTATCGGCTCATCATTCCGCCGATGACGTCTGAATTTCTCACCATATTCAAGAATTCATCCACCGCGCTGACCATCGGTGTCCTCGAACTGACCGCGCAGAGCCGCCAGATTTCGGAATACACATTCCGCACTTTTGAAGCCTTTACGGCCGCGACACTGATCTACATCGTGGTCACACTGACGGTCGTGTTTGCCATGCGTGCGCTGGAAAAGAAGGTCGCCGTGCCAGGTTACGTCGCACAGGCGGCGCACTGACATGGAAGGCTTTGACTACCAGATCATCATCAAAAACCTGCCGTTTCTGGGCAGCGGCTTGCTGCTGTCGCTCAAATTGTTCGCCATCGCCTTGGTGGGCGGCATTTTCTTCGGCACCCTGCTCGCCATAGCACGTTTGTCGAGTTGGAAGATTCTGTCGTACCCGTCGGCCGGATTCGTCAACCTGATTCGCTCGGTGCCATTCATCATGGCCATCTTCTGGTTCTATTTTTTGACGCCCATGTTGGTCGGCAAACTCACCGGCCAACAGGGTGAGGCGGTCGGGCCATTCACCTCAGCCATCGTCGCCTTCATCATGGTCGAGTCGGCCTACTATTCGGAAATCATTCGCGCCGGCATTCAGTCGGTACCGCGCGGCCAGCCGTGGGCGGCGTATGCACTGGGCATGAATTACTGGCAGTCAATGGGCAACGTGGTGCTGCCGCAAGCGTTTCGCAACATGCTGCCAATCATGCTCACGCAAGCCATCATTTTGTTTCAGGACACGTCGCTCGTTTATGTTGTCGGCCTCAAGGATTTCCTTGGCGCGGCGAGCACGGCGGGTCAGATCTCGGGGCGCATTGTTGAGCTCTATATTTTTGTTGCGATCGTTTACCTCATCATTTGTTTCGGTGCGTCAAGACTCGTCAAGTATGTGCAAGCACGCATCGATGTTGGGCGCACTTGAAGTTCCCGGTTTTTCGTCAACCGCAAGTTGTGCGGCTTTGCCGCCAACTTGTGCCAATGTAAGCGGCGAAAAGTAGGTTTGCACTTTTTGCCGAAAGGGTTCCGATGTCCATGATAGAAATCAAAGAAGTCAGCAAGTGGTACGGCACCAAGCAGGTGCTCGACAATTGCACAACCAAGGTCGACAAGGGCGAGGTGGTCGTTGTCTGCGGACCGTCTGGCTCTGGCAAATCGACCCTCATCAAAGTGGTGAACGGTCTTGAGCCGATTCAAAAAGGTGAGATCACCGTGGATGGCATTTCCGTCGGTGGAGAGGACTCGAATCTGTCCAAGCTACGCTCACGCGTCGGCATGGTGTTTCAGAATTTTGAACTGTTCCCGCACATGAGCGTGACGCAAAACCTGACCATCGCACAGGTCAAGGTGCTCGGCCGTAGCGAGGACGAAGCGCGCGACAAAGGGCTCAAGCTACTTGATCGGGTGGGTCTCATCGAACACAAAGACAAGTTTCCCGCGCAGCTTTCCGGCGGCCAGCAGCAACGTGTCGCGATCGCCAGAGCGTTGTCCATGGATCCGATTTGCATGCTGTTTGACGAGCCGACCTCAGCGCTCGACCCCGAGATGATCAACGAAGTGCTCGACGTCATGGTGGAACTGGCAAAGGAAGGCATGACCATGATGGTGGTGACACACGAGATGGGGTTCGCCCGAAAGGTGGCGCACCGCGTAATCTTCATGGAACAAGGCGGCTCGATTCTTGAGGATTGCACCAAGGATGAATTTTTCGGCACGCCGCGCAAGCAGAGAACCCAGGACTTTCTATCCAAAATTTTGCACTACTGATTGCTGCCCATGTCATCATTTGCTTGCGCCTCTCGCGCCCCTTCGCTACGCATCCCCGCTCGTGGGGCCCCTGCTGACGCGTCCGGTGCGCGCAAGCAACGCACCCAAGATTTCCTGTCCAAAATTTTGCACAACTGATTGCGCTGCGCGACGTAGCTCGCGCGCCCCGATGGTCCATCAAAAATTAACGCCAAACTCTAGGCGCCACGCGCCTTTCCCGCCATTTTTGCTCCAAACACCGCACGGATACTGATATGCCTGTTTTTGAAATCAAGCACCCCCTAGTCAAGCACAAGATTGGTTTGCTGCGTGACAAGAACATTTCCACCAAAAGTTTTCGCGAAATCACGCAAGAACTCGGCCGGTTGCTCGCGTATGAAGCGTGTCGCGATTTTCCGCTGGAACTTCACACGGTTGAGGGTTGGTCGGGGCCCGTGCAAGTGCAGCGCATCGAGGGCAAGAAAGTCACGCTGGTGCCGATTCTGCGCGCCGGCTTGGGTATGCTCGACGGCGTGCTCGATGTGATTCCGTCGGCCAAGGTCAGCGTCGTCGGCATCGCACGCAACCACAACACCTTGCAGCCAGAGCCGTACCTCGAGCGATTCGTCGGGCAGCTCAACGAGCGCACTGCGATTGTGCTCGACCCGATGCTCGCCACCGGCGGATCGATGATCGCGACCATCGATATGCTAAAAAAATCCGGCGCACGCCAGATCAAAGCGCTGGTGCTGGTGGCCGCGCCCGAAGGCATCAAGCGCCTCGAAAGCGCGCACCCAGAGGTCGAGGTCTACACCGCCGCCATCGACTCACACCTCAACGATATCGGTTACATCATCCCCGGCTTGGGCGACGCGGGCGACAAGATTTTCGGTACGAAGTAGGCCAACGCCCTACTCCATCAACGCGCCCACATGCGCCGCGGCGCTGGTGCCGAGCGCGGCAAGGTTGTAACCACCTTCGAGCGCCGAGACAATCCTGCCAGCCGCGTACCGGTCGGCCACTTGTGAAATCTGTCGCGTGATCCAGACATAGTCGTCCTCGACTAACTCGAGTTGCGCCAAAGGGTCGTCACGATGCGCGTCAAACCCGGCCGAAATGATGATCAACTGGGGCTGAAAATCGTCGAGCGCCGGTAGCCACGTCGCTTCAATGGCCGCCCGAAACTGGGCACTGCCAGTGCCTGCGGCGAGCGGCGTCGCGATGATGTGAGCGTTGCCCGAGTCCGCGCCGCTGCCCGGATAGTAGGGATGCTGGAACGACGAGCACAGCAACACCCGGTCGTCGTCATGAAAAATGTCTTCCGTGCCGTTGCCGTGATGGACGTCAAAATCCAGAATCGCAACGCGCGCCAAACCGTGCGCATTGATGGCGTGGCGCGCGCCGACAGCGACATTATTAAAGATGCAAAAACCCATCGCGCGTCCAATCGTGGCGTGATGTCCGCACGGCCGGATCGCACAAAAGGCGTTGCGATTAATGCCCCCGATGACGCGATCAACGCCTTCAACAACCGCCCCCGCAGCGCGGCGCGCCGCCTCCAGCGTATGCACATTCATCGACGTGTCGGGGTCCAGATAGGCGTAGTCGTGGTGCGGCGCGGCGGCAAAGATCGAGTCCACGTAATCCGCATCGTGCGCCGCAGCGAGCATCTCCACCGTTGCCAAAGGTGCTTCGACTCGCTCCATCCGATCGGCGAGGCCGGTGCGTTCCAGCGCTTGCAGCACCGCAGCCAAACGCGCGGGTGACTCCGGATGGTGAGAGCCCATTTCGTGCAACAAGCAAACCGGATGGGTGATGAGTGCGGTTCGTCGCGCAGCGCGTTTTGTAGTATCCATAACCCATTTTCACCAAATACGGTCCAACAGACAAGCCGCCCGTGCCGAGCCACCTGACCGGATCGCAATACACGCGGTAAACTCGGACAACCATGAGGGATCTTAGTCATGCTTTTTGAAAAGAAGCACCCCGACCAGTTCGCGTCCACTGCGGGGGCGACCGCGTCCGCAGCCAACGATGCGCACCTGGCCATCCACGCCGTGGCGTTGCGTGCCGGTGAAATCATTCTGGGCAAGGATACGCAGATTCGCATGGCGATTGCCTGCATTCTGGCGCGCGGACATTTGCTCATCGAAGACGTTCCGGGCGTCGGCAAGACCACGCTGTCGCACGTCCTGGCGCGTCTGTTGGGTCTTAAGTACCAGCGTATTCAGTTCACCAGCGACCTGTTGCCGGCCGACATCGTTGGTGTTTCCATCTTTGATCGCGAATCGTCCACCTTTCGATTTCACGCGGGGCCAATTTTTTCGCAGGTGATTCTGGCCGATGAAATCAATCGCGCCAGCCCGAAGGCGCAGTCGGCGCTGCTCGAGGCGATGGAAGAGCAACAAGTCACCGTTGACGGCAAAACGATGGCGCTGCCTGAGCCGTTTTTTGTCATCGCCACGCAAAACCCATCGCACCAGGTTGGCACGTTTCCGTTACCCGAATCGCAGCTCGACCGCTTTCTGATGCGCATTCGCTTAGGCTACCCAGATCAGACCGCCGAGCGAGCGCTGCTGCGCGGCGAGGATCGACGCGACATGGTCGCGCGCATCAAGCCGCTGATGAGCGTTGGTGAACTCGAGTCATTGCAGCGTGAAGTTGCCGCAGTGCACGTCTCGGATGCCTTGATTGACTACGTGCAAGCGTTGGTCAATCACACCCGCGATTCGGCGCACTTCGAAATGGGACTGTCGCCGCGCGCCGGACTGGCACTGCTGCGTGCCGCGCAAGCGTGGGCGCTGCTTTCGCGTCGCAAGCTCGTGTTGCCAGAGGACGTACAAACAGTCGCCGCGGCCGTTGTCGGCCATCGCCTGCGCGCCATCTCTCGCGGCAACGCCAAAGCCATCGATCCGGCACAGGAACTCATCAGCTCTGTACCGATCCCATAGCGGCGGCGCGCCAATGATTTCTTGACATCGCGCTAAACTACTTTGCATCCGCTGTCCTCACTCACCAACCGACTCATTACGCACACGGCTCAACATGAATACAAATCTTCGACGCTTTCCCGTGCTGTTAGTTGCAGTGCTGGGTGTCGCACTGTCGGCTCACGCCGCGTTCAAGTGTCAGGGCGCGGACGGCAAAATTGAGTATTCCGACCGAGCTTGCGACACGAACAAAAACACTGTCAAGAAGCCGAATACCAACAAAGGCGTGCAATCACGCCCGATTGGCAACCCGAAAGAACAACTTGAGAAATTGTTCGCCGACTTTGAGCCACGTTTGTGCGAGCGCGAAAAACTTTCTGCCGGCATCGACGCGGCCAGCCGCAGCGGAGATATGACCAAGACCCCGGCTGTGTGGCGACCCAAGCAGGAACGGCTGCTCGAACTCAACGACGTCATGGTGGATTTTCAGACGCGCGCTGGCAAGATCACCAAGGCGGCGGGCAATGACAGCCCCGAAACGGCGGCACTACGCAAGTTCCAGGCTGGACTGAGAAATTGCGACGCGAAAGCGGCACCGGCGAAGGCCGATAGCACGGCACCAGTGGCGACGTCGCCTGCGGCACCGGCAAAATCGGCAACACCGCCCACGCCAACACCGAAGCCGACGCCCGCTGCGTCGAAATAACCGCTCCTCCGCCATACGCGTGCGTCGATGATCCACGATCTTGCATTCACGCTACGGCAGCGCATCTCAGATTGGATATTCCGCGCGCGCATCCCGGAACAGCCGCCGGTCGAACTGACGCAACGCCGCATTTTCATCATCCCGTCGCGCACCGGTTATTTTTTCGCCTTCGTACTGGTATTGCTGCTCATCGCGTCGGTCAATTACAGCTTGTCGTTGGGCTTCTTGCTGACTTTCCTGTTGGCGAGCATGGGCGGCATGTCGATGGTGCATACGTTTCGAAACCTTGCGCGCTTGTCCATCACACCCGGCAAAGCCGAACCGGTGTTCGCCGGCGATATCGCACAGTTTCATGTCGTCATGAAGAACCCGGGGGTGGCGCGCTTTGCGGTTGGCGTCAAGCGCGCCCGACTTCGCGACGCCGAGCCAAGTTTTGGCGATATTGCGCCCGGCACCAGCACCAATCTGACGCTCGGTGTTATCGCCGCGGCACGCGGACGGATGCAGTGTGGACGGCTGGAAATTTTTACCGAGTACCCGGTGGGTTTGTTTCATGCCTGGTCTTACGTCGATTTCGGCATGAGCTGCCTCATCTACCCCAAGCCCGACGCTGGCGCGGGCGCGTTGCCGATTTTTGCGACGGCAAATGGTGAAGGCAATCTGCCAGTCGCCGGCGACGAAGAATTTCAGTCGCTGCGCACCTACCGACCAGGAGACACGCTGCGGCAGATTGCGTGGAAAGCGCTGGCGCGTGGACAAGGCCTCATGGTGAAGGAATTTGGCACCACCACCAGCGCGGACTTGTGGCTCGACTATGCGGCGCTCGAAGGGCTTGGCGTGGAAGCGCGGCTGTCGCGCCTGACTTGGTGGGTGACCCAGGCCGAACGCGCGCTGGTGCCGTACGGCCTAAAACTGCCGAACCTGACCATCAACCCGGCGATGGGGCGTCAACACCGCGATCAATGCCTGGAGTCGCTCGCGCTGTTCGGTCGCGAATGACGAGGCAAGTTTGATCCAGTCTGGTGCCCTCACCCTCGCCAACATCACCTGGCTAGTCGCGGCGATGGGTTTTGTCATTGCCCCTCACGTCGAGCGGCTGCCGTGGTGGGCATCGGTCGTGTGTCTCGGTGCCGGCGCGTGGCGTTGGTGGGTTGCGCGCAATGGCTTGCGCACGCCTGCTTGGCTGGTCATGGCTGCCATCGCGTTGGCAGTGACGGCCGGCGCTTTTGTCGAGTATCGACGCCTGTTCGGTCGCGAAGTCGGCGTGATGCTACTGATCGTCATGCTCTGCCTAAAAGTGCTTGAAATGAAGATGAAGCGCGACGCCATGGTCGTCATCTTCCTCGGATTTTTTCTGGCGCTAACCAATTTTCTGTACTCGCAGACCATTCTGATGGGCGCTTATATGTTCATCTGCGTGTGGCTGCTGGTCGCCACCTTGATCGGCTTTAATCGCATCAACAGCGACGCGAGCATCAAACAGCGCCTGGTGCCGGCGGCGTGGCTGCTATTTCAATCGATTCCGTTAATGATCGTGTTCTTCATCCTGTTCCCACGTGTCAGTGGGCCGCTGTGGAATACGCCACAAGAAATGCACGCACGCACTGGGCTCTCGGACAGCATGTCGCCGGGCGACATTTCCAAATTATCGCAATCCGATGCAATCGCGTTTCGCGTGGAATTTGAAGGTGCCGTACCAAACAACACCGACCTGTATTGGCGCGGTCCGGTACTCGGCATGCAGTCCGGGCGCGGCTGGCGTATGTACGACGCGCTGCCTGTGTCGAAGGTTGAATACACCGCGTTCGGACCGGAAACGCGCTATCGCGTCACCCTGCAACCGCACAACAAGCCGTGGCTGTTCGCGCTCGATATTCCCAGCGCCTTGCCGCCCAACGCCATCATGCTAGCCGACTACCAGATGCGATCGCGTGAACCGGTCAGCGCGCTGCGGGCCTATAGCATTGCCTCGCATCTCAACTACCGTATTGATGCGGAAAGTTCGCCCGCTGAGTTGCAACGATATTTGAATTACAACCAGCGCATCAACCCGCGCACCATCGCGCTTGGCAAACAGATGCGCCTGCGCCATCCCGACACCAAGGTGCTCATTGAAGAATTGATGCGCATGTACAACCGGGAATTCACCTACACGCTTGAGCCCCCAACGTTGGGTGCCAACCCGATGGATGAATTCCTATTTGAAACCAAGTTGGGATTTTGCGAGCACTACGCAGGAAGTTTTGCGTTAATCATGCGCGCCGCAGGCGTGCCAGCACGTGTAGTCACGGGCTACCAAGGCGGCGAGGTCAATCCGGTCAGCCGTCAATTAGTGGTGCGGCAAGCCGAGGCGCACGCCTGGACTGAAGTATGGCTGTCTGACCTCGGTTGGTTGCGGGTCGATCCGACCTTCGCCGTGTCGCCCCTGCGAATCAATCGCGGCATGTCCGCCGCGCTCGGGCCGATAGGCGTATTTGATAACCTTTTTGAAGCAGACAGGCTCGGTATTTTGCGCAGCGTTGCCTATACCTGGGACGCCATTAATACCGAATGGAACCGCTGGGTCGTTGGTTTCAATCAGGAACGTCAACGCGGCATGTTCGACGGCATCGGCATCCCGGATGTCGACTGGCGAACGCTCGCCATCTGGCTGATTGGTGGTGTGTTCATCGCCGGCGGCGGCGTCGGGTTAATCTTGCTGGCACGCGGGTACAGAAACCGAAAGTCACCTGTGGACGCGGCGTTTGAGCACTTTTGTTCCCAAATGGCGCGCCAGGGCTTGTGTCGGTCCGCCAGCGAAGGGCCGGTGGATTTTCTCAAGCGCATTGAACAACAACAGCCACGTCTATTTTCCACGGCCACCACCGTGATTGAGGCGTACGTTGCTGCGCGCTATTCGTTGGAAGCTGCGGACAAAGCGTCCCACCAGCGCTTCATACGTCTGGCAAAGCGGTTCGCCGCCTGATGCCGAGGACAAAGCGCGTTGACTGACGCATCGCGCATCAGGATGACGGACTCGCAACCGTTGCGTAGACTGGTTGCACGTCGCGTGCCGACCATTTGACCAAACATATGTGCGCCACGGACAGCGCGATGGGTGCCCTCCATGGAGGGCCAATTGACGATTGGCTAGATGTAGGCTCCGTTCTAAATTTCGATCACGGCCCACCACTCGCCTACTTTGTAGATGGGCGAGATATGGACGATGTGGTACGAACCGTCGTCAACTTCTACGAAGACCGTTGGTTCAACGTTGCCAGTGGGCAGAATGGTGCAGCCTAACCTTTCGGTCACACGCGCGCAGATAAGGTACCTATGAAATCGCTCGTGCCCATTCTCCTTGCTCTCGTTCCGAGCCTCGGGCTTTCTGAAGAAGCCTGGGTTACCTCGATCGGCACTTCGTCAACGTGGGCGGTATTTCCATGCAAGGACTACTGGGTCACGAACGTGTGCGGAACGGACAAAGACTACTCAGACCCCGGGTCGCTGCCACCGGTTGTATCTGTCGGTGACACGATCACTTACTCTGACAAGGAGGGCAAGCGAAAGCAGTTTGTGGTCCGTCACATCAACTTCTTCGTTTTCGAGAAAGACGTAGATTTCAAGTCCGGGGGGGAACGGCTTACCGCGAAGAAGGGTGAAACGTCATGCATGCTCTACAACGCCACGAGTCGTGCGGCGACCCGCGACACCGAGTACCCGTCAAAGATTGTCATCAAAGATTGCCGTGTGTTGCGATAGCCGCAGCCTAACCGCACGATCGACGCGGACCGTTTGCCAGCAGCGTTGCCGCTGGCAAACGTCCGGTCATCGTGAACGTTAGGTAGCAACTAGATCCCATGAGCAACGCTATTGTCGCGCTAGTTTTGTTCGTTGTGGCACTCGGGGGGCTTGCTGTGTTTTATGTCAAGCTCGGACGGATGCCCTTTTGGAGACTCGCCGCAAGTCTTCCTGAGAAGGCACTCGAATTTGTTTCGAATGATCCGGCATGGGTCGTGTTTTACGGATCTGAGCCTAGCCCAGGCACGGAGTTTGCCGGGCCGTTCCGGCTGCACATTCCAAGCTTGGGTCGAACCGTGAGGCTCTACGCCCGGGCAGATCAAATCGAGCAGTCGCAGCAACGTTTTATCGGAATGAATCG
>JBCKPM010000022.1:0-24736 GCA_038901675.1 Usitatibacteraceae bacterium | reverse complement strand
GACTGCCAGGCGCAATCGGCGGTACGGTGGAGTTGGTCAACAACGGCACGATGGCGATTCCCGTGTTCTTGTTCATCCTGGCGCTGGTGGTGTTTGTCACATTTTTTGTGGTGTTTGTCGAGCGTGGCCAGCGCAAGATTTTGGTCAACTACGCCAAGCGCCAAGTCGGCAACAAGCTCTACGGTGGTCAGGCGTCGCACCTGCCGTTGAAGTTGAACATGGCTGGCGTGATTCCCCCCATCTTCGCGTCGTCGATCATCCTGTTTCCAGCGACCGTGGCCGGCTGGTTTGGTCAAGGTGACCAGATGGTTTGGCTGAAAGATCTGGGTGCCGCGCTGGCACCGGGACAGCCGCTCTACACCATGCTCTATGCTGCCGCGATTATTTTCTTTTGCTTCTTCTACACAGCGCTTGTTTTTAACTCCAAAGAGACGGCTGAAAATTTGAAGAAGAGTGGGGCGTTTGTGCCTGGCATCAGACCGGGTGAGCAGACGGCGCGCTACATCGACAAAATCCTGACGCGTTTGACCCTGGTGGGCGCGTCATACATCACCGCCGTGTGCCTGCTTCCGGAGTTTTTGCATATGCGCTGGAATGTACCGTTTTACTTCGGTGGTACGTCGCTACTCATTATTGTGGTGACGACCATGGACTTCATGGCGCAGATGCAAGCGTATTTGATGTCTCACCAGTACGAAAGCCTGCTCAAGAAGGCGAACTTCAAGGGTGGCGCTGGCTTCCCTGTTCGGTAGTTTGAGCAGATCGGTAGCGGATTAATGGCAAAAGAAGAAACGATTGAAATGCAGGGCGTAATCCAGGAAACGTTGCCTAACGCAATGTTCCGGGTTAAGTTGGAAAATGGGCATGTCGTGTTGGGTCACATCTCCGGAAAGATGCGCATGCACTACATACGCATTTTGCCGGGTGACAAAGTTACGGTGGAAATATCGCCCTACGATTTAACGAAGGCACGTATTACCTTTCGCGCCAAATAGGCGTCGGGAAGCAAGGAGAAAGACATGCGAGTTCAGGCATCTGTCAAAAAAATCTGTCGCAATTGCAAATTGGTGCGCCGCAAAGGTGTTTTGCGCGTCATTTGCAAAGAACCGCGTCATAAGCAACGTCAAGGCTAAAGGTTATCCGTCATGGCACGTATTGCTGGTGTAAACATCCCCAATCATCAACATGCAGAAATCGCGTTGACCGCGATTTTCGGCATCGGTCGTCATACCGCAGTCAAAATTTGTGAAGCGGCTGGCGTCAACAGGTCAGCCAAAATCAAAGACCTCAACGATAGCGACATGGACAAGCTGCGCGAGCAGATTGGCAAAGTGACCGTCGAAGGTGATCTGCGTCGTGAAGTGTCGATGTCGATCAAGCGGCTTATGGATCTGGGTTGCTATCGTGGCACGCGTCATCGCAAAGGGCTGCCGGTTCGCGGTCAGCGTACGCGTACTAACGCACGTACGCGCAAAGGTCCTCGCAGAGCAGTTCGCTTGGCGAAATAGAGTTTCGGAAACGAGGTACATACAATGGTTAAACCCGCTGCTACAGCAACACGCGTTCGCAAGAAGGTCAAAAAGAATGTGTCGGAAGGCATCGCGCACATTCACGCGTCGTTCAATAACACCATCATCACCATCACGGATCGTCAAGGCAACGCGTTGTCATGGGCGACCTCCGGTGGCGCAGGTTTCAAAGGCTCGCGTAAATCCACGCCGTTTGCCGCACAGATTGCTGGGGAAGCAGCAGGAAAAGCGGCGCTCGAATGTGGCATAAAGAACCTTGAAGTTCGCATCAAGGGACCAGGCCCCGGGCGCGAATCGGCCGTGCGTGCGTTGAATGCGTTGGGCATCAAGATCATGTCGATTGCTGATGTCACACCGGTTCCGCACAATGGCTGCCGCCCACCCAAGCGTCGTCGCATGTAATTCGCAAAAGAGATATCAACATGGCTCGTTATATTGGTCCCAAATGCAAACTCTCGCGTCGCGAGGGTACTGATCTCTTCCTGAAGAGCGCGCGTCGTCCGCTTGACTCGAAGTGCAAACTTGAATCGCGCCCCGGTCAGCACGGCGCGAAACAGTCACGCGTGTCCGAATACGGCACGCAGCTTCGCGAGAAGCAAAAGATTCGCCGCATGTATGGCGTTCTCGAACGTCAGTTCCGCACTTACTTCGCGGAAGCTGAGCGTCGCAAGGGCGCGACCGGCGAGAACCTTTTGCAGCTGCTCGAATCGCGCCTGGATAACAACGTCTATCGCATGGGATTTGGCTCGACGCGGGCGGAAGCCCGGCAGTTGGTCAGCCATTGCGGTATTTTGGTCAACGGTAAGCCGGTCAACATTCCGTCCTACTTGCTGAAACCAAATGATGTCGTGTCGCTGAAAGAAAAGGCAACGAAACAATTGCGGGTGCAGGACGCACTCAAGCTTGCCGAAGCCAATGGTTTCCCAAACTGGGTAGAAGTCGACACCAAAAAATTCTCTGGCGTGTTCAAGGCGTTGCCTGATCGTCAGGAATTTGCGGCCGACATCAACGAGCAACTGGTCGTCGAGCTTTACTCGAAGTAATCCGTTTCATCCCCCGCGCCGTGGGACGCCACGGTGCGCGTCATTCTATAGAGGCTCTCGTCAATGCAAAGTAATGCCACGACTTTTCTGAAGCCGCGCATCATCGACGTCGAAAACATTTCTCCCGCTCACGCTAAAGTCGTGATGGAGCCGTTTGAGCGCGGTTACGGCCACACCCTAGGCAATGCGCTGCGTCGCATTCTGCTGTCCTCGATGCCAGGTTACGCACCCACCGAAGTGAAGATTTCCGGTGTGTTGCATGAGTACTCCACCATCGAAGGCGTGCAGGAAGACGTCGTCGACATATTGCTGAATCTGAAGGGTCTGGTGCTGAAATTGCACAACAGGTCTGAAACCACATTGAAGCTCAAGAAGTCCACGCCGGGACCTGTCACGGCCGCTGACATTGAGCAAACGCACGACGTGGAGATTGTCAATCCGGATCATGTGATTGCCAATTTGTCCGTCGGCGGCAAAATCGACATGCAGATCAAGGTCGAAAAGGGTCGCGGCTATGTTGCCGCGACCACGCGGCGCAATGACGACAACCGTACCATCGGTTCGATCCTGCTTGACGCGTCTTACTCGCCGGTCCGTCGCGTCTCGTACGCAGTGGAAAGCGCTCGCGTTGAGCAGCGCACAGACCTGGATCGTCTGGTGATGGACATCGAGACCAATGGCTCGATCGAGCCGGAGGAAGCGGTTCGTTATGCGGCACGCGTTTTGGTTGACCAACTGTCTGTGTTTGCGGACTTGCAAGGTACACCGATGCAGGCCGAAGAAGCGAAGTCGCCGCAGGTCGATCCAATCCTGCTGCTGCCAGTCGACGATCTGGAATTGACCGTTCGCTCTGCCAACTGCCTCAAGGCCGAAAACATTTACTACATCGGCGATCTGATTCAGCGCACCGAAAACGAATTGCTCAAGACGCCAAATCTGGGACGCAAATCGCTCAACGAAATCAAAGAAGTGCTTGCCAGCAAAGGCCTTACTCTCGGCATGAAGCTCGAGAATTGGCCCGCTGCCGGCGTCATGAAGTAGTCGGCGCGCGTTTGTAAACCGCACCCGGTTGCCCCATGAGAGTGGGGAAACAGTCTCTATCCAACAACCCATAACGATAACAAGATGATGATGGTGCGGGTGTTGATGTGGGCGTAGTGAAGCAGTCTCTATTCAACAACCCATAACGATAACAAGGCTGGTTGCATCAACGGCCAAGAATACAAAGGAAGTTCATCATGCGTCATCGTCACGGTCTTCGTAAACTCAACAAAACTAGCTCACATCGCTTAGCGATGTTGCGCAACATGACCAATTCGCTGTTCTTGCACGAAGTTATCAAGACCACGCTGCCAAAAGCAAAAGAATTGCGTCGCGTTGCCGAACCACTCATAACGCTCGGCAAGGAAGACACGCTCGCTAATAAGCGCCTAGCATTTGATCGCTTGCGTGACCGCGATATGGTCGGCAAGCTGTTCGCCGAGCTCGGCCCACGCTACAAAGAGCGCAAGGGTGGCTATCTTCGCATCCTGAAGTTCGGGTTCCGTCAGGGTGACAATGCGCCAATGGCGCTGGTAGAACTAGTGGATCCTCCGGTCGCCGCCGAGGCGGTGACGATCGAAGAAAAAGCAGCCGCATAACGGCTGCCACAAGTATGCAAAAGTCGGCACTAGCCGGCTTTTTTGTGCCTGTACCTCAGGCAGGCGCATCGACGTAGCGGGCAATTTCGACCAGATTCAGATCCGGGTCGCGAATGTAGACGGATACGATCGCGCCAATAGCGCCAGTGCGTGCGACCGGTCCTTCGATGATCTCGACGCCGCACTGACCGAGGTGCCGGACGACCTCATCGATCGTGGATTGTGTGACCAGACAGAAATCGGCGCTCCCGGGTGTCGGCTTCAATACGTTGCGATCCGGAATCCGGTCAGATTGATGCAAGTTGATTTTTTGTGTACCAAAGCTCAGTGCGGTGCGCGGTGCACCAACGCCCCCGAAGCCCACAACATTCATTCCCAGCACGTCGTGGTAAAAGGCGCAGCTGCGATCGATATTCTCGACGGTGAGTACCAGATGATCGATGGCGTCTATACGCATACACAATTCTGATGCGACCGGCGCGGCGCGTCGGAGTGGTGCAAGCGCATGGAGCTAGATCTGCTCGCGGTTCGCGTAGTTTGTCGCAAAGCGATTGAGATCATTGGCGTTGCACAGGTTGAGTTTTTTCTTCAAATTCGCGCGATGTGCTTCGATGGTCTTGACACTTCGCGCCAGCTTGGCGGCAATTTGTGCGGAGCTCATGCCCATGCCGATGAAGCGAATATTTCGTACTCGCGGTCAGTCAGTGTAGACAGTACCGAGCCCGCGCCCGACTTGAGCCTACCTTTGCTCTGGCCTTGCAGCATCGACTGCATTTTGGGACTCAGGTAATTGTCGCCGCCAAGAATGCGTCGGATCGCGAACACCACGTTGTCCGATGCATCCTGCTTGCTCAAGTAACCCTTGGCACCCGCACGCAAGGCGCGTTCCGCGTGAATCATCTCGTCGTGCGTGGACAGCACAAGCACTTGTAACCCGGGAAACTGTGCGGTGAGCGTTTTGATCAAGTCGATACCCGACAGCCCGGGCAGGGAAATATCGGTGACAACCAAGTCCGGTGGCGGCTGATGCTGCAGCAGCGCCAACGCGGCTTCGGCAGAATCCGATTGCAACGACACCTCGAGATCCTCGCAATTGTTGATCAGCTGCGTCAATCCGTAGAGGACGATCGCATGATTGTCGACCACCATGATTCTGGATTTCATCGGTTCACACTCATTGATTCCTCGGCGCTACGACACGGCGGCGCAACATTCCAAACTAAGTCGCTTCAGGTGACATCAGCAAGCCCATCCGTCTGTTGCGCGCAATTCGTGCTCCAAAGTATAGCGAAACAGCAGCTTCTCGATCACAAGGCGCGCGGTCTTGGCGGGTTCGCTATAGGAGCAAAATGGCCCGATAGTCATTGACGTTGGTGCGAGTGGGTCCAGTAACAACCAGGTCGTTGAGGGGCGCGAAAAACCCGTACGCATCGTTCGCTTCAAGTTGAACCTGGGCATCGATGCCTGCCGCTTCAGCGCGTGCGAGCGAGTCGTCAAACAGCAGCGCACCAGCGTTTTGTTCAGAGCCGTCGATGCCGTCGGTGTCACACGCAATCGCGTGAACATTTGTCATGGCGCTCAAATCAATCGCCAGCGACAGCAAGAATTCGCTACAACGACCGCCGCGCCCCTTGTTGCCCGACGCGAGCCGCACGGTGCACTCGCCGCCTGAAATCAGGGCGACGGGTGGTATGAACGGGTGGTGGTGCTGACGAATCTGGCGCGCCAGCGCGCCGTACACCTTGGCCACTTCGCGCGCTTCGCCCGTGACACTGTCGCCCAGAATCATTGGCGTTATCCCGTGCTGCTGAAAAAATGCCGCGGCCATGGAGAGACTTTGGTGGCCGGTCGCGATTACTCGATTGTCGACGCGCGCGAACGCCGGGTCGCCCGGCTTGATGGTCTCGGCGACATTTCCCCGCGCACCGTTGGACAAGTGACGCGCAATGGAAACGGGCGGCGTAATGCGATAACGGTTGAGAATATTGAGCGCATCCTGATAGGTAGACGAATCTGGCGCGGTGGGCCCGGACGCGATCGCCGAGGGATCGTCGCCGGTCACATCGGAGATGATGAGCGTGATGACGCGTGCCTGGCTTGCCACGGCGAGGCGGCCGCCTTGGATCGCCGAAACGTGTTTGCGAACCACGTTCATGTCCTGGATCGGTGCGCCGCTACGTAACAACTCGCGCGTTACGGTTTTCAGATCGACCATGGTGATGTCGCCAGCTGGCATCGACAGCAGGCTCGAACCGCCACCCGAAATGAGGACTAGCAACAAGTCGTCCGCCGTGGCCGATTGTGCCAGCGCCAGTACTTGCTTGGCGGCGTTCTCGCCTGCGGCATCGGGCACCGGGTGTCCAGCTTCGATGACACGAATGCGGCGCGGCGTCTCATCGGGCGCGTAGCCATGCGCGTATCGCGTGATGACCATGCCGCCGAGCGGCGCAGCGCTGGGCCAGCCTAGTTCGACCGCGCGTGCCATCGCGGCAGCGGCTTTGCCCGCACCGACCACGATGGTTTTGCCGGCGGGGGGCGGTGGTGGCAGATGCGCCGGCACCACCTGCAATGGGTCGGCCGCGCTGAGCGCAGCGCGAAAGCTATCGAGCAACAGTTCGCGAGGGTTCATTAGTACTGTTTTGAAAAACTCATTATTCGGCGCGCAGTTTGGGGCAAAAATGCCTGAAGCGGCGCGTCGATGCTAGACCTTGGCGGTTTTCTTGGGCACTTCGACCATCTTGGCCGATCGCAAACCTAGAAGCGGGAGCAAGTACTTCGCCGTGTAGCTGGTGGGATGCTGGGCGAGGGTGGCCGGTGTGCCTTCACACAGAATCGTGCCGCCACCGTCACCACCTTCGGGTCCCAAATCGATGACCCAGTCGGCGGTGCGGATGACGTCAAGGTTGTGCTCGATGACGACCACCGTGTTGCCGTGATCGCGTAGGCGGTGCAGCACTTTCAACAGCATGTCGATATCGTGAAAGTGTAGCCCCGTGGTCGGCTCGTCAAGAATGTAGAGGGTCTTGCCGGTGTCGCGCTTGGAGAGTTCGAGCGAAAGTTTGACGCGCTGCGCTTCGCCGCCCGACAGCGTGGTGGCACTTTGGCCGAGCCGGATATACCCCAAACCGACGTCGAGCAACGTTTGCAATTTGCGCGCGACCACCGGGACCGGTTTAAAAAGCTCAAACGCGCTCTCCACCGTCATGTCGAGAACTTCAGTGATGTTTTTGCCTTTGTAGTGCACTTCAAGCGTCTCGCGGTTATAGCGCTTACTGTGACAGACATCGCACGGCACATACACGTCCGGCAAAAAATGCATCTCGACTTTGAGCACGCCGTCACCCTGGCACGCCTCGCAGCGGCCGCCCTTGACGTTGAACGAAAAGCGCCCGGGACCGTAGCCACGCGCACGCGCTTCAGGAACAGACGAGAACAGGTCGCGTATCGGTGTGAACAGTCCCGTGTAGGTTGCCGGGTTTGACCGCGGCGTACGCCCGATCGGGGATTGGTCGACCGAAATGACTTTGTCGAAATGATCGAGTCCTTCGATGCTGTCAAACGGTGCGGGGTCGTTGGTCGACGCGTACAAGTGATGGGCAATGGTTTTGTAAAGCGTGTCGTTGATGAGCGTTGATTTACCTGAACCCGACACGCCGGTTACACAAATCAGGCCGCCGACCGGCAACTCGAGCGTCACGTTTTTCAGGTTATTGCCGCGCGCGCCTTTAATCACGAGCTGTTTCTTCTTGTCGAATTTGAAGCGCGATTTCGGCACATTGATTTGCTTCTTGCCGGAGAGATATTGCCCCGTGAGCGACTGCGACGATTTCTTGATTTGTGCGGGCGTACCTTCGGCAACGATCATGCCGCCGTGCGCACCGGCACCAGGACCCATGTCGACCACATAGTCTGCCGCGTTGATCGCTTCCTCGTCGTGCTCCACGACGATGACGGAATTACCTAAATCGCGCAATCGCTTGAGCGTTTCCAGTAGTCGACCGTTATCGCGTTGATGCAGACCGATGGACGGCTCATCCAGCACGTACATCACACCGGTGAGCCCCGAGCCGATTTGTGAGGCGAGCCGAATGCGTTGCGCTTCACCGCCGGAGAGCGTGTCAGCGGAGCGCACCAGCGACAGGTAATCGAGCCCGACGTTGTTCAGAAACTGCAGGCGCGCGGAAATTTCCGTAATGATCTTTTCTGCGATGGCCATTTTTTGCGGCGTCAATTTCACGCTGGCGAACCAGCGCGACGATTCCTTGAGCGTCATCGCCGATATCTCGTGCAACGACTTGTCGCCCACTCTGACGTTGCGTGCTTCCTTGCGCAGCCTCGTGCCTGCACAGTCGGGGCAGGCCTTGGTCGAAATGTATTTGGCCAATTCTTCACGTACTGCCATCGAATCGGTCTCACGATAACGGCGCTCCAGATTTGGCACGATGCCCTCGAACACGTCTTCTCGGATGATCGATTTGCCGCGCTCACCGGGATACTTGAATGGAATCTTGTCTTTGCCGGAGCCGTGCAGGATGATTTGCTGCGCCTCAGGCGTGAGCTTATCGAACGGCTGGTCAATGTCGAACTGATAATGTTCCGCGAGGCCAGTCAACGTCTGGAAATAAAACTGATTGCGTCGGTCCCATCCCTTGATCGCGCCGCCCGCCAGCGACAGGCCCGGGTAGGAGACGATGCGCTTTTGGTCGAAAAATGTAATCTCGCCCAAGCCGTCGCACCTTGGGCACGCGCCCATTGGATTGTTGAACGAGAATAACCGCGGTTCCATTTCCGACAGGGAGTAGTCGCAAACGGGGCAGGCAAATTTCGACGAGAACAACATCTCTTTCGACGTATCCATGTTCACCGCAAGCGCTTTTGCGTTGCCGACGCGCAGGCAGGTTTCGAATGATTCCGCGATGCGTTGCTTCAAGTCCGGCGCGATCTTGATGCGATCGACGACGACGTCAACCGAATGTTTTTTTTGCTTGTCGAGTTTCGGAAAGTCGTCAATCTCGATCACCTTGCCGTTGACGCGCAGACGCACAAAACCCTGACTGCGAAGTTCATCGACCAGATCAAGATGTTCCCCCTTGCGATCCACCACGGCTGGTGCCAAGAGCATCAATTTGGTGCCGACCGGCATCGCCAATACGGTATCGACCATCTGTGCGACGGTCTGCGCCTCCAGGGCGAGTTGATGCTCAGGACAATAGGGCGTGCCGGCGCGTGCGAACAACAGCCGCAGGTAGTCGTGTATTTCCGTCACCGTGCCGACCGTCGAGCGCGGGTTGTGCGACGTCGCTTTTTGTTCAATCGAAATGGCGGGTGACAACCCCTCGATCAAATCCACGTCGGGCTTTTCCATCAACTGCAGAAACTGACGTGCGTAGGCCGAAAGCGATTCGACGTAGCGGCGCTGTCCTTCGGCGTAGAGCGTATCAAAGGCGAGCGACGACTTACCCGAACCGGACAATCCAGTGATGACCACCAGCGCATGCCGTGGCAAATCGAGGTTGATGTTTTTCAGATTGTGCGTGCGAGCGCCGCGAATCTTGATGTAATCCATTTGGTGGGTCACCATGAAGTGCAGGATGAGCTTTCCGCGCTAAATTATTGAATCAAGGAAGCTTGATTTCAATGCATTAATTCGCGCCGAACTCGGCACGAACCTTTGAAAGGCAACCTGCTATATTACCTGCTCGCACCACCGTTCTGCACCTATTTTCGAAACGCAATTCTGGTCTTTGCACCAGATTCCATTCAGTCTGCTGGGTGCAGGTTTTTAACCCTAATGTAAGGAGACACGCTATGGCCTCAGTCAACAAAGTCATTCTCGTCGGCAACCTCGGCCGCGACCCGGAAACCCGCTACATGCCCGATGGCGGCGCGATTACCAATATCTCGATCGCCACCACCTCGACCTGGAAAGATAAGGGCGGTGAAAAGCAGGAACAAACCGAATGGCATCGTGTCGCGTTTTTCGGCAAGCTTGCCGAAATCGCGGGCGAGTATCTGAAAAAAGGTTCGCAGGTTTACGTCGAAGGCAAGCTGCGCACCCGCAAATGGCAGGACAAAGAAGGCGTAGAGAAGTACACCACTGAAGTGATCGCCGATTCGATGCAAATGCTGGGCTCCCGCCAAGGCATGGGCGGTGGCGACAGTAGCGGCGCGTCGGAGTCGTCAGCGCGGCCACCGGCTGGTGGCGGAAGTTCAGCGGCCAAGCCAGCAGCGAGCAAGGGCGGGGCGGCCAAGTTTGATGATATGGATGACGATATTCCGTTCTAGTTTTTTGTCTGTTGTCCCGGCCTTGCGCCGGGACCGCTAACTTAGCGACTCTCAAATTCATCACTGTCATTCCGGCGAAGGCCGGAATCCAGTGACCTTCGGCAATCACTCTCTGTCATTGTGAGTGGGGCGACGCGGTTTCGACGAATCTGCTTCTCACATCTTGTAGAGAGCGCCAGGGCCGGTTCGTAGGCGGCGGCAGAGTGCTGTGTGACTGTTCAATCCTTGCCACCGCTTTCTTCCCGCTTTCTTTTTGCAATTGTTTCAGCCATTGCTTCAAAGAAACTATTCTCAAACGAACCCACCAAATTAAGCAGTGCGCCTCGCTCCCCTTCTGCTTTTGGATCAAGCGTTACTCCCTGCCGCCTTGCCTCGACTTCGATTGACTCAACGGTTTTGTCCAAAAGAGCGGGTAGCGCCATTGCAATACCTTCATCATATTTTTCCAATGCAATTGAGATGAGGTAGTTCTTTATTTGCTCAGAGGCGTCCGACGCCTCAACACTCCAGAGTAGTGCTGCAAAGCTGGTGCTGTTTGGATTCAGCCCAGTAAGCAAATCGACGAGCTGCGCAAGGCCGACGCCATCCAGCATTTTGCCGGTGAGCGACGAATATTTCCCCAATTCCAACTTTTGACGAAGCCTTCGGTCCGCTGTGACCCATATTGATCTTACCGACTTCTCTTGATCGTGATCGAGCGCGCTCAATTGAACCGCATCGTGCTCAATAAGCATCGCTGTTTTCTGCTTGGCAAGGTCGCCCGCGTATGCTTTCTGTAGCTCAAGGGAAATTTGGGCGAATTTTGGGCCCTCCAACACGAGCCGTTTGAATACATGAATTCCAAGCGACTCGGTGTACTTCGCAAGTTCGCCTTCATTTTCGTAGGGAGCGACATTGGCAAGAAATGCTTCGAATGATTCAGTACTCCCACCGTTGAGAGCGTTCATGTATGCCCCCACGTAAACGTTTTGATTTTGCGTGCCGTAGAAGACGGCTTCCCGTCTTGCGATCGCCTTGAAGTCTTCGTTCAACTGGGCGGCTTCAAATTTTGCTAGGCGTTTGTGACTGACAACTTCATTAAGGAATCCCCAGTAGGCAACTACTTCAACGCTTAGCCGAGCACCCTTGGCGGCCGACACGAGTTTTGCAATGGCTTGCCTGTAAATTTTGTGGTGTGGGTGTCCTGGAACGATTGCTGGCAGCAATATGCTCGCATCCAAATATAAGCGCTGGGGCAAGATCAGGGCTTGCGTCAAAGCAGTTTTCGGAGCAGCGGTCAGCAAACAAACAGCAAAGCTGATACGACCGAGCGATGTGAGCAGCTCTGCCTCTCTTGCGCTCGGACGATCGAAAAGCGATTGCATTGCCAATGAAATCGCTTCAATAACTTTTCCAGAGACGAACAATCCATGATTGCGAATGTGTGGTTCAATGGTTGCCGCTGGCGCCGGTATCCTGCGGATGAACGATGCACCCAAGTCCCAACCGCGCTCTAGAATAATCTCTTCAATTGCCCCACAAATACAATCTCGCATCTCTCGAGTCGCCAGGATCCCGTGGGTAACCGCGAGCCGGTTGATGACAGCCTGAGACAGCTCACCAATCGCCGACTGTAGCGGAGAGTCTGTGGATGACCCCACGGAAAAATAGCGCTCGCCTTGATCGAGCTTTTGCTTCCGCACCAACTTCGCCTCTAGAAGCGCTTTTATTGCTCCCCCCACGATCGGGCTAACCTCTTTTTCGCTTTGGGCTAAGTGTTTTGCCAGACTATGGCCTAGTGACTGTGCTGAAATTCCGCCTTGACCGGCGGATTGAATCAGTGAAAGGACTATCCCCTCTAGAGTGACTAGCTTAAGCGATTCAAAGTTTGGTGCAACAGCCGATCTAGCATAAGTCGCGGCTAAGAAGCTCCGAGTTGAAGCTAGCGGATCAAAGTCAGTAGGCTGTGGACTCGCACCAGTGGGCGTAGACAACTGAGTACTTGCGTCTTCTATAAGTTTCCACAATGCTGCATGGTTATTGTCAGATGAATATCTAATGACGTCGATGTTCAGCCTATTCAAGATGCTGACCATCTCTCCAGCTGCGTTTTCAGGAAGTAGCGCCAGATGGGCTCCTTCGGTCATCGGACCAAACAATTTATTGGTCGTTTTCAGAACTTTCTGAATAGCAGGGTCCCAAAATGAAAAGCCGACGAAAAGCAATTGGGTTCTTGTAAACACAAACTTCAGGATATCCACGTATTGCGAATCTTCCGCTACTGTCTTGAATGCCTCTTTGCCCAGCACGATTGTTTCCGGATTCTCAATCCTTCCATGAATACGGGCAATGAAGAAATTCCGTTCAAAACAAGCTGAAGTCAAATGACCGGAGCCCCTATAAAAATCTATTGGTGCAATTTGCCTAGCCATCGCTGTAGCGTCGTTCAAGACCTTGTCGAAGTTCGTAGTGATTGCCGACTGGAATGGTAACTTCATCAACGGAACCAATGGCGCTGCGTCAAACTGCGACAGAAGTTCTTGAATCGCCGAGTACTTCTTTTGCTCAGTGATGTACTCGCTATTGAAGTACGCTGACGCGGCCGCCTCGAATTTCTTGTCAGCACAAAGCTGTGTGATCAAGTTCGCGCTCAGTGCGTCACTGCTACGAATAGATTCCGCCAATTTCTTAAGCAAAGCCTCCCAACTTGGGAGCCCCGCGCGCATCGAAACCCCGGCACCAGCAAAGAGGAAAAGGCGCTTAGAGCTCGTTAAGAACGTCTGCAGTTTTGCTAAACTTACTTCATCATTTGGCATACATTATTGCTCTCTAAGCTACATTGGAGTCTGGAAAATTACTTTCGGAAGCCAACGACAGAATGATCATTCTAGCTACTCGCAGTAACGACGCACGCGATGTCGAATCAAGTCGCAGCGCTATTGAATTCCAAGCCTCGCGCCCCTCTCCGCACCTGAACTGCTAAATCTTCTATCCGTCGAGGTGTCACCCCATCCTCAACATAATCTTACCAATATGCGCACTAGACTCCATCAGCCTATGCGCCGCCACGACATCTTCCAGCGCAAACGTCTCGTGAATCACCAGCTTCACTTTACCCGCAGCAAGTAGCGGCCACACCTGCGCTTCAAGCTCTGCGGCGATCTTTGCTTTCTGCGCATCCGGCCGTGCACGCAATGTTGATCCCGTAATTGTTTGGCGCTTCATCATCAGCGGACGGAAATCGACTTCGGCTTTGCCGCCTTCCAGAAACGCGATGAAACAGTAGCGGCCTTCGAGTGCGAGTGAGCGCAGATTCTTTTCGATATACGAGCCGCCCACCATATCGAGGATGACGTTCACACCTTTCTTTTGCGTGATGGTGGCGATCTCGGCCATCCAGTCTTGCGTCTTGTAGTTGAAGACATGGTCGGCACCGATGTCCTTGCAAAACGCGGCCTTGGCATCGTTGCCGACGGTGGTGAAGACTTCGGCTCCGAACGTTTTCGCCAGTTGAATGGCGGTAAGCCCAATGCCACTCGAGCCACCGTGCACCAGAAACTTTTCGCCCGCACTCAATCGACAAGTGTTGAATACGTTCACCCACACGGTAAAGAAATTCTCCGGTACGCCAGCGGCTTCCAGCATGGAAAGCCCTGCGGGAATCGGCAGGCAGTGCGCAGCGGGCGCGACGCAGTATTCGGCGTAGCCGCCGCCGGGAGTGAGCGCGCAGACGGCGTCGCCGACCTTCCAGCGGTTGACGTCAGTACCGACCGCCACAACTTCTCCCGAGACTTCGAGGCCCATCGTGGGCGAGGCACCCGGTGGTGGCGCGTAGTTGCCGGCGCGTTGTGCCACGTCGGGGCGATTCACGCCTGCAAAGGCCACTTTGATCAATACGTCGGCGGCACCGGGCGCGGGCAACACCGATGGCGCGAGGTGCATGACCTCCGGCCCACCGGCGCTGGTGGCGACAATGACTTGCATGGTTGAAGGTAGCGATGCACGGGCGGCGGACGTGGACATAAGTGGCTCGGGCTGATGAAGTGAGTGCGACGGTCGATGCACATTATTCCAATTCCAATTCGAGACGGCAATAATTTTGTAGGGTGCGTCCCACGCACCGCTTTGCTGGTGCTTATGACGCACCCTACGATATTTCACTTTTAAATTGGAAATGGAATTAGACAATACATCGACGCGCAACCCGATCGTCGCGGCGATCTGCAGGATAGAAAATATATAAAAGTCCTTATTGGGAGCGCGTTTCCAGATGAAAATGGCTGAAAATGCGCGCCAATATTAGAGTTTCACATGGCGATGCTGGCTTGGCCTTCGCTGCGGCGCAACATCAGTCGATGCCGCCAAGGGGCGTCTGCTAAAATCAGCGCTTCCCAACTCACTGAAAATGCTGCAACCCCATGCCGATCTACGCTTACAAATGTGAGAGTTGCGGTCACGCGGCCGACGTCATGCAAAAAATGTCGGACGACGCGCTGACGCAATGCCCCGCCTGTGGCGCGAGTACCTATGCCAAACAAGTCACCGCACCGAATTTTGCGTTGAAGGGTAGCGGCTGGTATGTCACCGATTTTCGCGGCGGCAAGCAGCCTGGGGAAGCCGCCCCGGCAGGTGCGACAGCCGAATCGTCAGGCACCGACAAGGCGAGCGCCGACAAGGCGGGCAACTCGGCTGAACCCAAATCAAACGAGAACACGCCCGCCTCGACCAAGACACCTGTGCCTGTAGCGGCCACACCCGCCACGACGCCGTCCGCCCCCGCTTCCCCACCAGCGTCGCCGACCTCGTCGACCTGAGCCGTTCACTACCAACAGGGCAGCACATGCGCAAATATCTTATCGCCGGATTGTTGGTCTGGATCCCGCTCGTCATCACCATCTTCGTCGTGAAGCTGTTGGTCGACACGATGGATCAAACCCTGACATTGCTGCCGCCCAGCCTGCACACTGCCGCCTTGTTCGGCTTTCACGTGCCCGGAATGGGCGTGCTCCTGACGATTTTGATTGTGCTGGTCACGGGGGTGGTGGCGCTGAATTTTTTCGGCAGGAAACTGCTCGGTTGGTGGGATCACATTTTGCAGCGCATACCCATCGTTAGTTCTGTCTATGGCGGCGTGAAGCAGATTTCCGACACCTTGTTTTCGCCGGAGGGTAAAGCGTTTCGCAAAGCCGTACTGGTGCGCTATCCGCAGCGCGACACGTGGACGGTGGCGTTGTTAACGGGAGAGCCGCAGCACGAAGTCTCGGATCACCTAGGCACTGGGAATTACTCAGTGTTTGTCCCGACCACACCCAATATCACGGCCGGTTTTTTTCTGATTGTTCCCAAAGGCGATGTGATCGAACTGAAAATGACGGTCGATCAAGCGCTTAAATACATTATTTCGATGGGGGTTGCCGAGCCGCCACGCCTGTCGGCGCAACCCTCCACGACTAATGGTGCCGAGATAAAAAAATCCGGCACCGACCCCAATCCGCAGGGTTGACGCAGCGCGGCCCTCGCCAGTCAGGTGGCCGTACATTTCCTGCCCCGATACGTGGCAAGCGGAAGCAGTGTCAGCCCACCCCGAAGTCATTTTCGCGCATCGCGCGCAATTTCTGGCCCATCACCGGTCGCGATGCATCAATGAAATTCATCAATTGAAAACACCATCATGCGAACCAACTACTGCGGCTTGATCGATTCAAGCTATCTGGGACAAACCGTTACCGTGTTCGGCTGGGTGCATCGTCGCCGCGACCACGGCGGCGTGATTTTCATTGACTTGCGCGACCGCGAAGGTCTGCTGCAAGTCGTAATTGACCCTGATACACCCGACGCGTTTGCCAAGGCCGATGAATCACGACATGAGTATGTGATGAAGATTACGGGACTGGTGCGCCGCCGCCCCGAGGGCACCATCAACACCAACCTGAAGTCAGGCGAAGTTGAAGTGCTCGCCAACGATATTGAAGTGCTAAACGCCTCTGCCACGCCGCCGTTCATGATCGACGACGACACCATCAACGAAGAGACGCGACTGAAATATCGCTATCTCGATTTGCGTCGTCCGCAAATGCAGGCCAATCTGCGACTGCGTCACCGCGTCGCATCCGCGACAAGACGCTATCTCGATGATTTGGGATTTATCGACATCGAAACGCCAGTCCTGTACAAATCGACCCCCGAGGGCGCACGTGAGTTTCTCGTGCCGTCGCGCGTTCACGACGGCCAGTTCTACGCCTTGCCGCAAAGCCCGCAACTATTCAAGCAACTGCTGATGGTGGCGGGCTTTGATCGTTACTATCAAATCGTCAAGTGCTTTCGCGATGAAGACCTGCGTGCGGATCGCCAGCCCGAATTTACGCAGATCGACGTCGAGACATCGTTTCTGGACGAGCGCGAAATTCAGGACCTCATGGAAGGCCTTATCAAAACCATCTGGAAGGCGGGCGTCGGCGTCGATTTGCCGGACTTTCCGCGCATGACTTACGCCGACGCAATGCGGCGCTATGGATCGGACAAACCGGACCTGCGCATCGCACTCGAACTCACTGAGTTGACTGACTTAATGAAGGCGGTGGACTTCAAGGTTTTCCGTGCGGCGGCCGACATGAAAAACGGTCGTGTCGCGGCGCTGTGCGTGCCGGGTGGCAACGAAAAATTCTCGCGCAAGGAAATTGACGACATGACCACTTTCGTCGCCATCTACGGCGCGAAGGGGTTGGCCTACATCAAGGTCAACGATGTGACAAAGTTGAACGAAGAAGGCTTGCAATCGCCCATCATCAAGTTCTTCAATGCCGATGCGCTCGCAACAATCCTGAAGGCGTGCAATGCCAAAAATGGCGACGTGATCTTCTTCTGCGCTGGCAAAGCCAAAGTGGTGAACGATGCGCTCGGCGCATTGCGCGTGAAAATCGGTCACGAAAAAGGATTTGCCGAGAAAGGCTACCGTCCGTTGTGGGTGGTGGACTTTCCGGCCTACGACTACGATGAGGAACAGCAGCGCTACGTGTCCGCGCACCACCCTTTCACTGCACCGAAGGATGAACACATCGCGTTGATGGACAGCGATCCTTCACAAGTGCTGGCCAAGGCCTATGACGTGGCGATGAATGGTTGGGAAATTGGTGGCGGCTCGGTGCGTATCCATTCGCCCGCATTGCAGGCCAAACAGTTCGCGTTACTCGGTATATCCGAGGCCGACCAGCGCGCGAAATTTGGCTTCTTGCTCGACGCCTTGAATTACGGCGCGCCGCCGATGGGGGGCATCGCGTTTGGGCTTGATCGCATTGTCACGTTAATGTGCGAAAAATGGGATTCGATTCGCGACGTGATTGCCTTTCCAAAAACGCAACGTGGACAGGACCTGTTGATTGAAACGCCGTCCATCGTGACTGAAAAACAGTTGCGCGAACTGCATATCAAACTCAGAACGCCGCCCGTGGCATAACCATTCACAAAACGGAAACCAGAGAATGAGCATCGCACTTATTGTCCATGGTGGTGCCGGAAGTTGGAGACCTGGGTCTGACGCGGACGCGATTGCCGGAACCACCCGCGCGGTCGAAGCCGGCCGCAAGATCCTTCAGGCGGGCGGCTCTGCACTCGACGCGGCGAGTGCCGCAGCGGTCGTGCTCGAAGACAATCCGATCTTCAATGCGGGTACAGGTGCGGTGTTGAACTACGATGGCTTTGTTGAGTTCGATGCTTGCGTGATGGTCTCGGAGAAAGCGCAGATTGGCTCGGTATCCGGCTTGCAGCGCGTGAAGAATCCGATCTTGGTTGCGCGGCAGGTGTTGGAACAGACCGACCATGTGATGTTGACCGGCGAGGGCGCATTGCGCTTTGCCCGCGTCATGGGTCACGCCGACCATGATCCGATTACCGCTGCGCGATTGGCCGACTGGAAAGACAAGAAAGCGACTCTTGATATTGGCGTCGGCCGCGATGCCAAGGGCTCGATGAAGATTCGTGCGTTCTTGCAACAGCACCCGGAGTACGCAGGTGGCACCATCGGCGCGGTGGCGCTCGATCAACACGGCGTACTTTGCGCGGCAACATCAACGGGCGGTGTCACGCTGAAGTTGCCCGGTCGTGTGGGCGATACGCCGCTGCCGGGTGCGGGCACCTACGCCAACAGATTTGCAGCCTCATCGGCCACTGGCACCGGCGAATACGTCATTCGCTCGCTGTCGTGCCGCGCCATTTCAGAAGGCGTCGAAAAGGGCAAATCACTCGAAGCGAGTATCGCTGACGTACTCCTGCAAATGGAGCGTGACTTCAACGCCGACGTCGGCTTCATCGGCGTCGACGCCCACGGCAATACGGTGGCGAATCACAGCACCGCGCATATGCCGCATGCCTACTTCAGGGATTCGTCTGAGATCGTCTCCAAAATGCGTAGGGAAAAGTAGCTGATAGCCGCGCTGCTGCAGACATTTTTGCTTCAAACACCGCACCGGCGCTGGACTTTGATTAACGCTTGAACATCGCCTGATACGCGCCACTCGACAAGAACACACCAAGTGTGACGGCCGCGATGCCGACGACATCAATCGGCTTCGGGATTTCACCGAGCAGTGGGATCGCCGCGAGCATGGCCATCACCGGCACCAGCGAGGCGAAGCTGGCACCCAGCGACGCGCCGAGTATGCTGACGCCCTTGGCGTAGGCAAACAGTGAAATGATCGAAACGAACACGCCTTGATAGATAGTCTGGATGACAATCGCGCTCCATGGGGCTTCGGCGATGCGGTGCGGCAGCAACCATGCGTACAGCGGCAGATACCAAATGGCCGAGACCACCGAGACGATCGCCACCGCATGCAACGCCGTCAGTCCCTTGCTGCTCGCGTGGCGCATGGCAACACTGAAACTCGCCCAGCAAAAGGCCGCGGTCAGAAACATCACGTGACCACGCCAATGGCCGGACGCAAAATCGGTGAGTCCCGCGCCCACAAAAATGACAATGCCAACCGGAATCAACATCAATCCCGCACGGCGAATGCCGCCAATTTTTTCGCCTAAGAAAAACATGGCGAGCAATGCCGCCCACAACGGCATGGTGCCAGGAATCAACGCCCCCGCATGCGCGGCCGGGGCATACTGCAGGCCGCCCGAGGCAATCAGCACATAGGGCACGCCGGCACCGACGCAAATGACGCACCACAACGGCAGGCCAAGTTGGCGCACGGCGAAGCCATCACGGATGACAATCGGCAATAGCAGGAGACCGGCGCAGGCGAATCGCAGTGCCGTGATGTCGTAGGCGGACAGCGACGTAGTGACGCCATAGCGTGTCAGCAATATCCAGCCGACCCAGATGGAAATGGCGAACAGCCCCCACATGGCACCAGTGAAATAGAGCGAGCGCGGTGTGACAACCGGTGTAGAAGCCATAAAGAATGTTGGAGAACCCGGACTGACGCAAAATAGCAGTCTAGCAGCGCCATTACGCACTGCCATTCACGATGCCTTTGACATGAATCCTCCAATGCCCAGCGCCTCATCGACTCCGCCAGCGCCAACGAGCTACAAGATTCCGCGCTCGGCGTTGATTGTCATCTACAACGATGCACAGGAAGTGCTGCTCATCGAGCGCGCCGATCACCCGGGTTACTGGCAGAGCGTGACCGGTAGCCAAAACGAGGGCGAGACGCTGCCGGAAACGGCGCGGCGAGAAGTGATGGAAGAAACCGGCATCGACGTTGACCAGCATGCGTTGACGGATTGGCAACAACAGACTGTGTACGAGATCTACGCGATTTGGCGTCATCGTTATGCACCGGGTGTGACGCATAACACTGAGCATGTATTTGGGCTGCGGGTGCAAGGCCGCATAGCAGTCACACTCAATCCACGCGAGCATTTGCAATCTGTTTGGCTTCCAGTCGACAAGGCCGCCCCGCTGTGTTTTTCGTGGTCCAATCGCGAGGCGATGCTCTCCTTGCCCGCGCGGATGAACGCTTAATCGATGTCTCGCCACACGCCGCTTACGATTGCGACCTTCAACATCCACAAAGGGTTGTCGCCACTCAACCGCAAACTTGTGATCCACGACGTGCGCGACAAGCTGCACGCGTTTGACGCCGATATTGTGCTGCTACAAGAAGTGCAGGGCGCACACGCAAAACACGAAAAGAGGTTTGACGGCTGGCCATCGCTGCCGCAGCACGAGCACCTCGCACACGGGCGCTATCGCGACATCGTCTACGGCGCGAACGCGACCCACCGACAGGGGGATCACGGCAACGCGATATTGTCGTCCTACCCAATCATCAGCTGGGTCAATCACGATGTGTCGCACCATCGCTTTGAGTCGCGCGGCCATTTGCTGGCCAAGATTGACGTGCCCATGCTCGCGCAGCCACTGACGTGCGTGTGTGTGCACCTAGGGCTTTTTCACCGCAGTCGGGTGTTGCAGATTGAGCGGCTCATCGAATATTTGCAGGAGGCGGCACCGGGCGTGACACCGTTGGTGGTCGCGGGAGACTTCAACGACTGGCGCGCGCGGCATAGTCGCATCGGCGAAAAACTAGCGGACGCGCTGGGGCTGTCCGAGGTCTTCAAGACCACCGACGGACGGCTCGCACGCACCTTCCCAGCGGTGCTGCCGATGCTGACCCTCGATCGCATCTATGTGCGCGGCATGAAAGTCGATGCGCTACATCGCTTGCGAGGAGACGCCCGCGGCAAACGCTGGTGGCGCATGTCGGATCACATCGGCCTGGCAGTGACGCTGTCGGCCACGTGAGGATGATATGAAGCGCGTCACCGGCAATCGCATCACCTTGTACAAGAACGGCGAGCAGTTTTTTCCGGCGATACGCGCCGCGATCGACGCGGCGACCCATGACATTCGCATTGAAACGTACATTTTCGAAGACGACGCGGCCGGGCGCTCGATCGCCGATGCGCTCATATGCGCGGCACGACGTGGCGTGTTAGTGCGTTTGCTGGTGGACGGCTTTGGCTCGCGCAACACACCGGAGGCATTTTTTTCGAGCATGACCGAAGCGGGCGTCGAGGTGCAGTTCTACCGCCCGGTTCGCGGCAAGTGGTTTCCGACGCGGCATCGTGTGCGCCGCTTGCATCGCAAGATCACACTGGTCGATGGCAAGGTCGGTTTTGTCGGCGGCATCAATTTCATCGACGACTTTCACGCCAACCTGTCAACGACGTCGCCGCGCTATGACTATGCGGTGGGTGTCGAGGGGCCAGTGTTGGCCGATATTTATGCCAGCGCGCAGCGCTTGTGGCTCACCACGCGCTGGTTCAACACCGCGCCACCGCCACGTGATCGCGCGCCTGATGCGGTGATCAACGCCGTGGGCGAAGTCGAGTTGGCATTTGTGTCGCGCGACAATGTCCGTCACCGGCGCAACATTGAGCGCGCCTATCGAGCCGCGATCACGGCCGCGAAGTCTGAGGTGTTGATTGCGAGTTCATATTTTTTGCCCGGCCGACGCTTGCGGCATACGCTCATCGCAGCCGCGTCACGCGGGGTCAAGGTGGAAATTTTGTTGCAAGGCGCGGCGGATCATCCATTGATACAAATGGCGACACGCTCGATGTATGCCGACTTGCTCGAAGCCGGTGTGGTCATCTACGAATACAAACCGGCGATGTTGCACGCCAAGGTCGCCGTGATTGATCGGGTTTGGTCGACGGTGGGCTCATCCAACCTCGATCCATTCAGCCTGTTGCTCAATCGCGAGGCGAACATTGTGGTTTTGAATGCCGCGTTCGCGCAATCGTTGCACGCTTCATTGCACGATGAGATTACGCGCAATGCGCAGCGGCTCGATTTGGAAAAGTGGCGTCAACGCGAGTTCTCGCAAAAGTGTTGGTCGTGGCTGGCGCTCACGTTCACGCGTATCGCATCTGTCGTATTCGGCGCCAAGGACGAATAGCAACCACCATAGCTGGCGTGCCGTTTCAGGCACAAATGCCTGAAAGTGCGCACCAATTAACGAGTTTCTAGCCTGAATATTTCATGGGGACGCGTTCGAGAGTGGGTGGATGGGCGTGCGATTTTTCGTTCGACTGAGGAGTGAATATCGAGATATTCAGGACGAAGAGAGCGGAAAAGTGCATACACAGTCACCCGCTATCGAGCGCGTAGGCCCAGCGCAGATCGAAGACCAAAATGGAATTCACATGTGAGGCTCTTCTTCATGGCGGAAATTGACGTGAGCGGGGCCGACCCGTGAAATATGCAGGCTAGTTCATCGACGGTGAGAGCCGTTCACCCGATTGGCACTCGCACCACGGATCAGCGTGCCAACACCTTCGCTGGTGAGCACCTCAAGCAGCAACGCATGCGGCACACGGCCATCGATAATGTGCGCGGTCTTGACGCCATTGCGAACCGCGTCGAGCGCGAAATCAATTTTCGGAAGCATGCCGCCGGAGATGGTGCCGTCCTTGACCAGCTCCGCGATTTTCACCGGCGTGAGGTTCGTCAACAGATTGCCCTGCTTGTCGAGCACGCCTTTGGTGTTGGTCAGAATCACCAGTTTCTCGGCCTGCAATGCCACGGCAATCTTGCCCGCGACGACATCGGCGTTGATGTTGTAGGCGGTGCCGTTTTCATCGACGCCGAGCGGCGCGATGACTGGAATGAAATCCTGCGAGTCCAGCAAATCAATGATGGCCGTATCGATGCTCACGACTTCACCGACCAATCCGATGTCAATTTTTTTGCGCTTGTCTTCGCTCGAGATGATGGTCATGCGGCGCGCACGGATGAAATTGCCGTCTTTGCCGGTCAAGCCAACCGCTTTGCCGCCCGCCTTGTTGATGAGCGTGACGATCTCCTGATTCACCAAGCCGCCGAGTACCATCTCGACCACGTCGAGCGTCTCGTCGTCGGTCACGCGCATGCCCTGGATGAACTTGCCTTTCTTGCCGATGCGTGACAGCAGCGAGTCGATCTGTGGGCCGCCACCGTGTACCACCACCGGATTCATGCCAACCAGTTTCAGCAGCGTGATGTCTTCAGCGAAGGCCTCTTGCAACGAAGCATCCGTCATGGCGTTGCCGCCGTATTTGACGACGATGTTCTTGTCCCAGAAGCGCTGCAGATACGGCAAGGCTTCAATCAGCACTTCCGCCTTTTGCGCCGCGCTGATGGTGCGCAGCGAATTCGCCGCGTCTTCTATTTTGCGCACCGATTCTTTTTTGCTCGGTGCCGGCCTGCCGCGCTTGGGCGCAGCGGGGGGCTTGGACGAGGCTTTTTTCGATGCGGCTTTTTTGGCGGACATTACGAGATCTCCTGACTGACTTGCACGTTCGCCGATTGTACGGTCATTCTGCTTTCGCTTCGCGCGCCAGCAGTGCCTTGACGGCTGCGCGCGGGTCAGCCTGCTGGAATAGCACGGCGTTGACCGCTTCGGTAATCGGCATGCTGACGCCGTGTCGCGCTGCCAGATTCAACGCCGTGGCCGCCGAATTGACGCCCTCGGCGACGTGCCCCAGATCGCGCAGGATATTCTCCAGCGGCTTACCCTCGGCCAGCAGCATCCCGACTTTGCGGTTGCGCGAGAGCTCACCCGTCGCCGTCAAGATCAGGTCGCCGACGCCGGTTAGACCCATGAAGGTTTCTGGTCGGCCACCCATGGCGACACCGAGCCGTACCATTTCGGCGAGACCCCGCGTGATGAGTGCCGCGCGCGCGTTCAAGCCCAGTCGCATGCCGTCGCTGATGCCTGCGGCGATGGCCATGACGTTTTTCAGCGCCCCGCCGAGCTCGACGCCAATCAGGTCTGACGATGAATAGACACGCAGCGCGTTGCCATTGAGTTCGGCTGCGAGCGTGTTGCCGAAGTCGGTCTGATTGGTGGCCAAGGTCAGCGCGCACGGCAGTCCGGCAGCCACTTCATCGGCGAAACTCGGACCAGATAGCGCACCGTAGTGGCGGTCGGGCGCAACCAGTGCCGCGACCGTCTCGTGGGGCAGATTACCGCTGATCTTGTCAAAGCCCTTGCACGCCCACACCAGCGGCAACGACTGAATGCTGTTATTGGTGACGTGAAGCACCGCCTTTACCGTATCGGCCAAGCCGCTGGTCGAGGTGACGATGAGGGCAAGGCTCACGCCGTCGAGGGCGCGCGACAATTCGCTTGTGACATCGATCGATGCCGCGAGCACGACCCCAGGAAGGTATTTTTGGTTGACGCGATCGCGCGTCAAGGCCGCTACCTGTGTTGCGTCGCGCCCCCAGAGTCGCACCTCGTGCTTGTGCGCTAACGCAATC
>JBCKPM010000021.1:0-25172 GCA_038901675.1 Usitatibacteraceae bacterium | reverse complement strand
TTACTATGCGCCGTTAAGCCCGACTCGACGCTGCTTTTTCGAACGCATCAATTAACGGCTGTATGGCCGCGTGTTTGAGTTTCAGCGCGGCGCGATTGACAATCAAGCGCGACGAAATTGGCATGATGTCTTCCACCGCCACCAAATCATTGGCTTTCAGTGTGCTGCCGGTCGACACCAAATCGACAATCGCATCGGCCAATCCGGTCAACGGTGCGAGTTCCATCGAGCCGTACAGCTTGATCAAATTGACGTGCATGCCTTTTTTCGAGAAATGTTCGCGCGCGGTCTCGACGTATTTGGTCGCGACATTCAACCTCGCGCCGCGCTTGACGGCCACGTCATAGTCAAAGCCACGCCTGACCGCGACCACCATGCGGCAATGGCCAATATTTAAATCAAGCGGCTGATAAATACCCTGCGTAGTCGACTCCAGGAGGATGTCGCGACCCGCGACGCCCAAATCCGCCGCTCCGTACTGCACATAGGTCGGCACGTCCGAGGCGCGTACGATGACCACGCGTACATCCGCCCGATTGGTGCTGATGATAAGTTTGCGCGACGTTTCCGGGTCTTCCGACGGGCGCAGCCCAGCCGCTGCCAACAACGGCAGCGTCTCTTCAAAAATCCGGCCTTTCGATAATGCGATGGTAATCACGGTTAGTTCACGCGTTCGATTTGTGCGCCGATCGCGGTCAGCTTGACTTCAATGTGATCGTAGCCACGATCAAGGTGATAAATGCGGTCGATGATGGTTTCGCCCTCGGCCACCAACCCAGCGATCACCAGACACGCCGAAGCGCGCAAATCGGTCGCCATCACCGACGCGCCGGTCAATTTTTTGACGCCGTGTACGATGGCCGTGTTGCCTTCAATATCAATCTTGGCGCCGAGCCGCACCAGTTCTTGTACATGCATGAAGCGATTTTCAAAAATGGTCTCGGTCACAATCGCGGTGCCCGACGCGATGCAGTTGAGCGCGATGAATTGCGCCTGCATATCGGTCGGAAGCGCCGGATAGGGCGCGGTCTTCAGGCTTATCGGTGCCGGTCGCTGGTTCGCCACCACTCGTAGCGTGTCGGCTGTCGCGGTGATGGTTGCGCCCGACTCGCGCAATCGGTCGATGACCGCGTCGAGCGTGTCCGGTGCGGTGTTGGTCAGCGTCACATCACCGCCCGTCGCGGCCACCGCGACGAGGAATGTGCCGGTCTCGATCCGATCTGGCATCACGGCGTAATTAGCACCGTGCAAGCGTTCGACCCCGACGATGGTGATCTTGTCGGTGCCATGTCCGCTGATATTGGCACCCATGGCGATCAGGCAACGTGCCAGATCAACCACCTCCGGTTCGCGCGCCGCATTTTCGAGCACCGTGGCACCCTCGGCCAGACACGCGGCCATCATCAGGTTCTCGGTGCCTGTCACGGTGACCGTTTTCATCAAAATGCGTGCGCCCCGAAGCTTGGTCGCACGCGCAAGGATGTATCCGGCGTCGATGGTGATGTCAGCCCCCATCGCTTCCAGCCCCTTAATGTGCAAGTCCACCGGCCGCGCGCCAATGGCGCAACCGCCCGGCAACGATACTTTAGCTTCACCAAATCGAGCCAGCAGCGACCCCAGTACCAGAATCGAGGCGCGCATGGTCTTGACCATTTCATACGGCGCGGTCTTGTCCGCGATGTTGGCTGCCGATAGGGTGAGTAACTCGCCGCTGCGTTGGGCGACCACCCCCATCTGCGCCAGCAACTTCACCATCGTGCCAATATCGTTCAGCTGCGGCACGTTGGACAGCACCAGCGCATCGGATGACAGCAATGACGCTGCCACGATGGGCAGCGCGGCGTTCTTGGCACCGGAAATACGGACTGATCCGTTGAGCGTTTTGCCGCCCCGGATTTTAAGTTTTTGCATACAGAATCCTTGGGAGACTAGCGGTCAGGCGCTTGCGCCTGCCACTCGGCGGGGGTCAGGGTCTGCATCGACAGCGCATGAATCTCTTCGCGCATGCGATCGCCGAGTGCACCGTACACCACCTGATGTCGAGCGACACGCGATTTGCCGTCAAATTGCGACGAGACGATGACCGCCTGAAAATGCGCACCGTCGCCCTCGACCGTGAGGTACTCACAGTCGAGTTTGTCTTGCAAATAACCTTCAATCTGGGTGGGCGTGACCATATTCATTGCCGTAGTTTGTAGCCTGATTTTAGCAGGGCAAGTGTGACCGCCGAGACGCACACGAATGCAAACGCGGTGACACCGAAGGAAATCCACACCGAAACGTCGGATTTACCGAAAAAACCATAGCGAAACCCATCAATCAGATAAAAGAAGGGATTGAAGTGCGAAAGCACCTGCCAGAACGCGGGCAGCGACTGGATGGAATAAAACACGCCCGACAAAAACGTCAGCGGCATGATGACGAAATTCTGAAATGCCGCCAGTTGGTCGAATTTGTCCGCCCACAGCCCCGCGATCATGCCCATCGCACCGAGCATGGCGCTGCCGAGCGCGGCAAAGACAAGAATCCAGGCGGCGTTGTAAACCGGAACATGCGCCATCAGCAGGCCGACGATAAACACGCCCACGCCGACGACCAGCGCCCGCACCAGCGCGGCCAGTAGGTAGGCGTTGTAAAAGTCCCAATGCGATAACGGCGGCAACAGAATGAACAGGATGTTGCCGGTAATCTTCGACTGAATCAGCGACGACGACGTATTCGCAAACGCGTTTTGCAGCATCGACATCATCGCCAGCCCCGGGATCAGGAACTGCTCGTACGCGACACCGGCAAACGAGGCATTGGTGCCGGCCATGACGTGCGAAAAGATCAACAGATAGAGAATGGCGGTGAGCACCGGCGCGGCGACGGTCTGGAACCCGACTTTCCAAAACCGCAGAATCTCCTTTCGCAACAGCGTTTGAAAACCGATCATGCGCGAGCCCTCCCAGAGAAACATGGAAAGTCGGCGGCGTTCGCTTGGGTCGCATCCCGCGCCGTGCGCGGGGCCCTGCTCCTGCCGCTCACTACCCCTTCCAAAACCGCAGAATCTCCTTTCGCAACAGCGTTCGAAAACCGATCATGCGCGAGCCCTCCCAGAGAAACATGGAAAGTCGGCGCGTTCGCTTGGGTCGCATCCCGCGCCGTGCGCAGGACCCTGCTCCTGCCGCTCACTGGCTCCTTCCAGAATCGCAGAATCTCTTTGCGCAACAGCGTTTGAAAGCCGATCATCGATGCATCACCTTCAAAAACACTTCTTCCAAGTCCGGTTCAGTGACTTCCATTTTCAAAATGTGTGTGCCACTGACTCGAAATTCAGCGAGCAATGGCTCGACCTCAGCGTAATCGTGAATCGAGAACAAGTGCCAGGCATCGGTTTGCTTGCTGCGCCGCTTCAGCAGCGTGGCGGGCAACTCCCCTGCGACAACGACCTTTAGCACACGTTCGGAAAACGCATTGAGCAGGTGATCGGTCGTGTCCATTGCCACGATGCTGCCCGACTTCATCATCGCAATCCGCGAGCAAAGTTGCTGCGCCTCTTCAAGGTAGTGGGTCGTCAACAAGATCGTGTGGCCTTCCCGATTCAATCGGCGAATAAAAGCCCACAGCGTTTGCCGCAGTTCTACATCGACGCCTGCCGTCGGTTCATCGAGCACGATCACCGGCGGCCGATGCACCAGCGCTTGCGCGACCAGCACCCGCCGCTTCATGCCGCCGGATAGCTGGCGCATGTTCTTGTCGGCCTTATCCGACAGCGACAAATTGTCGAGCAACTCATCAATCCACGCGTCCAGCGCTGCGCCACGCGCGATGCCAAAGTAGCCAGCTTGAAAACGCAAGGTTTCCCGCACCGAAAAAAATGGGTCAAACACAATTTCCTGGGGAACGATGCCGAGCGCCTGCCGTGCTTGCCGGTAGTCGCTGACAACATCGTGACCCATCACGCGCAAGCTGCCGCCGTCGGCGCGTGTCAACCCTGCCAGCGTCGAGATCAGCGTCGTTTTGCCCGCGCCGTTGGGGCCAAGCAACGCAAAGAACTCGCCCTGCTCAATGTCGAGCGAGACACCGGCCAGCGCACGCAACGTACCGTAATGCTTTTCGACGTCGCGAATTTCAATCGCATTCATGCATCAGCCTGATAAAAACAACGCGCCCTCAGTCGAGGGCGCGGGTGAGCGGGCGTGTGGAAGTGCTCACCTGGAGTGCTACGTCGGGCATTGGATCAAATCGTCCACACCGTAGAGTTCGGCGAGCTCAACTAGATTCGCCGGCAAATGGATATAGCGCAGCGATTTGCCGCGATTTGCCGCCTCACGCCGCCAATGCAATAACAGCGCAACACCCGAGGAGTCGATTTCGTCAACCTTTTGAAAATCGATCGTCAAATAATCCGGTAGTGTCGTCTGATTCGCGTACGCGTCGGTTTCGGCGAGACGCGTTGGCATCGACGCCAGATTGAGCGCGCCATCCAGCACCAGCACTTCTCCAACCACCGTTGAAGAAAAATTGATGACCGCGGGTGTGCTGGGGGCGGTTGGCATCGCGCTACTTCTTGGCCGCGTTTTTCGCGTTACGATCAGCCAGCGATTTGATCAGGCCGTCCACTCCGCCATTTTTGATCTCGGTGGCGAATGAGGAACGATAGTTGGTCACCAGCGACACGCCATCGATCAGCACGTCAAACACTTTCCATCCGTCTTTGGTTTTTTCCATCGAATAATTGATCGGTATTCCCGGCGCGCCAGATTGAACGATGAGTGTTTTTACGATCGTTTCGGTATCCGTCGCGGCGAGCCGTGCCGGTCGCACTTCGATGGTCTGATTGCGAAATTGCGACAACGACGACGCATAGGTTCGCACCAGCAAGCGTCGAAACTCATTGATGAGAGCGGCCTTCTGCGCGTCGCTGGCCTCGCGCCAGCCGCGCCCGACCGCCAATTGGGTCATGCGTTGAAAATTGAAATAGGGAAGAATCTTTTCGTCAGCAAGTTTTTCAACCTTGGCGGTATCGCCTGCGGCCAGATCTTTGTCCGCCTTGAGCATTGCCAACACTTCGCTGGTGCTCTTGCGTATCAGCTCATCCGGGGCGATATCTTGCGCGACGGCGCTACTTGCCACGGCAAACAGGGCGACGGATAACAGCAGTTTTGTGAGCATTGGGTTTTCTGATTAAAGTGTGGATGGATGGGGCGCTGCCACCATTAACGCGAACATCGGCGGTTTGTTTACCTCTGGGCGCGCCGCGCAGTGATTATTTCTTGTCTGAGCCGTTCGCGGCTTTGCCAAACATGAATTGCCCAATCAGACGTTCGAGCACGACCGCCGACTGCGTAATCATAATGTGGTCGCCCTGCATCAGTTTCTTGTCATCGCCGCCCGGATCAAGGCCGATATAGACCTCGCCGAGCAACCCTGAGGTCGAGATTGAGGCGCTGGTGTCTTTGGGAAAACCAAATCGCCGGTCAAGCGACAACACCACCACGGCCTGAAACTTTTCCGGATCCAGCCGGATGTCGGTCACGCGACCGACCAAAACGCCCGCACTTTTCACCGGCGCTTTCAACTTCAGACCCCCGATGTTTTCAAAGCGCGCATCGACCGTGTAGGTCGCGGTGTTGCGCTCACTGCCGAGGTTGCCCACCTTCAAGGCGAGAAACAGCAGCGCGCCAAATCCCATCAGCAAGAATATCCCGACCCAAAGGTCAATCGTTTTTCGGTCCATTTTTTCCTCTTTGCCTCAGCACTTGCGAAATACGTCAAACACGATCATGCCCTGTTACAAGCCGCGGATCATGAACGCGGTCAAGATCAAATCGATGGACAGCACCGTCAACGCCGACTTCACCACCGTGCGCGTCGTTGCGCGTGAAACACCTTCGGCGGTCGGGTCCGCGTCGAAGCCTTCAAAGGTCGCGATGATCGATACTGCCACACCAAACGCGAACGACTTGATGACCCCGTTCATTACGTCATAACGAAAATCGACGGCAGCTTGCATATTGGCCCAGAACACACCCGGATCAATGCCGACCACCGCGACGGCAACGATGTAGCCGCCAAAAATGCCCATCGCCGAAAACAGTGCGGCCAGCAGCGGCATCGAAATCACGCCCGCCCAAAATCGCGGCGCAACGACTCTCGCCACCGGGTCAACCGCCATCATGTCCATCGCCTTTAATTGTTCGGTGGCCTTCATCAGCCCGATTTCGGCTGTCACGGCAGAGCCGGCGCGACTGGCGAATAACAGCGCCGCGACCACCGGACCCAGTTCGCGCACCAGCGCCAAGGCGACCAGCACGCCCATGGTCTCCTCGGCACCGTACTTTTGCAAGGTTTCGAATCCCTGCAAGCCCAGCACCATGCCGACGAACAGACCCGACACCATGATGATGACCAGCGACATGACGCCGGAAAAATAGATTTCGCGAACCACCAAGTGCATTCGTCGAAAGCTGGTCTCGGAATGCGTGAGCACCAACCAGAAAAAGCGCCCCATCGCCCCGATGCTCCAGATCGTTTCGATGCCTCGGGCGCCGAGTTTTCGGATGCCGCCAATCATTGCAGCACCGCCTGCGTGCTTGCCCCACGCAAATCGAGATCGTCCGCGTAATTGGCCGCCGGATAGTGAAACGGTACCGGACCGTCGAGTTCCGCGTGGACAAACTGTTTTACAAACGGTTCGGTCGACGCACGAATCTCGGCGGGCGTGCCCTGACCAACGATTTTCCCGTCCGCAATAAAGTAGAGGTAGTCGACGATTTGCAGCGACTCGACGATGTCATGCGTCACCAGAATTGAAGTCGCGCCGAGCACGTCATTCAATCGACGAATGGTATTGCCGACAGCAGCGAGCGATATCGGGTCAAGTCCAGCGAACGGTTCGTCATACAACACCAGCTCAGGATCGAGTGCGACGGCTCGTGCGAGCGCCACCCGTCGCGCCATACCGCCGGACAGTTCGTTGGGGAACAGTTTCGAGGCACCGCGCAAGCCGACGGCGTTGAGCTTCATCAGTACCAGATCGCGGATCATGTCCTCCGGCAAATCAGTGTGCTCGCGCAACTGAAACGCGATGTTGTCAAATACGCTCATGTCGGTAAACAAGGCGCCGAACTGAAACAGCATGCCCATCCTGCGCCGTAGCGCATACAGCGCTTCTCGATCCAGGTCCGCGACCACCAGATTGTTGACGCGCACCGCACCTGAAGAAGGCTTGAGTTGGCCGCCGATCAGACGCAACAGTGTCGTTTTGCCGCAACCTGACCTGCCCATGATGGCGACGACTTTGCCTTTGGGCACAACCAGCGAAATGCCTTTGAGAATCGCGCACTTACCGAACGCGAAATCGACGTTGTCGATTTCAACGAAATTTTCTGGCGCGGCGGATTCTGACGTAATTGAAGTAGAACGCATTGACCAATTTTATGAGTTGTACAACAGCAGTTAAGTCAGCCTCCAGCCGCATCGGCGCAACCGGTCGCGACTTGGATACAGCAGCCAGCGGTTGAGAACAAGGTGTGGCGAGAATCGAACGACTCCAATGCGTCGCACCGAATCATGATCGATGCAATCAACGTGTCGGCGGCGGACAGCGCAGAGGTCGGTACTGAAGTCACCCCTTTGACTGCACCAGCCAGCAAGCGAGTCAAAAAAAGCCTCACATGTTGCCCAAATAGCGAAAATGACGAACCAGTAAGTTATTTTATCATCGTAAAGTTTGCGCGTTCACGTCCGTCTGGCGAACGATGCATCCATCCCCGTTGGTCTCCTTGCGCCAAAGCGCCAACAATTTTCGCCATGCACAGACTCGGTTATGCTGTCGCATCGCTCAACTCGCATCGAACACCACCTCGATCAACCGTCATGTCCCGAATTGCCGACAGCCCCGCCGATGGCGTACGCCGCAACCCCAAGCCCGGGCTGCTGGTGGTCGACGACGACCCGCTAATCGCGGAGGCGCTTGCGTTTTCGTTAGCGGACGATTTTCAGGTGCGGTTTTGTGACTCGCGCGCGGCGGCCTTGGCGATGCTCAAAAGCGGCGAGTTCGCGCCACAGCTGGCCTTGATCGACCTCGGTTTGCCCCCCTTGCCAAACCAGCCGACGGAAGGATTCAAACTGGTCGGCGACTTACTGGCGTGGTCTCCCGACATTCGGATTCTGGTGTTAACCGGCCAAAACGAGGAGTCCAACGCGCGCCGAGCACGCGCACTCGGCGCGGCCGACCTGGTGCCGAAGCCGTGCGATCCGTCGCGCTTGAAACAATTATTGTCGGCGCAGTTGCGCGAACCGACGGTCGCATCGATCGACGACGACCCACGTGCGGTTGGCCTCATTGGTGAGAGTCCGGCGATGCGCAAACTCAAGGGGCAGATTGATCTTTACGCATCGTCAACCTTCCCGACCCTGATCGAAGGGCCTTCGGGAAGTGGCAAGGAACGTGTCGCCGAGGGGCTGCACTATTTAAGTCCACGGGGAACGTTGCCGTTTCTGGCGCTCAATTGCGCCGCGATTTCAGCGAGCCTGATCGAAGCCACGTTGTTCGGCCATGCCAAGGGTGCCTTTACGGGTGCGGCGACCGCCAAAGCGGGTTACTTTGAAGACGCTGGCGAAGGCACGTTGTTTCTCGACGAAATCGGCGAGCTCTCCCTCGATTTGCAACCAAAACTGTTGCGCGTGCTCGAAAACGGTGAATTCCAGAGGGTGGGGGAAACGCAGGCGCGAAAGTCGAAGGCTCGAATCGTAGCCGCGACTAACCGCGACTTGCGCGCCGAGGTCAAGGCTGGACGTTTTCGTGCCGATTTGTACCATCGACTGTCCGTATTTGCAATTTCGGTGCCCCCGCTGCGAGAATTGGGCGACGATAAGCTGCGCTTGTTGGAATTCTTCGCCCAGCAATTCGCCAAGCGTCACGAGTCACAGATTTTCACGCTCGATGTCGCCGCACGATCCGCCTGGTTGGACTACGCGTTTCCTGGCAATGTCCGCGAACTGAAGAACATCGTCATTCGGCTGATTGCCAAACACGCGGGCTACGTCGTCAGTGCCGACCAATTGGCGGAGGAATTTGAGTTGCGTCAGCCGCTGGATGGCGCGCCGGACACTACTGAATCGTTTGATCCGAAAACTGAAATTGAGTCGAGCGCGTTATTTCGACTCGACGGCAAACTTGCAGAAGTTGAACTCAAGTATATCGACGCGGCAATCGAAATCGCCGCAGGAAACATGACGCAGGCGGCAAAAATTCTCGGCCTTTCGCGATCGACGCTTTACAGTCGACTGGAAGCGTTGCGTCCGACCGGCTCGAACAAGGGCGTCGACGTGCAGAACACGGAATCCTGAGCCGGGACGAAAACCCACAGTGATAAACTTCTGGCGTAGTTGAGCGACCACACGGCCGACCAAAAAAATTGCAGGCAAGGCACCCGGAATTCCGCCATGACGATGTATCTGGAACACTTCGGCCTGACCGAAGCCCCCTTCAAAATCACGCCGCATACCGAGTTTTTCTTCTCCGGTGCCGGCCGCGGAGAAACGCTCGAGGCGCTGCTCTACTCCATCACCAGTGGCGAAGGCATCGTCAAAGTCACTGGGGAAGTGGGCGCGGGCAAAACCATGCTCTGTCGCGTGCTCATGGAGCGGCTACCAGCATCGGTCGAAACGATTTATCTCGCGGTGCCGTCGCTGTCGCGCGATGAAATGATCGCCACCATTGCTGGCGATCTGCATCTCGACACGCAGGGCATGTCGACCACCAAACTGATTCGCGCCTTGCAGGAAAAGCTCATCGAGATTCACGCAGAGGGACGCCAGGTTGTCGCCCTGATCGACGAGGCGCACGCCATGCCGCTCGAAACTCTCGAAGAAATCCGGCTGCTGTCGAATCTCGAGACCAGCCACTTCAAGTTGATGCAAATCGTGCTGTTCGGCCAACCGGAACTCGATGAACACCTCTCTTTGCAGCACATGCGGCAATTGAGAGAGCGCATCACTCATAGTTTTACCTTGCTGCCACTAGCGCCACGCGACATCCGGGACTATGTCGATTTTCGACTGCGTGCGGCGGGCTATAAAGGCCCCCAACTGTTCGGTGCCGACGCGCTCAAACTGATCGCGGAGGCGTCCGAGGGATTGACGCGACGTATCAACATTTACTGCGACAAAACATTGCTCGCCGCCTATGCCGCCGGCACCCACACCGTCAAGCCTGACCATGTGCGGGCCGCCATCGCCGACACGCAAATCGTAGTGCAGAAAAACAGCAAGCGCCGCAGCTCGCTTGTGCTCGCCGCTGTCGCCTCGTTGATCGCCGGGTTGGTGATCGGGTTCCTCGCCGGCCGCACTACGCGCGATGATTTTGTGCTGCCGAATCTCGACGCGGCCGAGAAAGCCGCCGCCCCGGCGGCCACTACCGCGGTCGCGGCGGCAGCCGCAGTCTCACCGGAGGCGCCCACTTCCGCTGAACAAAGGGACGGCAAAGTCGCATCCACACTGCCGCCCGATGTCGGCGGCAAAGACTGGCTCGGCGACCGGCTCCGCGCCGACATGGCGCGCATCGACAAGCAGTCTGGCGCGCGGTTTTCGGTGCAATTGTTGACCGCCGACGAGCGTGAGCGTCAGGCGCTCGAAACCTACCTGCGCACGGCGAGCCGCGAGCTCAACCCTGACCGGATCATGGTCTACCCATCCGGCACCGCAGAGAACCCCAAAGTCAGCGTCCTGTATGGCAATTACACCGATCGCGCTGAGGCCGCGGCCGAACTTTCAGCGCTGCCGACGCGACTCACGCAATTCAGGCCATACGCCCGTTCGTTTCAGGCGGTTCGCGACGACATGCGGCGCTTGGCGAAATAGCAATGCTTCCGCTGGGCAGAAATCTTCAAAGTTATTTTTGAATTGCCATACAACCCATTGCTTTTACTGGCAAATCCGCTTATAAAGTCGAAGGTCTACAACAAAAAAAATACATACTGGATTTGACAGGTGGATATCGCAGCACGCTTTGCCGCTAGCTTGGCACGCCACACCGTCATAACGTCACTCTCAAAGAGACTCCCATTGCGCTCGTATTTTTGTCCTAATCAGTTGCACCGTCTCCACAGCGCAAGCCGTGTGGCAGCGAGCCGTCGTGGTTCGCGCACCGCTGTCATCCTCCTCGGCCTGCTCGTTGCCGGATGTGGCACCAATCCGGTCGCCAAAGTCGACAGCCATCTTCGTCAGGGTCCGGACGTCAGCGCCGCGGTGGCGAAGTCCACGCCACCGGCAACAGTGCGGCAGGTACCGATTCCACCACCGCCGAAACCGGTGGTCGATGAAAAGCGCTATTCAGTGACTGTCATTGATGTTCCGGCCAGGGAAATCCTGCTCGCGATGAGCCGCGATACGGGCATCAACATCGATATCTTTCCGGGCATCGAGGGTCGCGTCACGCTGAACGCCATCGACCAGACCATTCGCCAGATTCTGACGCGCATGTCCAAGCAAATCGATATGCGGTGGGAAACCGATGAGCCGAACATTTTAGTAATGAAAGATCGGCCGTTCCTCAAGACGTACATCGTCGACTATGTGAACATCGGAAGGGACTCCACAAGCACCATTGGCGTACAAACGCAGATCGTCGGTCCTGCGGGCGTAAGCGGTGGTGGCGGACTCGCACAAAACACATCGATTTTACGCATCGAAAATACGGCAAAAAATCGGTTTTGGGAGACATTGAAAACAAACATCAATGAAATGCTGCTTGACGAGGAGAGGACGATTAATAGATTCCGCACTCTTCTTTCTGAAGAGGCGTCGCGGGAGCAAACTTCCGAGAATCGAGGGCAAGCGACAGGCAGTGGGCAGGCGGCGAGCATTGGCGGCGGCGCTGTGTCAGTTCAAGGCAGTACGCAAACGCAACAGTCCGCGACTGGCGCAGCACAAACCACAAGCCAAACTTTCCTTCAGCCAGCGACTGTAATCCTTAACCCGGAGACTGGTACGATTTCGGTGAGGGCGACGTCTCGGTTGCACGAAAAAGTTGCAGAGTTTATCGATATCGTCGCCGGGGCTGCTAAGCGCCAGGTGTTGATCGAAGTCACGGTCGTGGAAGTTGTGCTTGATGACGGCTATCAATCCGGCGTCGACTGGTCCGCTATCGGACTCGAAGGGCTGGGTTATTCCATAAGACAGTCGTTCACCAGAACGAACCTAACACCAACGGGAACAAACTTGGCCGATAATTTTTTCTCAATCAGCTACTCGAACCCAAATGCCGCTGCTGGGGGAAGTATCAGTAGCGCGGTAAAGCTTTTGAGTTCTTTCGGCACAACTAGAGTTCTATCTAGTCCACGCACAACTACATTGAACAATCAGACGGCGGTAATGAAGGTTGTGGAGAACTTTGTCTACTTCACTATCGCGTCGACGCCCGCAGTAACGAATCCGACAACGGGCGTGGTTACGACACCCGCAACCTACACATCGACCCCCAACGTGGTACCAGAGGGGTTCGTAATGAGCGTCACGCCGCAGATTGGTGCGAACGATATTGTCAATCTGAGTATTCGTCCGACGATCACCCGAATTGTGGGTTTCGTCAACGATCCCAACCCTGATCTGCGAGTAGGCACTCCGAACAGGGTTCCCATCATCCAAACACGCGAGTTCGAGACGATGCTCCGTGTTCCCTCCGGGCAGACCACAATTTTGGGCGGCCTGATGCAGGACAGCTTTGTGGCCAAGCGCGACGGACTGCCGATTCTTTCCAGGATTCCAATCCTTGGCGACGCCGTTAGTTCACGCAACGACGTCGGCAAGAAATCCGAGTTGGTCGTATTCATCCGTCCCGTAGTCATCAAAGACGCCAGCGTTGAAACCGACATGAGCGAATACAAACGCTACCTGCCCGATAGCAGCTTCTTCAAAGAAGCCGAGCCCAAGGTTTGGTTTCCCAACCCGGTGATTCCCGCTCCGGTGCAGCCAAGGCCGTGAGATAGCGCGTGAGTCTGCTCCTCGATGCGCTGAAACGTGCAGAAGATGCCAAGCGCGCGAAAGCGGAGGCAGCATCGGGAACACCAACTTCAGAGTCCGACCCCGGCGCGACAGCGGATGCGCTGCTATCGGCGCAAAGCGCCGACGCGTCTGCGATTGAAACTGATCCGATTGAGTCCAGCAGCGCGCTCGTCCCGCCCGGATTGTCGGTACCGTCCGCGCCGCCAGTGGCTGCGCGGAACGATGACACGTCCGTTCCGGTGCTCTCGCTTGAAGTCGTCGAGCACACGCCGAAAATCGGTGTTACCACAGCGGATGCGCCTTTGGCAAGCCCGCCGGATTCCGTCGCCGCCCCACCGGTCGTGAACACGGCGGCGTTGACGCTCGAAGCCTTGCTCGAATCCGAGATGGGGGCGCCCGATGGTCGCAAACCCATCAAGACGCCGACATCCGCTGCAACCGCCGCTTTTCGCACTACCCGCGGACCTGCCGCACCGGCAACGGCAACGGCACTCGCACTCGACTTGCTCGCTAGCGGCAGCGCTGCGCTAACGCCTCCACTCTCGCTCGCGGCAGTGCATGTGCCGGCAGCCTCGCAACAGGAGGCGTTTAATCGCGACGCCATCAAGAATGTCTTTGCGGTAAAACAGGTCGCCAAGCAGGACAGCAAAGCAAAGTGGGCGCTGCCATTGGTCGCAGTACTGTTGCTCGGATTAGCCGGCGGCGGCTGGTATGTCTGGAACGAAATGAATCGTTTTTCGTCGCCCAACGCTGCGCGTGACCCGGCGCCGTTGCCACCACTCGCCGCAGTGCCCAAGCCTGCCGCGCCAGCAGCGGCCGCTGCGGTCGCTAGTCCGCCACCGAGGGTTCCCGCCGCTGACGTCGATGCGCCGCTGCCACCACTGCTGCCGCCGCCCGCGACTGAATTACGCGACGCACGTGCGCCGATCGCTGCAAAAATCGTTTCGCTCACACCACGCGAAGCGATTGCGCGACGGATTGAAGCGCTGCCCAACACCGATAGCGCGACGACGGGCAACGTCGTGCTCCGGCTCGCCAAGACCGCGGCCGAGCCACCGATTAATCCGCTGCTCAACGCCGGCTATAGCGCGCTGGCCAGTGGTGACTACGCGCTGGCAAAGCGGCGCTATGCCGAGGCTATCGCGGCCAATGTTCACAGTATCGACGCGCATCTGGGTTTTGCGACAGCGGCAGCACGCAGCGGCGAGCAAGCTGACTTGGCGTTGGCCATTCGCCACTACCAACGTGTGCTCGAAATTGACCCGCGCAATGCCACCGCCAACGCTGCGCTGATCGTGCTCACCGACCCAACCGCCGGGCCCCATGACGCGCGCGGCGATCCTAGGCAGAAAGAGACGGCACTGCGAACCTTGATTGCGCAGGATCCTGCCGCCGCTAACGCACATTTTCTACTCGGCAATCTGTACGCCGAGAGCCGTCGCTGGCGCGAGGCGCAACAAGCATATTTCGAGGCGGCAAGACTGATGCCGCAAAACGCAGACTACAGCTATAACTTGGCCGTCAGTCTCGACCATTTGGGGCAAGCGGCGGCGGCGGCGGATTTTTACCAACGCGCGCTCGCTGCAACGACCAAGGGTCAGTTTGACGCGGCAATCGTGATACGGCGCGTCGCGCTGCTTGCTGGAAAGGCACCAACCGTCGACGACAGCGCCGGAAAGCGCTAACCACACGCACCAAACGAAGCCGCGCGTTCCGACGCGGTTGGTACAATCCCTTGTTGATTCGCAGACGCACCAACCGGAAAAACGCTTTGTTCATGCCTCACCCAAACCTGTTGAAACGATTCCGATGAGCGCGCCCATCTCACATCTGCCGCTTGGACAATCGCTGCTTGCACGCGGCGTCATTTCGCAGGACCAACTCAACATCGCGCTCACTGAGCAACGCAAATTCAAAACGCCGCTCGGCAAAACACTGGTCACGTTGGGCTTTGTCACTGAGGCCACGATCCGCGACACGCTGTCGGAGACTCTTGGTCAGGTCGCCATCGATCTTTCCCACACCATCATCGATCATGAAGCCTTGTCGATGGTGCCCAAGGACATCGCCAAACGCTATCAAGTGTTGCCAGTCGACTTCGATCGCGCCACGCGCAAACTGATGCTGGCAGTTGCCGACCCGACTAACGTGGTGGCCATCGACCAGATTCGCGCGCTGATTCGCGAAGACGTGCGCATTGAGCAAGTGCTGGCGCGCGAGTCCGATATCGCCATCGCCATTGAACAGTATTACGGGTTCGAGCTGTCGATTGACGGCATCCTCAACGAAATTGAAACAGGCGAAATTGACTACCAGAGTCTGGCGACGAACTTTGACGAATACAGCCAACCGGTGGTGCGCCTAGTTGACGCGCTGCTCGCCGATGCCGTGAAGCGCAACGCCTCTGACATCCACTTCGAGCCCGAGCAGGGTTTTTTGCGCATTCGTTACCGCATTGACGGCGTACTGCGGCAGATCCGCTCGCTGCATAAAAATTACTGGAGCGCAATGGTGGTGCGCCTGAAAGTTATCTCGGGTATGAATATCGCGGAGACGCGCGCACCCCAAGACGGACGCATTTCGTTAACGCTGTCGGGACGTCCGATCGATTTTCGTGTCGCCGCACAGCCAACCACCCACGGCGAAAATGTGGTGTTGCGTATCCTCGACCGGCAAAAGGGCCTCGTGCCGTTGGAAGACCTCGGGCTGCAGGAGGACGAACTCAAGTTGTTGCGGCTGATGATCGCGCGCCCGGAAGGCATCATTCTGGTCACCGGGCCCACCGGCTCTGGCAAAACCACCACGCTCTATTCAATACTGAATCACATCAATACTGAGGGCGTCAACATCATGACGCTTGAAGACCCGGTCGAATACCCAATGGCGATGATTCGTCAGACTTCCGTCAACGAAGTCGCGAAACTCGATTTCGCCACCGGCATTCGCTCGATGATGCGCCAGGATCCGGACGTGATTCTGGTCGGTGAGATCCGCGACAAAGACACCGCCGAAATGGCGTTTCGCGCTGCCATGACCGGCCATCAGGTTTATTCCACCTTGCACACCAATTCGGCCATCGGTGCCATCCCTCGGTTGCAAGACCTTGGTGTGTTGCCCGATATCATGTCCGGGAACATCATCGGCATCGTCGCGCAGCGATTAGTGCGACGCCTGTGCAGCAAGTGCAAGCAACCCTACCGCCCCGAAGACGACGGCACACGCCGGATTCTGGGGGTGGACCAAGAGTGGAAGGGCGAGGTATACCGTCATGCCGGGTGTGAGGTATGCGACAACACCGGCTACAAGAGCCGCGTGGCGATCATGGAGTTGTTCCGCATGGATGCGGACATTGACGAATTGATTGTCCGACGCGCGACGGCGCGCGAATTTCGCGATGCGGCTCGCCGACGCGGATTTCGCACCCTCGCCGAAGACGCCATCAATCGTGTGCTCACCGGCGAGACCGACCTCGACGAGATTTCGCGCATCGTCGATTTGACTGATCGCATCGAATAGCGGAGGCGCCCATATGGCATCGTTCAGCTATCGCGCAATCGACCACGAAGGACAGATCCAGACCGGCAACATCGATGCCTCGAATGCGATCGATCTTGAATTGCGCTTGAAGCGCATGGACATGGATCTGATCCGGTTTGAGATCTTCAAAAAATCCGCACTGTCGACCACGCGGCGCATCACCAAGAAAGAGCTGATCACATTTTGTTTTCACCTGGATCAGCTGATGCGTGCGGGTGTGCCGATCATCGAGGCACTGGGTGACCTGCGCGATACAGTGGAAAATCTCGCGTTCCGACAGGTGGTGGCCAGCCTGGTCGAGGACATTGAGGGCGGCCTGCGACTCTCCGAAGCGATGGCCAATCATCCACATGCGTTCGACACCGTTTTCATCGCGTTGGTCCAGACCGGCGAACGCGCCGGCCAACTGCCCGAAGTGCTGACGCAGCTGACGGAAAACTTGAAGTGGCAAGATGAGCTCGCCGCGCAAGTCAAAAAGGCGATGATGTATCCGATTTTTGCCGGCACCGTCATCATCGGCGTGGTGTTTGCATTGATGATTTTTTTGGTGCCGCAACTTGCCATCACGATGAAGGCTCTCACGCCGCACCCGCCGCAAGCAACGCTGGCGCTGATCGCGGTGTCGGCGTTCATGAAGCAGTTCTGGTACCTGTGCCTCGGCCTGCCGATCATTGGTGGCGTCATTCTGTTTGTGCTGGCCAAAACCAGCGAAGAATTTCGCTACAAAATCGACGCGCTCAGCCTCAAGCTGCCGATCATGGGTCCACTGATGGAAAAAATTATTCTTGCGCGATTTTCGACTTACTTCGCACTCATGTACAAGTCCGGATTGGGCGTGCTTGACTGCATTCAGATTTCGGAAAAAATCGTCGGCAACCGCGTGCTCGAAGAAGGACTCAAGCGTGTCGGCCGCGACATCAGCGATGGCACGGCGATCACTCAAGCATTTCAGAATGCGCGCATGTTCCCACCATTGGTATTGCGCATGCTCAAAGTCGGCGAATCCACTGGCGGGCTCGACAGCGCACTGCTGAATGTCAGTTATTTCTATAACCGTGAAGTCAAGGAAACCATGTCAAAGTTGCAGGATTTGATCCAGCCGGCATTGACGGTGGTGCTGGGCGGTATCCTGATCGGCATTCTGGTGACCATCTTCTTGCCGATGTACGACGTCATCGCCAAGACCGCTGTTAGATAGGAATTTCGCACGTGGCCAAGCATTTTTTATACCTGACGAATGACAAGTTGGTGTCTCTGATCATCAGAGGCGGGATCTTGATCGGTCGCGAAAATTTTGGCGTAGCCGATATTCCGACGCCCGACTTTGAAAAATTTGTTGGCAAACACGCTTCGCTCCAGACCTACGTTGTCACGGATTTGATCGAAGAGGATTTTCGCCTCGATACCATTCCGCATCTGCGCGGCAGCGATCAGGACGCCGTCCTTGATCGCAAGCTTGGGCAAATCTACCGTGCCTCGCCGTTTCGTCACGCCGTGGTGCAGGGGCGCGAAGAAGACGGCAGACGCGACGACCGCGTCTTCCTCCACGCAGTCACCAATCCGGACCTGCTCAAGTCATTGCTGGTGTTGCTCGAACGGCTTCAAGTGCCGATTGAAGGCGTTTATTCATCTGCCGTGCTGTCCAGCCGCCTATTGAAAGAGCTCGATATATTCTTTCCGCACACCATGTTGGTGACCATCATTCCGGACTTTGGCTTGCGCCAGACCTACTTCAAGGACAAGCAGGTCAAATTCAGCCGTCTGACGCCCATCATCTACGATGAGTCGCACTCGGTCGGCGAGCTGATTGCCGCAGAGACCAGCCGCACTTGGCAGTACCTGGATAGCCTGCGTTACTTCGTTGAGGCGGATACGCTGGAAGTTTGCATGCTGGTTCACGAACAAGATCGCGCCATGATGCAGGCCGCGATTCGCACCTACCCAATGCTGCGCTATCGCTTCCTCAATATCACCGAGGTCGCGAATCGACTGAAGGTGAGTCCCGCGCCGACGTCATCGCACGCGGAAGAAATTCTGTGCCATGTGTATTCCAGGGGCGCGCTCGAGAATCATTTTGCGGCAGCGACAGATACCCGCTTCGCAGCATTTCGGCTCGCCAGGATCGGCATCTTCAGCGCGACCGCGGCGGTGCTGGTCGCGGGCGCTGCGTGGGCTGGTTTCAATTTTTACCATGCCACGCAGATTACCCAAGGCATCGATTCCAAGAGTCTGCTCGAGCGCAACCTGCAGTCCGAATTTCGGGCCGTCGTGCAGTCTATGCGTGTGCAAAAAATGGCGACCGATGCGGTGCGCGATACCAGCGCCTTCTTCAATTCTCAGATTCGACCGACACCATCCGCGCCCAGCGCGTTGTTACGGGAACTCGCGACAACTCTGGACGCGTTTCCAGCAGTCAGCATTCTCGAAATTGTCTGGGCGGCAACCAACGATGCGTCCCTCACGCCGCCCAAGCCAACCGGTGGCGCCGTGACTTCCGCGATGGGCGGTGCGTCGCAATTCACGTCGGACACCAGGCCCTCGACGGGGACCGCCCTGTTGGCGGCCGTGAAAGGCGCAATCGCTGCCCAGTGGGACGATCTCGACCCGGCGCTGCCCGGCAACAAATATCAAGTCGCGCAAGTTGAGGCTGCGATCAGTCCGTTCACGGGCGATCTTCGTGCGGCACTGCTGGAGATCCAGCGCTTGGCAGATGAGATACGTCGCGGTGGCAACCTGATCGTGACCGTCGTTCGGCTGCCGGTCGAGCTGGAGCCCATCGCCACGCTCAAGGTAATCGACCGCGCCGAAGCCACCGCCAAGGAAGCGCGCTTTGCTCTCCACATTTCACGCAAGGTGCCCGGGACATGAGCGTCTTTACCAAAGAGGGCGTCGGCGCACTCAAATTTTCTTATCTCGCCCTCGTTGCGGCGATAGGCGTTTCGTCGTTTCTGGTCGTCGGCAGTTATTTGTACTGGCAGGCTGAGAAGGCGAACAACGTCAAGTCGCAGCGATCAGTCCGCGATGCACAAGCACGCCTGGCCACAGCCAAGCAGGAGCGCGACGATCTTCGTGACTCGGAAGACACCTACAAGGCTCTGACCGCGCGCGGTGTGTTCGTGGCGGAGCGCAGGCTGGATTTTCTCGAAGCAATGGAACAACTCAAGCAGCGCCATCAGCTCATTTCACTCGAGTACAACGTCGGACCACAACGCCCGCTCAAGCTGGGAGCCGGCACCGCGATCAGCGCCATCGATGCACTAGGTAGCCGCGTTCAAATCAAAGCCAATGCACTGCACGACGCGGATTTGCTGTCGTTTCTCGATGAATTTTCCCGTATGCAGCGTGGTTTGTTTCCAATGGATCGCTGTGTGTTCCAACGCAACCAGCAACGCGGCACTGCCGCCCTGACGTCGTTCATCGCCCGCCAAGCTGGTAGCGCATCCGCGCCAGGCATCGATTCCAGAGCGCCGGCTAGCGTCACCTTAGCGGCGGGAATCGAGGCGCAGTGCTATCTAGAATGGATAACATTGCGTGACAAGCGCAGCGCCGTCGCGGCTAGCGCGGCTGCGACCAATCCGGCACAACCGGCCAAGGCTCGATGATGCTAAAACTTGTCACCTTACTGTTGACATTGTTCGCGGTCGCCGCCAGTGCGGTGCCGCCGACTGCACGTGGCGAAGCCTACACGCCCGATCCCGTTTCGACGACCTACCGACCGCTCACCGGCCGCCTGTTCTTTTCCGACGCCGAACGTGCGCGGCTCGACAAGGCACGCAAGGACGGCGTGCAAATATTGGACGGCGAAGTCGTGGCTCGTTCGCCGCAACTAAACGGGTTCGTCAAAAGCACTGATGGTCGCACCACCTACTGGGTGGACGGCAGCCAGCGCGTGCAGGGAAGTGTGGCGACAGCAGCGAGCGTGCCCTCGAGCATGACGGGCGGCGAGCCAAGCGTCATGTTGAAGCCCTCGACGTCACCCACGAGTGCAGCAACGACGGGGAAGACAGACAAGCCACTTCGTCCGCCGCCGCGCAAAGCGGTTGATACAGCAAAACCGGTGACGAAATCACAATGAAGCACACGTTGCAAAAGTCATTAACTGGCGGGCGTTTTCAAGCATTTTTGCTTGAAAACGCCCGTAGATAGGGGACTTTCGATGTTCGCGGGCACCTCGGGCTTGATGACCCGGCAGCTACATCGCCAACGCGGCGTCGTTTTGCTGTTGATCGTACTGGCAATGATGGCGATCGGCGGGGTCGCGATTCTTGCCGGCCTTAGCAACGCGACAAAATCGACTGGTACTTCAGCTAGCGAACAAGCTAGCCTCCAGGATCTCCGCCAAGCACTATTCGGGTATGTGCTTTCGAACGCACTTTCGGCGACGGCTTATACCAAGCCCGGCCTGCTGCCGATCCCCGATTCATTGGCTGACGGCTCGTATGATGGAGGCGTACTTGAGGCCAAGTGCTTAAGCACTGGAGCAAACGGGTTGCCCGCAGCAGCGAATTCGGACTCTACACAGCGTTGCCTGGGCAAGTGGCCAACAGGGGTGATCCCTGTCGAATTACCAAATGCCTCAAGAACCGCAGGCGCAATCGACAGCCACGACCCCGGGGGGGGGGGTTCCTTGGCTGGCTGTATCCGCAAACTTGATGCGGCAAGACGATTGCCTGAAAGCGTTGAATTCAGACGTGCTCCGTCGGACGTACTCAAGTTTTAGTTGCACCCCCAGCTCGACGCAGTTACCCCATCCGTGGCTCACGGTGATGGGCGCAAATGGGGAGGTACTCACAACGCGCGCCGTAGCAGTGATCATCTATCCGGGCGTGCCCCTGACGGTCGAAGGCGGTTACGCACAGACGAGAACCAACGCCGCGTCGCCAGGAAACCCCAAGGACTATCTTGACCGCGTTTCACTTCCACTGGGTTGCTCGGCCTCGTGCACAGGCACATACGATAATGCGGGGCTCTCCAACACGTTCATTCAGGTTGCACCGGGCACGCGCTACCCTAGAAACGCTGAAGACTCAACGAAGTCTGGAGTAGTTCCGTTCAATGACCAGCTGAGTTATGTCACCATCGACGAATTGATGCCCTACATTGAGCAACGAGTTCTGCGCGAAATCAAAACCGCACTTCTAACTTATAAAACGACTGCAGCCACACCTCCCGGCGAGTTGGGCTACCCTTGGGCGGCGACTTATGCCAGCCCGGTGAACGACAGCGTGTTCATTTCCAACCCCGGTGAATTGGTCGGAATGTTCCCGTTTTTTCCGATTTGGCCGACGACAAATACACCGATTGGCTTCGCCACCAATTTCAATTGGTCGGTAACCTCGTTTAGCGCGCTCTCGCGAGATTGCCGTTTAGCTCGCACCGTGCCCAACAACCGATGGATCAACATCAATCAAAATATGTTGACGCAAATTGGTACTAGCGGCTCAGCGACAGGAACCTCTTCGTGGGTGGGCACCGCAGCCAATAACTACAATGCTCTGAAATTTACCGGGAATTTCGCATTCCCTACTGCGGCCAGAATATTTACCGCCTACTCAACGGCGGCTCGATGCAATACCAACGGCACCACCTCAGGCACGCTAACGTATGACGTCACCAGAAGCCTGTCATTTGCTGTCGATGTTCCGGAGTCCGGAAGCGGCCGTTGCACGGGCGCATTTACCCGAACGTATACCCAAGGATCGTCGTCGCAATACCAAACGACGAACTGGAGTTGCAGTTCGATGTCAGTGGTCACATCCTTTGCGGTTACGGCTAACGACACGATAGCCTTTCCAATTGCCATTAGCGCGGCTACCGGCCTCACGATAGCGCCGCCGGTTGCAGTCACGGGACTTCGCTATCAACCTTTGATGCCTTCTTGGTATTTCGACGAAGGTTGGTTCCAACAAGCGTTTTACGCGCGAGCTAGGAGCTTTGCACCCACTACGCTGGCAGGATGCGGGACGGCCACTACCCTCACCGTCGGCTCCAATGCTTCTGTCAATAGTGTGCTTTTGTTATCGGGGCAAAGTCTCACGGGAGCCATACGGCCATCATTGCCACCGACCGACTATTTGGAAAGTGCCAACCAGACTGCCACGACAAACTGCGCGTTTGCCGCACCAACCACAAAGCCGACTGCCACGTACAACGATCAAACACTGATTGTTGCACCATGAAGAAACACAACGGATTTTCGCTTGTTGAGATTGCAGTTGTACTTGTAATCATTGCGATATTGGTAACGGCAGTAGGGATTCCGCTCGCCACGCAGCTAGAACAGCAGCGCACATTGGATACGCAGAGGCAGCTCGAAACGATTAAGGAGGCCATTTACGGATTTTCGATGGCGTATGGTCGGCTGCCTTGCCCAGCCACGTCTACATCGGTCGGTCAGGAGAGTTTCTGCACTACAGCAGGGCCTAGCGCATGCACGCAGACCACAGTTGCACAATCGCACGGCAGATGTGCTGCGATTGTTGGCTTCGTGCCTTCGTCCACGCTCGGACTCGCGCCGATTGATGCTGGCGGGTTCACTGTTGACGCATGGCAGGATGGGACTGGCTTGAGAAGAATCATGTATGCAGTGAGCCAGTATCAAAATCCTGGAAATACCTACGTACTAACGCGCGTCGATGGGATTAAGACCGACACAATGGGTACAACAATTGCCGCCTCCCATCTGTTTGTTTGTTCGACTGGCCTGACGGCATTGCCGCCGACAACAAACTGCGCTCCAGTCACGCAACTGACCGATAAGGCACCCTTTGTGCTGATCTCTCTTGGCAAATCGACAGCACAGAATTCGAATGACGGGACCAACAACCAGAACAGCGATATCGTATTTACCAGCGGCACGCAGACGTCAACGTTTGACGACATCGTCACCTGGGGCTCGTTGAACACACTATTCGCACGAATGGTGCAGGTCGGCAAGCTTCCGTAGCGCGCCATCGATGCAGCACGACACACAACTGTCTCCCCTGCAAGCGACCGGGCGTCCCACGCGCGCGCTGCGCTGGACGCGCATGCTGCTGCACGTCGTGCAAGGCCTACTGGTTACGTCCCTCGTCTACCCACGTCTTCAGCCTGCGACGCGCGCGCGCATCACGCAGGTGTGGTCAGCCAAACTGTTGCGCATACTCAATGTCACGTTGTCGATTCACGGTGCGCGGCCGACGCCACAAGCGCGAAAACTATTCATCGTTTCAAACCATGTGTCGTGGCTGGATATTTTTGTAATTAACGCCACGCAGCCCTCGCGCTTCGTTGCGAAATCGGAAATTCGCGATTGGCTCATCGCCGGTGCGCTGTGCGAAACCGCCGGAACGATATTTGTCCACCGCGCCAAGCGCGGCGACACCGCGCGCATCAACGCCGAAATTCACGACGCGCTGGAACAAGGTGATACGGTCGCCATTTTTCCGGAAGGCACGACCACGGCGGGCGACAAACTGCTCAAATTCCATACCTCGCTGTTCGAACCAGCCGTCGTCAACGCGGCGTTGCTGGTGCCGACCGCGATTCACTATCGTCAAACCAACGGCGAGCCTAGCCGGACAGCCTCGTTCATCGGTGAAATTACGTTTCCCCAATCGCTAGCGGCCATCATCGCGCAAAAAAAAATGATCGCTCACATTACCTTCGCACCGGTCGTTGATACGGCAACACTTTCGCGCAGACAAGCCGCGCTGGACGCGGAAAACGCAATCGCTGCGATTCTCAACGTGCCGAAGCCGCACGCACATCAGCGCTTCGGAGAAGGCGCCCCTCTGGTCGCGCTGCACTCCGCGTAGGCACACCTCCGGCGCAAGGTTTTTAGACGGTTACTCGCGACTTAGCGACAGCGGATTCAGCGTTGCACCGATCTCGCACGAGCGTTGTTCAAACCGCTTGCCATCGCTGAGTCTGACCGCGGTTAACGCGCCGCCCCAGACGCAGCCGGTGTCGAGCATCACGATCTGTTCTTGCTCATGAAATCCAAGTGCCGACCAATGCCCCGCAAACAGCACGCGATCAGCGCGCCGCACCGTCGGTACCTGGAACCAGGCGTGAAGTTCGCGTGGCATTTCGGCAAGTCCCGCCTTGTAGCGCAACGATTGCTCGCCCGTACTGGTCAGCGTCCTCAGGCGCGTCAAGGTATTGAGCACAAAGCGCATTCTCGCCATGCCCGCGAGGCTCTCCCGCCAGGCCGTCGGCTTGTCACCATACATGCCGACGAGCAACTTGCGATAGTGCGAACCGCGTAACGCAGTTTCAACTTCGCGCGCGAGTTTGTGTGCTTGTTGCCAGGACCACTGCGGCATCAGCCCGGCATGCACCATTGCAAAGCGCCCATCAACGTGCAGCAACGGTCGATGCCTGAGCCAATGCAACAGTGCTTCCCGATCAGGCGCCTTCAATACCGCATCGAGCGTATCGAGCGAACGCAGTTTCGCAATGCCCTCTGCGACCGCCAACAGGTGCAGGTCGTGGTTGCCAAGCACCGTCCTCGCGCCGTGGCCAAGATCGCGCACAAAGCGCAGACATTCAAGCGAACCCGGTCCGCGGTTAACGAGATCGCCGACAAACCAAAGCCGGTCTCGCTGGCGGCGAAAGTTGATTTTAGCGAGCAGTGCTTCGAGCGTGGTGAAGCAGCCTTG
>JBCKPM010000020.1:0-25883 GCA_038901675.1 Usitatibacteraceae bacterium | reverse complement strand
TCTCGGTAAAACAATGCGAGGCGGTCGGGAAAGCCCCTGATCGCACGTCCTTGGCATACGCCTGTGCCGCGTCTGCGATTTGTTGGCCGAGTTCGGCATAACGCTTGACAAAGGTCGGTGTGAAATCGGTGAACACACCGAGCATGTCTTCGGTCACCAACACTTGGCCATCGCATGCGGGCGAAGCACCGATGCAGATGGTCGGAATCGAAATTGCTTCCGTCACGGCGCGCGCGACCGGCTCAATGGTGCCTTCGATGAGTAAGCCAAACGCACCTGCGGCTTCAAACTGGCGCGCGATGCGAACCCAATGCGCGAGCGCATCGACTTCGCGACCCTGCGTTTTGAAGCCGCCCATCTGGTTGACGCGTTGCGGCATGAGTCCGATGTGCGGCATCACCGGAATGCCGCGCGCGACCAGAAACTCGACCGTCTCGACCAGCTCGGCGCTGCCTTCGAGTTTCAATGCCTGACAACCGGACTCGGCGAGTGCCCGCGCGCAATTGCGATACGCCTGTTCTTTGGATTCCTGATAGCTGCCGAACGGCATGTCGAGCATGACCAACGCATGCGCCGAGCCACGCATACCGCTTGTGTGTGCGCGATCATGGTCTCGAGCGACACGCCCAGCGTGCTATCGAGCCCGTACACCACCATGCCGAGGGAATCGCCGACCAACAGCACGTCACAATGCGCGTCGAGCAGCTGCGCCATCGGCTTGGTGTAAGCGGTCAGCATGACGATTTTCTCGGCGGATTTCATGGCGCGAAGTTCAGGGACGGTCATGCGCTTGTGCGCCTTGTGTACAGACATGAGGAGACTCTCGATGGTAGTGGGCAGCGCCGAATATGTATCAACGATTTAAACGACCCGCAGTGCGCGGCGCGCTATTATGCGCGTACAAATTTGCACAGGAATGTGACATGAGAATCATCGTGCGCTGGTTTATCAATGCTCTGGGTCTGCTTGCTGTCGCCTATCTTTATTCGGGCGTGCAGGTGGATGGCATTTTCGCCGCGCTCATCGCCGCGTTGGTGTTGGGCTTGGTCAACGCCATCATTCGCCCGATCCTGATTCTACTCACGCTGCCGGTGACGCTGCTGACCATGGGACTGTTCATTTTCGTGATCAACGCACTGCTGTTCTGGTTGGTCGCCGAAATCGTCAAAGGATTTATGGTCAGCGGTTTTATGGCGGCTCTGCTAGGCTCGATGCTCTATTCCGTCATTACGCTGCTGGTGAACTGGCTGGTCACCGACGGGAGCAGCAAATCAAAAGTCTGAAATGGCCCATTTCCCCCCTGCCTATCTGGCGCACCCCGACTTGAAATCCGGACCTTCGGCCCAAGCTACCCGCATGACATTGATTTTTCAGGGAAATTTGGATGACGCAGCCACCAGAACAAGCGCCAAATCAGGCCACCAACGACCACCGCGAATCCACCGCAAACGCCACACCCGCCGCTGACCCCGCCCCGCCGAAAGACCCCGGAGCGGATCTGACCATCAGACTGGCTCAAGCTGAGGCCGACGCGACCACGGCCAAGGACGAATGGCTGCGCGCCAAGGCCGAAACCGACAACATTCGCCGTCGCTCGGCTGAGGAAGTGCTCAAAGCGCAAAAGTACGGCGTCGAAAAAATTGCGGATGCGCTGCTGGCGGTCAAGGACAGCTTGGACGCCGCATTGAAAGTCGACAGCCCGTCGGTGGACGCCTACAAGCAAGGCGTCGAACTCACCGCGCGGCAACTTACGTTATTGTTTGAGCGTTTTTCGATTCAGGAAGTCGATCCAGTCGGACAAAAATTCGACCCGACGCGCCATCAGGCGATTACCACGCTCGAGTCCGACCAAGAGCCCAACACCGTGGTCGCGGTGATGCAAAAAGGCTACACGCTGCATGAGCGCGTGCTGCGACCGGCGCTGGTCGCCGTCGCGAGGGCGAAGGATGATTCCGGCTGAGCATTCGGTCGTCGGGGCTCAGCCTCGCGCGCGACACCCGACGCCGACCTGCTCCAACTCTTGAACCAACGCCAACTATCCCCAGCTACATAGTATTCAGAACACATCGCACTGAGAAGGAACGAACATGGGAAGAATTATCGGCATTGATTTGGGCACCACGAATTCGTGCGTGGCCATCATGGAAGCGGGCCAGCCAAAGGTCATCGAAAACGCCGAGGGCGCGCGCACCACGCCGTCCATCGTGGCGTATCTGGAAGACGGCGAAGTGCTGGTCGGCGCATCGGCCAAACGTCAGGCGGTCACTAACCCGAAGAACACGCTGTTCGCAGTCAAGCGCTTAATCGGCCGTCGCTTCGAAGAAAAAGAAGTGCAAAAAGACATCAACATGATGCCCTACGCCATTGTCAAGAACGATAACGGCGACGCATGGGTATCGGTGCGCGGCAAAAACATCGCCCCGCCGCAGGTGTCATCGGAAGTGCTGCGCAAAATGAAAAAAACCGCTGAGGATTACCTCGGCGAAGAAGTGACCGAGGCCGTGATTACGGTACCGGCCTACTTCAACGACTCGCAACGTCAGGCCACCAAAGACGCTGGTCGCATCGCGGGTCTGGACGTCAAGCGCATCATCAACGAGCCGACTGCGGCTGCGCTGGCGTTCGGCATGGACAAAAAAGAAGGTGATCGCACCATCGCCGTTTACGACTTGGGTGGCGGCACCTTCGATATTTCAATCATCGAAATCGCATCGGTTGAAGGCGAGCATCAGTTTGAAGTGCTGTCGACCAACGGCGACACCTTTCTCGGCGGCGAAGACTTCGACCAATGCTTGATGGAATACCTGTGCGACGAGTTCAAGAAAGATCAGGGCATCGATCTGAGAAAAGATGTGCTGGCACTGCAGCGCCTCAAGGAAGCCGCCGAAAAAGCCAAGATTGAATTGTCCTCGGCGCAACAGACCGAGGTGAATCTGCCGTATGTGACGGCCGATGCCACTGGGCCAAAACACTTGCTGGTCAAGATCACGCGCGCCAAGTTTGAAGCACTGGTCGATGAATTGATCGAGCGCACCATCGAGCCATGCCGCATTGCGATCAAAGATTCGGGCGTCAAGATCGAGGATATTTCCGACGTGATTCTGGTCGGCGGTCAAACGCGCATGCCGAAAGTGCAAGAGAAAGTCAAAGAGATTTTTGGCAAAGAGCCGCGCAAGGACGTCAACCCCGACGAAGCCGTTGCGGTCGGCGCCGCCATCCAGGGCGGCGTGTTGAGGGGCGATGTCAAAGACGTGTTGCTGCTCGATGTCACGCCGTTATCGCTCGGTATCGAAACGCTCGGTGGTGTATCGACCAAGCTGATCAAGAAAAATACCACCGTGCCAACCAAGGCTTCGCAGGTGTTCTCGACTGCCGACGACAACCAGTCGGCGGTGACGATTCACGTGTTGCAAGGCGAGCGCGAATTGGCGGCTGGCAACAAGTCGCTCGGCCAGTTCAACCTCGAAGGCATTCCACCGTCGCGTCGTGGGCAGCCGCAGATTGAAGTGCAATTCGACATCGACGCCAACGGCATCATGCACGTGTCGGCCAAAGACAAGGCGACTGGCAAAGAAAATAAAATCACCATCAAGGCGAATTCAGGCCTGACGGAAGAAGAAATTCAACGCATGGTCAAGGACGCCGAAGCCAATGCGGACGAAGACAAGAAAGTATTGGCATTGGTGACCGCGCGCAATACCGGCGACGCACTGGTGCACGAAACCAAAAAATCGCTGGAGGAGTACGGCGACAAACTCGATGCCGCTGAAAAGACCGCGATTGAAGATGCCAGCAAGGCGTTGGAAGAAGCGCTCAAAGGCGACGACAAAGACGCCATCATTGCCAAGACTGAAGCGCTCAGCAAAGCCGCACAAAAACTCGGTGAAAAAATGTACGCCGACATGCAGGCCAAGGCTGCCGCAGAAGGTGGTGGCGCATCAGGCGCAGGTTCGGCCGGTGCCGGCGCTCAGGAAGCACCCGCCAAGGAGAAAGATATGGGCAACGTGGTTGACGCCGAATTTACGGAAGTCAAAGACAAGAAGTAACCCTGCCGCCCACCAAACTTCCGCCGTCATTCCGAGCACTGCGAGGAATCTCATCCACACATCACGTGAGGGTGTGGTTCCTCGCGGTGCCGTTTCGTCATTGATCGATTTCACCTATTCAACATGGCCAACAAACGCGACTTCTACGAAATTCTCGGCCTCAATCGCGATGCGTCTGACGACGACATCAAAAAATCCTATCGCAAGCTCGCGATGAAGTTCCATCCGGATCGCAACCCCGACAGCAAGGAATCGGAAGAAAAATTCAAAGAGGCAAAGGAAGCCTACGAGATTCTTTCCACACCGGACAAACGCCGCGCCTATGACGCCTACGGCCACGCAGGCGTGAATCCGCAAGTGGGTGGCGGACCGGGTGGTTTTGGCGCTGACGCCGGCGGCTTCTCGGAAGCCTTCGGCGATATTTTCGGCGAAATATTTGGTGGCGCAGGCGGTCGTCGCGGTGGCGGTCAACAGGTCTATCGCGGCTCGGATCTGCGCTACAACATGGAGATCAGTCTCGAACAAGCCGCGCGTGGCACCGAAACCAAAATTCGCATTCCGGCGCTGGAAGCGTGCGCGGTTTGTAGTGGCACTGGTGCTAGGCCCGGCACCAAAGCCAAGACTTGCCACACCTGCAATGGTGTCGGCCAGGTGCGCATGCAGCAAGGGTTTTTCTCGATCCAGCAAGCCTGCCCCACGTGTCACGGCACCGGCAAAGTGATACCCGAACCATGCACCGCGTGCGACGGTGTCGGTCGCGTGAAACAGCACAAAACCCTATCGGTCAAGATTCCGGCCGGTGTCGATGACGGTGATCGCATCCGCTTAACCGGCGAAGGTGAAGCCGGTGTCAACGGTGGCCCGCCGGGCGACCTGTACGTCGTCGTGCAACTCAAACCGCACGCCGTGTTTCAACGCGATGGTGCTGATTTACATTGCGAGATGCCGATTTCGTTTACCGTCGCTGCGCTCGGCGGCGAAATCAGCATTCCAACACTCGACGGCGAAGCCAAAATCAAGATTCCCGCGGAGACACAATCAGGACAGACGTTTCGCCTGCGCGGCAAAGGCATCAAGCCAATTCGACAAACGTCGCGCGGCGATTTGATGTGTCGCATCGCCATTGAAACGCCGGTGCGATTGACGGATCGTCAAAAAGAGCTGTTGCGCGAGTTGGAAGAGATCAGCATAAAAGATGGTGACAAACACAACCCCCGCGCGAAGGGTTTCATGGACAAGGTTAAAGATTTCTTCGCGGGTTAGCGAAGAAATCTTTAACCGAAGCGGCGTAGGCTAACTTGGCGTGTTGTGCCAAGTTAAGCCCGAAGGGCGGCCGAAGCCACAAGGTGAAAGATTTTTTTGCGGGATAACGAAAAAGCCATTCGCCGAAGCGGCGTAGGGTGCGCCGTGCGCACCATCTCTACCGTCGATGACGACTAGGACGCGGTGCGCACGGCACACCCTACGCGTTTACAGTTAAGCCCACAGGGCGGCCGAAGCAACAAGATCAAGGATTGCTTCGCTCGGTAGCCTAGAAGGAGCGGCCTTTAGCCCCGGCATGCTTAAAGCCGGGGGTATTCCGGGATCTACATGCTGCATACACCAGTCCCGGATTGCATTTCATTCCATCCGCTAGTGTCTAGTTGCAGAAGTCTGCGTAACAGCGAGAAGCGTTTTGCGCCCACAGGATTAGGCGCAAAACACAGCAATAGCACCGCTATTGCGCGTATTTGCAACGACATCGTGTGGGATGCAAAACGATTCGAATGTAGCAGGACTTCTGCAACTAGACACTAGATACCCGTTTAGCGTTGCTGGCCGCAGAATTGCATCGCACCCACCGGCTTGCAACGGCCGACGCCATCGTCTACGCCACGGCACAAGACCGGGGAGTCGATCTACTAACCTGCGATGCTCACTTCAACGGCCTGCCGGGCGTCGTGTTTATCTCGAAGTCGTCCTAGCGCCCTAGGGAAAGCTTCATCTGCCCAACATCAACGTATCAATCAACGTAGACGTTGGGCAATCGAGAAAGCCGGTTAGCCAACTTACGCCGCTGACCCTGATGTTATTCACATGCCTGCCTCGAACAAGTACTGATACGGCTCGCTAACCGATAGCTTTTCTTGTCGGCCCGTCAGTCGCAGCGTCATCGCCTCGCCGTTCCGGTTGATCGCTTCGATTTGGCTCGATGTAAGAAGATCAGCGCAATGTGTAACACCAGTATTGGCGTGTGTTTCCAAGCAAAAAGTGCTGGAAAGGCGCGTCAAATGGCGAGTTTGGCAAACAATCGTTTGGCTGTCCCTCATGTCATTACGCGCAGAAATTAATCAATCGAGACTGACCCTATTGATTCGTAGCTTCAAGACGTTGATGCAGGACTTGCAAACCATCGTGCGCAATACGTGTCGCACGTCCAAGGGTGCCCAGGGTGCGCCTACGTTTGATCTCACTACGACACCCACGCCGAAGCAAAAAAGTGCCCTCGACTTGATCGATAAAATCAAAATGTAGACAGTACGTGGAACCTCAAAGACTAGGGGTTTCATAGGGGAAACTCGCTTTTTTTGGGGAGGAACTTCAGCCTAACGAACTTGACTCAACAACCCACCTGACGGAATTTTTCCCTCCCAGTACTCAAGTAGATTGGAGACGACTTCTAGCCATGCAACCCCGCGTTTCTGTGCACGAACGGCGTATTGGAGTGGTTCAACGTAGGCAATGGTCGATAGCGCGGCGTGGTGACCCTTTATCCACTGCCCAAGCCCAGCCGCCGACAGACGAACATAAAGTTGCTTCAGGTCAGAGCGGGAGATGTGTTCAATATTCATAACCTGTTTGACACCGTCATCTGACTCGCACAAATCGAGAAATTCCTCTAACGCGCGATCTTTGGGACTCATTCCCCCTGATGACGAGTGGACAGCGTTGGATACCATGTCGCTGACGCTCTGATTAAGTGGCACTATCGCCTTTTGAAGTTCTTGTAGCCTTGATGACTTCTTCCATGATTGCGTCAAATTTGAGAAAAACCCCATAGCTTTCTCCTTGTTTGGTTTAGGTGTGAGGGTAGAACAAGAACCGCTTCCAAGATAGATGGTTTATGCGACCCAACGTTCGCCATAACCGGCAATAAAAAGCGGTGCGATGCAGGCGCGCCGCTTTTTATTGTCCGGGTTGATGGCGTTGTTAGGCGCCACTTTTAGGTTCCTCATTACACCGAAAGTCTCCAAGTGTGATGACGGTGTCAGACCATGACGTCACGCTACCCGAACTGAAGTAGCGACGAAGAACACCCTCTTCTGGGTATGACACGTGGGACACAAAGCCAGGATATCGGGATGAGCCACCGCGACGATTATTCAAACGCGAGTGCAAAATAAACAATCCATTCCAGCCCGCGAACTGTCCGACCAAAGCCCGCAAGACCTCTATCTCTGAGTCTAATGATATGCGATGAGAAGGGATGTGCTCATGAAACACTTCAATCATATTACCGTCTTCATATCGCTGAGCGCGGAAGCATTTTTCCTTGCGGCTTAAATCGGGACAAATTTTGTATCGCTCGTACATAGCGCCTAACGAATAGCGTTTATCTGTCGCGCCACCGAAGCAATCTCAAGGCGCGATATTAACCGCGACAGATAAACCCGGTTGGACTAAACCGCCCGCGAGGTGGTCGCTATGGGGATTGTAAACGTCGCCACGGTTGGCGAGTAGCGATTCGATGCGACTGTTGCAAACATTTGACATCCGCGCTATGTTGAATGCGCGTTGCGGCGCGCAATCCATGCCCTTTGCGTGGCGTTGGCTTCGCCTTTCTGGGCGTTTGACCGGCAACCGCAAACAGCTTCCCGCAATGCCATCGCACCTCGCTTGCAGCACGTTGTCGCTGCTGCACACACGCCACCACTTGAACCCACACGACCCGACTCACGGCGGTCCCCGGCAAACCGGCGTGATTGACTGCGCTGGGCGACGCGGATCCGGCAATCGCGTCGACGCGACCAACACCGCCACCACCCGCAGACGACCGTGTCAGTAATTAAAGGGGCCATGCTCGCTTTTCCCACTCTTCAGGCAAATCTGCCGCGCTTGCGATATCAACACGCATCGGTAAGTCGCTCTGTGAAAATGCTTCCCGCATTTCATCCATCTGCGCAAGCGTCAAAGTTGGTTCAGTCAGTGCGATGTCAAGATCAGAGTACGTCTTGACGCGTCGATATTGATCCGCGCTGGTCACAACGCGCGAACCGAATACGAAAGCGCGGTGTCCAGGCGCATACCGGTTCAGGATTTCACAAACCGAGTCCTGCTCGTCCGGGGTCAGCACCAGCGAAATTGGGTTCGACTCAGTGGTCATGAATTAGCCGCCATCAATCTGGTGAGTAGCGCATTCGCATCCGACAAAAACTGCGGCAGTTCCGCGAACACGCGCTGCGCTTTGGCCGGATCGTAAACATGACTCGTGATGTTGCGTAATTCGCGATAGCCAAACCATGCCGTTTCATTTGTGACAAGACCCTTTTCCGCTCCTGCGCGGATCATATCCCGATACCCCAGTGCGTCTATCTCCGCCGGGCTATCGGACATTGCCTCCAATTGCCGCCGCAGCGACTTGACGCAAAGTTCATACGTGTATTCAAAACGCTGGATCGACGCGTCGCGCACGAAAGCGTCCTTTGGCCGCAATTTCGCAGCATCCAGTGCCTCGGCCAACGAGGCGCTTGCCAATTGCAATGAGCGAAAATCAAGCATGCTTGCCAACATGGTAAAGACGATTAAAAGGTGGAAGGATGATAGCGCAACTGGTCATGCGGGTGGTGCCGGGCTTGGCACCAGCCTACAAAATGCGGGACTCGAATTTCTCAGACTATTTTTTAACGTCAAAACGCATGGTACGCATCAATCAACTACCGCCCCACCGCATCTTTGATCTGCTCCAACGCCGCTGGATCTTCGATGGTGGTCAGATCTCCCGGATCGCGCGCTTCGCACAGGGCTTGAATCACCCGCCGCAATAATTTCCCCGAGCGCGTCTTCGGCAGCAAGGTCACGAAGTGCACCCGCGCCGGCCGCCCGATGGCGCCGAGTTCGCGGTCGACAGTGGCCATCACTTCTTGTTCTTGAGCAGCGATGGCGTCGGCGGAGTCGATCAGACGTGCATCTTTGACCACCGCAAACGCCACTGGCACCTGCCCCTTGAGCGCATCGGCGACACCGACCACCGCGACTTCGGCGATATTGTTGTGCGCTTGAATCGCCTCCTCAATTTCGCGGGTACCGAGACGATGACCGGCGACATTGATCACATCGTCCGTGCGCCCCATGATGAAGTAGTAGCCGTCCTTGTCGCGCGTCGCCAAGTCGAAAGTGGTGTAGACCTTTTCATCCTTGAATGAGCCAAAATAGGTTTTCACGAACCGCTCGTCGTCACCCCAAATTGTTGACATGCATCCGGGCGGCAATGGCGGCACGATGCACAGCACGCCCTTCTCGTCCGCGCCGACGGCAGCACCCGTTGCCTCGTGCTTCAACTTCACGTTGTAGCCGTACACTGGAAAGCTCGGACTGCCGAGTTTGCGCGGCGTATCTTCGATGCCCGGCTGCGCGGACAAAATCGGCCAACCGGTTTCGGTTTGCCAATAGTTATCGATGACTTTCACGCCGACACCTTGGGCAATCCAATCGCTCGTCGGTTGATCAAGCGGCTCGCCCGCAAGATACAGATAGCGCAAGCTCGACGTATCGTACTTGGTGAGGAATGCAGCATCCTGCTTTTTGAGCACGCGAATCGCCGTTGGTGAGCTAAACATCGCGACCACGTTGTATTGCTCGACAATTTTCCACCAGATGCCAGGGTCAGGCCGAATCGGCAGACCTTCGTACATGATGGTGGTCGAGCCATTGATGAGTGGAGCGTAGACGATATACGAGTGCCCCACCACCCAGCCAATGTCTGAGGTACAAAAAAACGCGTCACCTGGCTGTGTGGCAAAGATGTTCGGCATCGAGGCGGCGAGTGCAACCGCATAGCCACCCGTGTCGCGCTGCACGCCTTTCGGCTTGCCGGTGGTGCCGCTGGTGTAGAGGATGTACGAAGGATGGCTCGACTCGACCCACTCGCACGGCACAACGTCGCCCTTGTGGCGCGGTGCGAGCGCCGCGTAATCCATATCGCGCCCCGGCAGCACCTGCATGGCTTTATCGAGATGGCGATTGACAATCACGACGTGCTTTGGCGGAAACTTGGACAACGCAATCGCCTCGTCCGTGAGCGGCTTTAACGGAATCACTTTGCCGGCGCGCGAACCGGCATCGGATGTGACCATCACACGTGGCTTGGCATCGTCAATACGCGCGGCAAGCGCGGCCGCCGCAAAGCCGCCAAAAACGACAGAGTGAATCGCGCCAATACGCACCGAGGCGAGCATCGCAAACACCGCCTCGGGGATCATCGGCATATAGATCAACACGCGATCGCCCTTGCCGACGCCCAGGGACTTCAACATTGCCGCGAAGCAATTGACCTCTTCCCACAACTGCCGATAGGTATAGGTGCGTGTGGCTTCAACTTCCGAGGACAGCCACACCAATGCCGCTTGATCCGCACGCGTGGCTAGGTGCCGATCAAGTGCGTTGTAGCAAAGATTGGTTTCGCCACCGACAAACCACTTCGCAAACGGCGGCCTGCTGAAATCGCATACCTTGCTAAATGGCCGTACCCAGTCGATACGCGCCGCTTGCTCGATCCAGAACGCGGACTGCGCGGCGAGGGAGCGGGCATGCACACCCTTATACGTCGTCATGGCTTGCCTGTCGATGGTGTGAGGACAAAAGCGTTACCGCGCAGACAGACTGCGCGTTACTTGAAGATCACTGCTTCAATGGCGCTCATCAACGCCTTGGCTTTCGCCGGCTTGGTGAGGTAGCCATTGGCGCCGAGCTTGAGGCCCTTCATGATGTCCTCGAGCGAGCCCAGACTCGACAACATCAGCACCGGCAAGTTACGCAGACTACTGCTGGCGCGAATACGGTTGAGGATGTCAAAACCGTTAGCGTCCGGCAGCAGCACATCGAGCAACACCAGATCGGGCCGGGACTTCATGCCCGCAGCGATACCGGCCCGATTGGCGGCACGAATGACGCGATAGTTCTCTTTGGTCAGAATACGTTCGAGCAACGCGGCGGTGACGTCATCGTCCTCAACCACCAACACAATAGGCGGAGCCGATGCGGGCGCACGACGCGGCGCATCCGGAAATAAGCGCACAAAATATCCGTTGCTGGTCAGCTTGGATTCACCGATGACCGCTTCATCATTCAGCGCCTGCGTCTGTTGCGGCGTCGGCACAGGCTCGGGCACGCTGGTCTTGGGATCAAGAAGCGCCGTGAAGTCGAGATCGCTGTCGTCTGGTTCTGCCATAGTGGTCTGCTGGTTCGAAATTTGTTCAGGAATATTAGGTCGCAACCGATTGCAGCTAGTTTAGCAAACCGTAACGGCCGAGGTGAAGCATCGCGATGCCACGCCAAACGACGCATTCTACTGGCGCGATCCTACTGATTGATTTGTAACACCTGCGGATTGTGCGCCGAAGCGTGCTTACGAGAAAAATAGTCCTTCGACTGCATCTCGCGCAATCGTGATGCGGTTCGTGCAAATTCCGCGGACACCATCATGGAGGCGTCGTTTTCTCCTACTGCAAGTGCCGCCGATGACGCCCTTGCGGTTGCGGTGGCCGCAACGCGCTCATCAACCACTAGCCACTCAGGCAAGTTTGCCGCAGAGCAGATGAGTTTCACGCGCTGATCGTAGAACACATCGACCAACCAGGTAAATCGTCGCACTACGTCGGCACGATCTTTGGCGTGGAGTTGCGGAATCTTTGAGACCAGTACCGTGTGGTATTGCCCGGCGATTTCCAGGTAATCGACTTGACTACGCGGCTTGACACACAACTCGTCAAAATCAAACCAAACCACGCCCTTGGCGCGACGAATGAATGCAATCGGTCGATTGCCGATGGTGATGTGGCCGCCGGAAACGTAGGTCGCTTTGGACATGGCCGAAAATGCTTTAGCAAGTGCCAACTCCGCATCGGGCGTCAGCGGCGCGTGGTAGACCGGCATCGATTCAAGAATACGTCGGCGATGGTCCTGCTCACCGGCAATTTCGAGCACCTCAAGTTCACGGTTGAGCAATTCAATCGCGGGTAAAAACCGCGCACGCTGCAAACCAGCCGGATACAGGTCGTCAGGCTTGTAATTTGACGTCATCACCAGCACCACGCCTTTGACCGTTAATAGTTCAAGCAAGCGGCCGAGGATCATCGCATCAGCGATATCGGAGACATGGAACTCGTCGAAGCAAAGCAAGCGCAGTTTCTTGGCGATTTGCGTCGACACTGCGTCGAGCGGATCGACTTCGCCCGTCAAGGCGCGCATCCCGGCATGAATCTCGCGCATGAATTCGTGAAAGTGCACGCGCCGTTTGCGCTTCAGTGTCGACACGTTGTAGAACGCATCCATCATCAGCGATTTGCCGCGACCGACGCCACCCCAGATGTAGAGTCCGCGCGGCGGGCGCTTGCCACCGCCGAAGTTGGTCACCAGCCGATTGATCTTGCCCTGACGATACTGCCGATAGTTTTCAATCTCGCCGTGCAATAGATCAAGATGGCTGAGCACCGCAATCTGCGCCGGATCCGATTGAAAGTCTGTGCTCTGCGAAAATTTCCAGTACCACTCGAGGGGCGATCCCGCATCGATGCTGGAGGCTTCGCCGGTTTCGCCAGAGATGTTCGGCAGCGGGTTGAGGGCGGCGTTCATGCAGAAAACGAGCTATCCACAGATGAACACAGATGAACACAGATGGTCGGACAAGTGCAGCGACGCTCCGAATTTTCAGACAAACTCCTTATTCGACGAGCATTTTCAGACATAAATGCCTGAAAACGCGCGTATTTGCTTGTGTTTACCATCTTTTCCACGACCTATCCGTGTTTATCTGTGTTCATCTGTGGAAGAAAATAACGCACGAGATCACATATTCAACGTGCGTTTATCGACCGCCAGCGCCGCTTCGCGCACCGCTTCCGATAACGTCGGGTGGCCGTGCACAATGCGCGCGATATCTTCGGCTGCGGCTTTGAATTCCATTGCCGTGACGATTTCCTGAATGAGTTCAGAGGCGTGCGCGTGAATGATGTGGCCACCCAAAATACGATCGGTGTTGGCGTCAGCGATAATTTTCACGAAGCCGCCCGCCTCGCCCTGCCCGAGTGCGCGTCCGTTGGCGGCAAATGGAAACTCTCCGGTCTTGATCGCAACGCCTTCGGACTTCAACTGCTGCTCCGTCATACCCACCCACGCGACTTCCGGCGAGGTGTAGATAATCCACGGGATCGTATTGAAGTCGATGTGCGGCTGCTGACCGGCGATACGTTCGGCAACGGCAACGCCCTCATCTTCAGCCTTGTGTGCCAGCATCGGGCCACGCACCACGTCGCCGATGGCATAGACGTTGGGCAAATTCGTCGCACAGTGATCGTCGACTTCAATCATGCCCCTGTCGCTGATCTTTAGGCCAACACTGGCCGCACCCAAGCCATCGGTATTGGGCACGCGTCCCACCGAGACGATCAACTTGTCGCAATCGAGTTTTTGCGCCAGCCCCTTGTCGTCGCTGTACTCAACGCTGACACCAGATTTTTTGTTGGTGACCTTGGTGATTTTTACCCCGAGCTTGATATTGAGTCCCTGCTCCTTGGTGAATACTTTCCACGCTTCTTTCTGGATCGATTCATCCGTCGCGGCAAGAAACGTCGGCAGTGCTTCGAGCACGGTGACTTCCGCGCCAAGGCGGCGCCACACGCTGCCGAGTTCCAGACCGATCACACCTGCGCCGATCACGCCGAGACGCTTGGGCACACTGTCAAGTGCGAGTGCGCCTTCGTTGTCGCACACGTTGACGTTATCAACTTCAATGCCTGCAAGATGACGCGCTTTTGATCCGGTGGCGATGATGACGTGCTTGGCGCTTACCGTTTCGGTCGCGTCACCATTCTTGACGCTGACGGTATAGACCTCACCGCCGCTCACCAGCGAACCAAAACCTTTCAACCACGTGATCTTGTTTTTGCGCAGCAAAAACTCGATGCCCTTGGTCATCTTGCCAACGATGGTGTCCTTGCGGCGTTGCATTTTGCCCAGATCGACCTTCATACCGGCAACGCTAATACCGTGATCGGCAAATTTGTGTTCAAGCTTCTCGACGTTTTCGGACGATTCCAGCAACGCCTTGGACGGAATACAGCCGACGTTAAGGCAAGTGCCGCCCAATACGACTTCGCCCTTGGGGTTTTTCCAGCCTTCGATACACGCCACGCTAAAGCCCAGCTGCGCGGCCCGAATGGCAGCGAAATAACCACCGGGGCCGGCACCGATTACAACAACGTCAAACGATTTCGACATAACGATTACCTAGCAATAAATATCAAGGAAGCCAGACACGGGAGATATAGACGCCGAGCCCGGCGCACAAGCCGGCCACCAATGGCGAGGTACCAGACAACAAAAATGGCGGATGTTTCATGGCTTGTGAAAACCACAGACTCACCGTCACCGCGAGCGCCACACCGGTCGCTGCCGCAAACATCGGCGAAATGTAGCGCCCGAGAAAACGTGCAAACAGCACCGTCAGAAATCCAGTCAACAACGCGGCGGCGAGAATGAATAGCAACTTCGCCACCACCGTAGAGACCGCAAATTTTGCTTTGGCCATAACGACTACAAGAACAAGGTTGTCACGCCGTCAAATGTCGAGCAACAGACGCGCCGGATCTTCGAGCGCTTCTTTCATCGCCACCAGCGACAGCACCGCCTCGCGGCCGTCAATGATGCGATGGTCGTAACTCATCGCTAGATAATTCATGGGTCGAATGACAATTTGGCCGTTCTCCACCACTGCCCGCTCTTTGGTCGCGTGTACGCCGAGAATCGCCGACTGCGGTGGATTGATGATCGGCGTTGACAACATCGACCCGAACACACCACCGTTGGAAATCGAGAACGTGCCACCAGTCAAATCTTCGATGGTCAACTTGCCGTCCTTGGCCTTTTGACCAAACTCGGCAATTTTCTTTTCGATATCGGCGATCGACATCTGATCGGCGTCGCGCAGAATCGGCACCACTAGGCCGCGCTCGGTGCCAACCGCAATCCCGATGTCGTAATAGCCGTGATAGACGATGTCATTGCCATCAACCGAGGCGTTAACCACTGGGTACTTCTTCAGCCCATGAACGGCCGCTTTGACAAAAAACGACATGAAGCCCAGCTTCACGCCGTGTTGCTTTTCGAACTTGTCCTTGTAAGTGTTCCTGAGCGCGATTATCGGAGCCATGTTGACTTCGTTGAACGTGGTGAGGATGGCGGCCGTCGATTGCGATTGCACAAGGCGTTCAGCGATGCGCGCACGCAGCCTCGACATCGGGACGCGTTGCTCGGTACGGCCCTCCGCAGCTTGCGTAAGCACCACGGTCGATGCGGCAGGTTTGGCCGCGCTCGCCGCTGAACCGGAGGCCACTTTGTTGACCACATCCTCCTTGGTTACGCGGCCACCGCGACCAGTGCCGACCACGTCGGTGACATTTTTCTCGGCGGCAATTTTCGCGGCAGCAGGGCTCATGGCCGCAGTCGCGCTCGCCTTGGCCGGCGCACTTGGTGCCATCACAGCTTTTTGGGTCGGCGCCGTCGACGCCACAGCGGACGTATCGATGATCGCAATCACTTCGCCTGAAACCACCGTGGCACCGTCCGCACGCACAATTTTGACCAGCACACCATCGGCTGGTGCCGGCAGCTCCATCACTACCTTGTCGGTTTCAATGTCGATCAGGTTCTCGTCGCGTTTGACGGCTTGTCCCTCTTTCTTGTGCCAGGCCACGAGGGTTGCTTCTGCGACAGATTCCGAGAGTTGCGGGATTTTGACTTCGATTTGCATGTTGATGTCCTAGGTTCAGAATGCGCCGGCGCGTTCGCTAATTACTGTTTCGGTGCAGCGTCCCAACTCAACGCGGCGTCGACCAGCTCTTTTTGTTGTTCGATGTGCAGCGACTGGTATCCCACGGCGGGGGACGCGGACGATGTGCGCCCGGCGTAGCCCAGCGTCTGATCACCGCGCATATTGCGCATCAGGTAATGTTGGATGCGATGCCACGCGCCTTGATTGGCCGGCTCTTCTTGTGCCCAAACTACCGAGTTGGCGTTCGGATACAGCGCGACCTGAGCCGCGAATTCTTCGTGTGGAAACGGATAGAGCTGCTCGATGCGAATGACTGCGATATCCGTAAGTGCGCGTTTTTCGCGTTCAGCCACAATGTCGTAGTAGACCTTGCCTGAACATGCGACCACGCGCTTGACCTTCTTCGCATTGAGTTTCGCGCCGGGTTGATCAATGTTGCCGATGATGACTTCAAATGTGCCATTGGCTAAATCGTCGAGTGGTGACATCGCTTCTTTTTTGCGCAGCAGCGATTTTGGCATCATGACCACCAGCGGTTTTCTCGCCGACCGCAACGCCTGACGGCGGATCATGTGATAGAGCTGCGCCGCAGTTGACGGCACGACCACTTGCATATTGTGCTCGGCACAAAGTTGCAAGAAGCGCTCGAGTCGCGCCGACGAATGTTCCGGGCCTTGCCCCTCGTAGCCGTGCGGCAAAAACAACGACAGCCCGCACAGTCGGCCCCACTTCGACTCACCCGATGAAATGAATTGGTCGATGACCACCTGCGCGCCGTTGGCAAAGTCGCCAAACTGCGCTTCCCAAATCACCAGCTCAAACGGCTGTGCAGACGCGTAGCCATACTCGAAGCCGAGTACAGCTTCCTCCGACAGCAGTGAATCGATGATCAGAAAATTGCCCTGCTTGACCGCGATATTTTGTAGCGGCACGTAGGTACCGGAGTCCCACTTCTCTCGATTCTGATCGTGCATCACCGCGTGGCGGTGCGCAAAAGTGCCACGGCCACAGTCCTGCCCGCTAATCCGGACCGGCGTGCCTTCGCCGACCAGTGTTGCATAGGCGAGGTTTTCCGCCATGCCCCAATCCAGCGGCAGTTCGCCTTTACCCATTTTGCGCCGCACCTCGAGCAATTTCTCGACCGACATATGGCACTTGAAATCGGATGGAATCTGCGTCAGGCGCTCGGCGTAGCCCTCGAGTTTCGCCATCGGCACTTTGGATTCGTACGCGGCGCGCCACGTCTGCCCGATGTAGGGTGCCCAATCGACGGCCAACGGTGGCTTAATGCCGTACAGAATTTTGGTGTTAGTGCTTTTGCCTGCGTCCAGCCGCGCGCGAATGTTGGTGACCAGATCGTCGCCGTAGGTTGCACCCACCGTACCTTCTGCCGCCAACTTGTCTGCATAGACTTTGCGCGTGCCCGGATGCTGGGCAATTTTCTTGTACATCAGTGGCTGCGTGACAAACGGTTCGTCCTGCTCGTTGTGACCGAGTTTGCGAAAGCACACCATGTCGATGACCACGTCCTTGTGGAATTTCATGCGGTATTCAAGTGCAATACGGCCGATCATCAACACCGCCTCAGGATCGTCGGCATTGACGTGAAACACCGGCGCTTCAATCATCTTCGCGATGTCCGTGCAGTACAGCGAGGAGCGCGAATCGCGCGTGTCTGACGTCGTGAAGCCGACCTGATTGTTCACAACAATGTGCACCGTGCCGCCGGTCTTGAAACCGCGCGTTTGCGACAGCGCCATGGTTTCCATGATCACACCCTGCCCGGCGAACGCGGCGTCACCGTGGATCAGCAACGGAATCACCTCATCGCCAGTGACGTCATGGCGACGCTGTTGCCGCGCGCGCACGGAGCCCTCGACCACCGGATTGACAATCTCCAAGTGGGAAGGATTGAACGCGAGCGTGAGATGCACCGCGCCGCCTTTGGTCTGAATGTCCGACGAGAAGCCCTGATGGTACTTGACGTCACCCGAGCCGACCTTGTGGTGTGCGTGCTTGCCTTCAAATTCGGCAAACAAATCAGCTGGCAGCTTGCCGAGTGAGTTGACCAAAATGTTGAGCCTTCCGCGGTGCGACATGCCTAACACCACCTCTTTGACGCCCTTGGCACCGGCGACCTGAATAATGTCATCGACCAGCGGAATCAGGGTTTCGCCGCCTTCGAGCGAAAAACGCTTCTGACCGACGTAGCGCGTGTGCAGATATTTTTCAAGCGTCTCGGCGGCGGTCAGCCGATCGAGCACGAACTGCTTTTCTTCGTTGGTCAACGCGGGTTGCGACTGCACCGACTCTAATTGACCCTGCACCCAGCGCTTTTGCTCGGTCTCTGAAATGTACATGTACTCAGCACCAACCGTGCCACAGTAGGTACGCTTGACCGCGGCGACGATGTCCTTGAGTTTGGCGCGCTCGGCGTTGTCGGCAATCGTGCCTTGCCAAGAGCCGAACCCAAATTCCTGTTCAAGGTCGGCATTGGTCAGGCCGTAAAAACTCAATTCGAGTTCGGGCACCTGCATGCGCTCCATGCGCTTGAGCGGATCGAGCGAGGAGTTGCGCGCACCGAGCACCCGATGTGCGCGGATGTATTGCAATACCTTGAACGACTTCTTACTATCACTGGCTTCGCCGCCGCCTACATTCACGTAAGCGATGCGTCTAGCACCGCCTTGCTGTGCGAGTTTTTCAAACGCGGCAATCACCGGTGAATGCGGCACATCGGCCGCCGCGTGTTCGGCAACATTGGGCAGGCTGTCGAATTGCTTGCGCCAGTTCTCCGGCACCGACTGTGGGTCGGCCAGATACCTCTCGTAGAGATCTTCGATGTAGGGCGCGTTGGCCCCGAAAAAGAGTGACGTTTGCTGATATTCGCGCATCATGATGGGAACCTCGACCGGCTTTGTTGGTTGCGACAATAAAAATTCAAACTCATTGATTGGTGCGGTGTTTGGGGAAAAAGTGGCTGGAAAGCATCGTGGGTAGTCGAGTTTTGCATTGACGATAGTGACTGATGGTATGCGGGCGCGCGACGTTTTGCCAACCCCCACACCCGCTGAAACAAATATTTACTCTCTGCTCAATTCCTGTATCGCCCGCTCGATCACAATCCGATCGGCGATGTCCTTTTCCCGCGTCGTCTGCTTGGTCAACAACAGGCCATTCAGGCTGATGGTCTTCACCGGAATCCCATCAAAGGCGATGATCTGTTCGTACGGCTTCAGCATGTCGTATGTATAGCCGTTTGCGTTGAGCATCACATCCACCACAATGGCATCAGCGACACGGATGTTCTGTGTTTCATCAAACCATTCCAGTTGCAATTCGTTAGCTGCGTGATCAGGTAGAACGAGTAAAGCCCGCTTTACTTTTTCTCCGGAAGCGCGCCCGCCTGCCGCCATCAAGTCGATATCGGTTGTCGCGCGCAGATACCCATGTGCGGCCAACGCATAACCTCCAATCAACAGGTAGTCCACGCCCTGCTCATTCAATGAACTCAGCAGTTGCTTGAGGTCATCAATAGTCGCTGGTCGTGCAAACTCACTCAAATCGCCCTCACTTACGTTCGTCCACCGCGCGCGCGCCAATGTCACCATGCGCTCGGCCAGCACCGCAGCATCAAACTGGTTTGCCTCCGCGTGGCTCGCAAAACGGTAAACGCCGCGGCGCACACCCGCGATGGGTGCGAACGCGGCAACCGCTTCATTGTGCCGCGCCATCGCGGCCAGCGCGGCACCGGTGGGCACACTACTCAATTCTTGCAACTTGCGTGAACCAACGGTTCGCATATCAGTACCTCATCAACTTTCGGAGAGCTCGGGTCTAGCCGCTTTCTCAGACGCCATATGCCGATTGAATTTCGCTGTTCACTGTTTCACTCGGCTAAACGTGGGACATGTCGGGCGTGATGCCTGTTGTGCTCAACTGCGCATCTTTGAAACAAATGACGCTGACCGCTTCGATCTTGCTCTGACCCCATTGATCTTTCGCGCCAAAAAACAACGAGGATTGCTGAAAGTCACGCATCATGATCGGGCTCCGCTGCTAAAGAGTGTTCGATTTCGGTCGTTTTACTCGATATCGCGCCGCTGCGCGCCCACATACAACTGACGCGGACGGCCAATCTTGTATTCCGGATCAGCGATCATCTCGTTCAATTGCGCAATCCAGCCGACAGTTCTCGCCAGCGCAAAGATGGCGGTGAACAGCGGCACCGGAATGCCAATCGCTTTTTGCACAATGCCCGAGTAGAAATCGACGTTTGGATAAAGTTTGCGACTGACGAAGTAGTCATCTTCCAGCGCAATTTTTTCCAGCGCCATAGCGAGCTTGAACAGCGGATCATCCTGCAGACCAAGCTCATTCAGCACTTCGTAGCAGCTCTCGCGCATCAGCTTCGCGCGTGGGTCGTAGTTCTTGTAGACACGATGCCCAAAGCCCATCAAACGCACACTGGAATTTTTGTCTTTGACCTGGGTGATGAATTCGCCGATTTTTTCGACGCCACCATTCTTCTGAATGTCATACAGCATGTTCAGCGCGGCTTCATTGGCACCACCGTGCGCCGGCCCCCACAGGCAAGCGACGCCCGCCGCAATGGCGGCGAACGGGTTTGTGCCAGACGAAGCGCATAGACGAACCGTTGAGGTCGATGCGTTTTGCTCGTGATCGGCGTGGAGAATGAAGATGCGGTCGAGCGCGCGCACCAGCACCTCGTTGACCCTATACGGCTCAGCCGGCACAGCAAACATCATGTGCATGAAATTGGCCGTGTAGCCCAAATCGTTGCGTGGATAAATCAACGGCTGGCCGACCGTGTATTTGTACGCCATGGCAGTCAGGGTCGGCAATTTCGCGATCAGGCGAATTGCGGAAATTTCTCGCTGTTCATTGTTCAGCAAATTAATCGAATCAGGATAGAACGCCGACATCGCGCCGAGTAATCCAGTCATCACCGACATCGGATGCGCGTCACGCCGAAAGCCGCGCAGGAAAAACTGCATCTGTTCATGCACCATCGTATGCTTGGTGACGCGATCGACGAACTCATCGCGTTGCTTCTGGCTCGGCAAGTCACCGTACAACAGCAGATGACAGACCTGCAAAAAGTCGCACTTGGTGGCAAGTTGCTCAATCGGGTATCCGCGGTATAGCAACTCACCTTTGTCGCCATCGATAAAGGTGATGGTCGAATTGCACGATGCGGTCGACATGAAGCCCGGGTCGTAGGTGAACATTCCGGTCTGCGCGTACAGCTTGCGGATGTCGATGACGTCGGGGCCATGCGATCCACCATATACCGGCAGATCGATCGCGGTTCCGTTTTGCAACGTCAGGGTTGCTTTGCCATTTGCATTCATTTTTCCCGGTCCTTTGTCCATTGCAATCTCCCGCAAGTCGAGTTCGGCACTACGCGTTTTGTATTCGCAAAATCAGCGCAACGGTTGCCGCATCCGCGCAGGCCTTGCGTCCCATCAACACATCGAGCAAATCGTTATCCCCTAGCAGCAACAGCCCGTCGAGGGTCGTCAATTCGTCCTGCGACAATTTTTCCAGCTCGGTTTCCAAAAATCGCTTCAGCAACAAATCGTTTTCCAACAGCCCGCGCCTTGCCCGCCAACGGAGCCGATCATGTACGCGCGCGTCGCTTGTGACGGCGGCTTGCACTAGCGCTTCATCCATCAGACCGCTCGCTTGACCAGCATCTCTTTGATCTTGCCAATGGCAAGCGTCGGATTGAGGCCCTTTGGGCACACGTCAACACAATTCATGATGGTGTGGCAGCGAAACAGGCGATACGGGTCTTCAAGATTGTCCAGCCGCTCGTTGGTCGCCTGATCGCGCGTGTCGGCGATAAAACGATACGCCATCAGCAGCCCGGCAGGACCGACAAATTTGTCGGGATTCCACCAGAACGACGGACACGCCGCCGAGCAACACCCGCACAGAATGCATTCAAATAAGCCATCGAGTTCCAGACGGTCTTGCGGTGATTGCAAGCGTTCCTTTTCGGGCGCGGGCTCGTGATTAATCACGAACGGCTTTATCGAGTGGTATTGCTGAAAAAAATGCGTCATATCGGCGATCAAATCGCGAATAATCGGAAACCCCGGCAGCGGCTTGAGTACCACCGGCTCGGTGAGCTCTGAGATCTTAGTGATGCATGCCAAGCCGTTTTTGCCGTTGATGTTCATGGCATCGGCACCACAAACGCCCTCGCGGCATGAGCGCCGCAGCGCCAGCGTATCGTCAATCGATTTAATGCGAATCAAGGCATCGAGCAGCATGCGATCAGTGGCCTCGAGCGCGACGTCGTATTCCTTGAAATACGGCTTGGTGTCGACGTCCGGGTCATAGCGCAGAATCTTGAATTTCATCTTTTCACCTATGCATCCCCTCACCCGGCCTTCGCGTCGCTCTGGCCACCCTCTCACGCGTGTGGGAGAGGGGCTGGAGGAGAGGGTAAATATTAGTAATTGCGTGCCTTCGGCACAATCGACTCGATGGTCAGCGGCGTCAAATTAACTGGCTTGTAGTCGAGCCTGTTGCCGTCTTTGTACCAAAGCGTGTGTTTCAACCAACTATTGTCGTCGCGGCCATTGACGAAGCCGGGGCGATCATGAAAATCAGCGCGGTCGTGCGCGCCGCGCGTTTCTTTGCGCGCTTCGGCCGACACCATGGTGGCGACCGCAACTTCAATCAGGTTCTGCAGTTCCAGCGCTTCGATGCGAGCGGTATTGAACACTTTTGACTTGTCCTTGATTTGCAGCCGCTCGGCGCGCTCGGCAACCTGCTTAATCTTTTCGACACCGGTGACGAGCATGTCCGGGAAACGGAACACGCCGCAATGTGCCTGCATGGTTTGGCGCATGGCGTCACCCACTTCGTGTACCGATTCTCCGGAAGTCTGGCCATCGAGTTTGGCCAAGCGCGTCATCGACGCCTCGCCGGCGTCTTCCGGCAACGGCTTGTGTACATTGTTTTCACGAATGAATTTGACCATCGAGTCGCCGGCCGATTTGCCCATCACCAGCAAGTCGGTAAGCGAATTGGTGCCAAGCCGGTTCGCCCCGTGAATCGACGCACATCCGCATTCGCCGGCGGCGTAAAAACCAGGCACGACGCTATTCGGATTGCCATGGGACGGCACCACGACTTCGGCCAGATAGTTGGTGGGGATACCGCCCATCTGATAGTGGCACGTCGGCACTACCGGTATCGGCTCTTTGGTGCAATCGACGTTACCGAATTTCAACGCGATTTCGCGAATGCCGGGCAGACGTTTGTTGATCACTTCCGGACCGAGGTGATCGAGCTTTAACAAGATGTAGTCTTTGTTCGACCCGACGCCGCGACCTTCTTTAATTTCAGTCGCCATCGCCCGCGCGACGACATCGCGCGAGGCTAGATCTTTCATGGTTGGCGCGTAGCGCTCCATGAATCGCTCGCCGTCCTTGTTGAGCAAAATGCCGCCTTCACCGCGCGCGCCTTCGGTGATTAGTACACCTGCACCCGCGACGCCGGTCGGGTGGAATTGCCAGAACTCCATATCTTCCAGCGGAATGCCCGCACGAGCCGCCATGCCGAGACCATCACCGGTGTTGATATACGCGTTGGTGCTTGATGCGTAGATACGACCGGCGCCACCAGTCGCAAACAAGGTCGCCTTGGCGTGAAAAATCATGGTCTCGCCGGTTTCCATTTCCAGCGCGGTCACGCCGACCACATCGCCCTGCGCATCGCGAATCAAATCGAGCGCCAGCCATTCGACAAAGAACTGGGTATTGGCGAATACGTTGCGTTGATACAGCGTATGCAACATTGCGTGACCGGTGCGGTCCGCCACGCAACACGAGCGCTGCACCGGCTTTTCGCCGAAGTTCGACGAGTGGCCGCCGAATGCGCGCTGGTAAATCGTGCCGTTGTCGTTACGATCAAACGGCATGCCGAAATGTTCCAGCTCGATGACCGCCTCCGGTGCCTGGCGACACATGAATTCAATGGCGTCCTGATCGCCCAGCCAGTCCGACCCTTTGACTGTGTCATACATGTGCCACTGCCAGTTGTCCTCGCCCATGTTGCCGAGTGAGGCACCCACACCACCTTGTGCGGCGACAGTGTGTGATCGCGTTGGAAATACTTTCGACAGTACCGCAACCTTCAAACCCGCAGTCGCCAGTTGCAACGCCGCACGCAAACCGGAGCCGCCCGCACCGACCACGACAGCGTCAAATTTGCGTACCGGGAGAACGGATGCCAAAGCCATTATTTATCTGCCCCACAAGATAGAGACCGACCAAATACTACAGCCAGCCAGAAATAACACCACGACAACTTGAAGCGTCAGGCGAACCCAAAGTGGCTTCACGTAATCCAGCAACACGTTGCGCACGCCGATCCACGCGTGATAAAAAACCGACATAAGGAACATGAGCGTCAAAACGCGCACCAACTCGCCGCCGAAGAATTGTTTCCATTCGCCGTAGCCGACGCCCCCATTGATGAGCAAGAAACCGAGCACCGCGACGCTGAACAACAGCATGATGACGGCTGTCACGCGCTGGATCATCCAGTCTTTCCAACCATAGTGCGCGCCAACGGGTTGTTTGTTCATCATCGCAATCTCCCAACTACCAGATGCGGACGGCGAAGATTGCCGTCACGATCAATCCGGCGATGAGCACGACCTTGGCCGACGCCTGCGCAGGTGCTATGTCGATGCCAATGTGCAGGTCAAGCAACAAATAGCGAATGCCTGCGAACAAGTGATGCAGGTACGCCCAGATGAAGCCGATGACCACCACCTTCACCAGTGGATGGGCGAGATAGCCTTTCCAAGTTGCGAAGCTTGCTTCCGAATCCAGTGTGCCCTGGAACACCAACAGCGCCAATGGGATCAAAAACAAGAACATCGCGACGCCCGTGATCCGATGAAAAATCGACACGAGTCCCGGCATGGGCAGGTGCAAGAGATTTAGGTCGTAATACTTCGGACGGACCTTTGGCGTCAGCTTGCCTGAAGCGACCGGTGGGGATGCCATGTGGTTACCTCGCGTTGTTGAGCGTCAAAGAGGCGGTGGAAGCTGCGCCCAGCCAGCCGAGCGTTTGCATTATTGGTTGCCGAGCCGCACAGCCCAAGGCGAGCAGATACGTGGGATTCTACCCACAACAGTTGCCACGTTGGTAGCAGTATTGGTAGGTACTCGCCGACCTTATACGGCTTTGGAGCCTCTAGAAGCGATGTAGAAAACGTTGTAGCCCGTTGTTTTCTAATGACTTTAGCCCTGACGACGCGCACTTCAGCGCCGCCATGCAGAAAACCCGGCTTGAGAAAAAAGATGTGATACTATCATTTGATATCATCCAATTCACGGCTTTTTTGGTGCAATTGCGGCGGGGTGAGGCGTTGAAAAACATCATGCGCTACAAGGGCTATCTGGCGCGTATCGACTACGACGAGGCGGATGGCGTTTTTTCCGGAAGCGTCTTGGGGCTCGCGGAGCGTATTTCCTTTCATGGCGCAAGCGTCGACGAATTGCGCGGCGACTTTGAATTCGCCATCGACCATTACATTGCAGCGTGTCGCGATGCTGGAATCAACCCGCAGCGCCAGGCAGGCGGGCGAGTATTGCTTCGGCTGTCGGCCGAAACCCATGCACAAGCCCTGATTGCGGCACAGGCGGCCGGACAGAGCTTGAACGTCTGGCTGGCTGACGCCGTGCAGCAGCGCATCGTCGCGTCTTGACGAAGCGCTGAACTCGTTAGGGAAGCTCTGATTAAGTTGAGTTCTAAGCCAG
>JBCKPM010000019.1:0-26581 GCA_038901675.1 Usitatibacteraceae bacterium | reverse complement strand
GAAACCCCGCGACGAGTTTGCCGACATTATCAATCAACGCGTCCGGCGATGACGCCTCGATTTCCAGAATAATTCGGGAACCGATGACCACCGCATCGGCGACGTCGCTGACCCGCCGGGCGGTGGCTGCATCGCTGATACCGAAGCCGACACCCACCGGCAAACGCACCTGCAATTTAATCTCGGCAATTTTTTTGCCGACATCGGCGGTATCGATATTTGCCGCACCAGTCACGCCCTTGAGTGAGACGTAGTAAACATAACCGCGAGCCGCTTCTGCCACTAGCTTGATACGTGCCGTCGACGACGTGGGACTCAGCAGATAGATGGTTGCGACGCCTCTTTTATCCATCGCGGCCAGCAGCGCAGCACTTTCCTCTGGCGGATAGTCAACCACCAATACGCCGTCGACACCGGCGGCCACGGCGGCATCGCCAAATGCCTCCAGCCCCATGCGCTCAATCGGATTGGCGTAACCCATCAACACTACCGGTGTCGCCTGATTAGTCTGGCGAAACGCCGCCACGCACGCCAGTACATCGCGCAAACCGACGCCTTGCGCGAGGGCGCGTTCAGACGATCGCTGAATAACCGGACCATCGGCCATCGGATCCGAGAACGGCACGCCCAACTCGATGATGTCGACGCCGGCTTTCACCAACGCGTGCATCAGCGGCAGCGTCACCGCGATGCTGGGGTCGCCCGCAGTAATGAACGGAATCAGCGCTTTGCGTTTTTCCGCGGCGAGTCGGGCGAACACGGCATCGATGCGCGCAGCCGGAGGGATCAACGCGAGCATCAACGCGACCCCGCTATCGGCTCGCACGAAGGCTTGCAATAAAACTGTAGGCCGCTGCGCTCCGCCACCGTCGCCATGTCCTTGTCGCCGCGACCCGAAAGATTGACCAACAACACCTTGTCTTTGGCCATGGTCGGTGCCAGCCGCATCGCCTCGGCAACCGCGTGGCTTGACTCCAGCGCCGGAATGATGCCCTCAGTGCGACACAGCCGGTGAAACGCGGCCAACGCCTCAACATCGTTGACCGGCACATATTCGGCGCGACCGCTGTCTTTGAGCCACGCGTGCTCGGGGCCCACACCCGGATAGTCGAGCCCGGCCGAAATCGAGTGCGTGTCGGCAATCTGTCCGTCGGCGTTCTGCAGTAGGTAGGTACGATTGCCGTGCAACACGCCAGATGTGCCGGCCGTCAGTGATGCTGCGTGTTTGCCGGTCGCCACACCTTCACCGCCGGCCTCGCAACCAATCAGGCGCACTGTTGGATGCGAAATGTAGTCAAAGAAAATGCCCATCGCGTTCGATCCGCCGCCGACACAGGCGAGTATGGCGTCTGGTTGACGTCCAATCAATTCCGGCATTTGCGTCAAACACTCTTTGCCCACCACGCTGTTGAAATCACGCACCATCATCGGGTACGGGTGCGGACCGGCCACAGTACCGATGATGTAGTAGGTGGACTCGACATTGGTCACCCAATCGCGCATCGCTTCGTTCAGTGCGTCCTTGAGAGTGCGCGAACCGCTGGCTACCGGCACCACGGTCGCGCCGAGTAGTTTCATGCGATAGACGTTTTGCGCTTGACGTGCGACGTCGTCAACCCCCATGTACACCACACACTCAAGACCGTAGCGCGCGGCGACCGTCGCCGTTGCCACGCCGTGCTGCCCAGCACCGGTTTCGGCAATCACGCGCGGCTTGTTCATGCGCCGCGCCAGCAACGCCTGACCGATAGTGTTGTTGATCTTGTGCGCGCCGGTGTGGTTGAGGTCTTCGCGTTTCAGATAAATCTGCGCCCCACCGAGTTCATCCGATAGCCGCTTCGCGTGATAGATCGGACTCGGACGACCGACGTAGTGCTTCAGTTCCGAGTGAAATTCTGCGGCGAAGCTGGCGTCCGTTTTTGCCTTTGCATACTCGAGTTTCAATTCGAGCAGCGCGGCTTGCAACGTCTCAGCGACGAAGGTTCCACCGTAGGGGCCGAAGTGGCCGCTGGCGTCAGGCATTTGGTAATCATCAAACTGCATGGGTGTGCGCGTCTTCCTGTTTAACTGCGTCGATAAACCGCCGGATGAGGTCGCGGCTTTTTACACCTCTGGACTCTTCCACGCCACTCGAGACGTCAACCGCCCACGGCCGAACGGCGCGAATCGCGCTGCCTACATTATCGGGCGTGAGACCGCCGGAGAGCACCATCGCATTGCCCAGCGGCGGTTGCACCAGTTTCCAGTCGAAAACCTGGCCGGTTCCGCCGTATTGCGGTGTCACACCGTCTTGGAATTTCACATCGGCATCAAGCAGCAACCTGTCCGCGCTCGAATACTGCTGCGTCAATTCTAACAAATCCGTCGCAGCGCAGACGCGCGCCGCTTTCCAGAATCGATGCTTGAAGTGCGCACAGAATTCAGGCGATTCATCGCCGTGGAACTGCAACACAGTGGGCCGCACGACTTGCAGCACACTTTCCACCAGCGCGACTGTCGGATTGACCAACAGCACCACCGACACCGCCCCAGCCGGGAGTGCGGCAACGATGGCACTGGCGAGGCTGACGTCAACGGCCCGCGGCGAATCCGCGAACAGCACAACGCCAATCGCCTCCGCACCAGCCGCAATCGCAAAATTGGCCATCTCTGGGTCACGCACGCCGCAGATCTTGACGCGCGTTCGATGCGGTGCAAATGACATCGTTGTCACGGCAACGCGCGCGGGCGAAACGGTGGCAAGTTCCACGCCGCGTCGTATTCGACACTCGACAAATACAGCCCATCCGGGGCGAAAGTCGGCGCGCAACGCGAGCGGTCTTTGCTTGCAAGCACGTTCTCAAACCACGCCACATCCTGCCGTGCGGCACCGACATAGACTAGGCTGCCGACAACGTTGCGCACCATGTGGTGCAAAAATGCGCTCGCCCGAAAATCAAAAACGACGACTGCACCACGCTGGGTGACGCTCGCCTCATACATGGTCTTGACTGGCGACTTTGCCTGACACTCGGCAGATCGAAACGCCGAAAAGTCGTGCTCACCGATCAGGCGTTGCGCGACGATCTGCATCGCCGCGACGTCGAGCGGTACATGGAACCAACCGACACTGCCGTGTTGCAAGCCGGGACCGACAGCGTCGTTGAGCAACAAATATTGGTAACTACGCGAGCGAGCGCTGTAACGTGCATGGAACTGCTGCGTGTCATCCCCGCCATCGACCATCGGGAAACGGCGCGCCCACAGCACGCGGATATCGGGTGGCAGCAGCGCATTGACGCCGCGCACCCATGCGCTCTCCGCGCGATCAATCGGGGTATCGAGATGCACCACCTGCGCCCGCGCATGTACGCCAGTGTCGGTGCGCCCGGCACACACGACTCGGATGGGCGACACCAAGAAGGCCGAAATGGCGTTTTCCAGATGATCCTGTACGCCGCACACGGACGGCTGCGATTGCCAGCCGCAGTACGCGGTACCACGATATTCAAGACCTAGTGCGACGCGCATCTCGGGAGGGTCTGATTAAGTTGCTTCGGTTCAGGTTGTGGTGAGATTGGGGCAGATAGTAGGCCTGCGACGAAGGGGCAAAGCGGGGCTACCGTACAAGGAGCATAACGACCTAGTGCCCCGATATCGCCGCAAGAGGAATTGAATGAACTTGATCAGACCCTCCCTAACGCTCAAATCGGGATAGGGGCGGCCAGTATGACTGACCGGACCCCTCCCACACCACCACGGCATGCGGGTCCGCACCGGGCGGTTCGAGAAGTTGAGGTCATGTGAGACGAGGCATGCCAAGGCGGTCGAAGTAAGCAATCGTCAGCACGTTATTAAGCGCCAGACGACTATTGCGCCACCAGCGACGGCTATTTGCCGCCACCAGCCTTGCCACCTTCGCGGATGCCCCAAGCTTCAACAGTTCCCGGTAGATCGTTGTTCCACGTCGCCATTGCTTGAGTTGAATTGCCCGTAGCCGGTGTCGCATCCATTCATCCAGCTTGCGCCAGACTCCCGGTGTTTGCGCCAGCCCGAAGTAGGCTTTCCATCCCAGTACATAGCGACGTAGCGGTTCGACCAGTTCGCTCATGCTGCGTCCGCAGTTACGGCGGGTGAGTTGCCGTATCTTTTGCTTGAACGTTTCCCGCGCCTTGATCGACACGGCGCGTTTGACCTCGCCTTTTGGAGCTGCCCATAGGCTGTACCCCAGAAATTTGCGGCCAAACGCGCTCGCCACCGCACTCTTGGATTCGTTGATCTTCAAGTGTAGCTTGTCATAAAGGCGCTTTAGCAGTGCCATCACCCGTTGCCCGGCTTTCTGACTGCGCACATAGACATTGCAGTCGTCGGCGTAGCGAACGAATCGATGACCCCGCCGTTCAAGTTCACGATCCACCTCGTCGAGTAGCACATTGGCCATCAACGGAGACAGCGACCCGCCTTGCGGCGTGCCTCGCTCACGCTTGGCCACCACACCGTTGCTCATGATGCCGGCGTTCAGATAGGCACGAATCAGCCGAATGACGCTGGCGTCTTCGATGCGGTTCTGGAGCCGACTGATGAGCACATCATGGTTGACATGATCAAAGAATTTCTCGATGTCAATATCAACCACAACGCGGTAACCGCTTTGCACATGCTGCTGCGCGACTAGCACCGCATCACGCGCACGGCGGCCGGGCCGGAACCCGTGGCTGTGTTCACTAAAGGTGGGATCGATCAGCGGTTGCAGCACTTGCAACAGTGCCTGCTGAATCAGACGGTCGGTCACGGTGGGTATCCCCAATTCTCGTTCGCTGCCGTCCGGCTTGGGAATGCCAACACGCCGTACCGGACTAGGCCGGTACGCGCCGGTCATCAGTTGATCCTTGATGACCGGCCACGCGGTTGTCAGATGTCGACCAGTTTGGGCAATGTCCATTCCGTCCACACCTGCGGCACCCTTGTTCGCCTTCACGCGTTTCCACGCGCGTTGCATGTTCTCTCTCGCCAGCGCTTGCACCAGCAAGACCTGCCCTGCGCTTCCCGTTCCCTGCCGCGTGCACCGTGTTTCATCGCTGATCGCTTTGGACGTGGCTTCACCCCGCCTTGCCGCGACCCGCCCCGCTGTTGCGGGCATCTGATGCCGTACACCGTCCATCGACATGACGTTCCACGCTCCTTCTCGTTCGGCCCTTCGTCCCGTGCGGGCAACTACTATGGCCTTTGCTGACTTCTCGCTACGGTTTCCACCGTCGCCCTTTCAGGCATGAGGCGAGATCTCCCCAGGTAAGAACGCACTCCTTCCCTGCGCAACCGCCGGATTTACGCTGCCTGATCCTTGACCACAAGAGCTTCGCGGTTTCATGCCCGCTCGCCCTGATCGGCAGCACCTTCTATCCGATTCTTGTTCATCGGCTCGCAGTTTCGCTCCACGCTTCCTCTCCACGGTCGGTCGCCCTTCCGCAGTTGCGCTTCACTTCGTTCGCTGTGGTCAGCTTACGGGAGGACTTGCACCTCCAAGAGTGCGCCCATGCTGGGCGCACAAAACAAAGGGCGCGGAGGTCCGCGCCCTTAAGAACTCGGGGAATTTTATAGGCCGACCAGAATCGTGTTCGCTTCTTGTTGCTGTGCAGGCGAACCTTCTCTGGCAACTTCAACGAGTATTTCTTTGGCCCCATCCTTGTCGCCGATTTCGATGTAGGCCTTGGCCAGTTCGAGTTTAGTCGCCGCTGCCGCAGTCGCGCCTTCCGCGCTTGGGGTTTCAAGATCCAGCGACAAACCAGACAAATCCAGGCTCAGCGGAGCCACTGGTGCCGCAGCCGCTGCCGCCATTGGGAAATCGACTGGCGCACTGCCGGGCTCCTCCAACGACAGCGCCGACAGATCAAAGTCAAAACCGGTTGACGCTGGTGCTGCGCTCGGCGCAGCAACTGCACCTGGGGTTTCAAGGGCAAGGTCAAAATCAAGCCCGCCGCCCGCGTCCGCCGGAATATCGACAGCGGTCGTCGGTACGTCCGACGTACCAGCACCAAGATCGAGGTCAAAGTCGAGGGTCGCATCTGGCGCAGCTGCGGGTTGGTCGGTCCACGGCGCGGTGACATCAACCGTTGCCGAGACCGGCGCTGCGTCATCGAAACCAAGATTAAAGTCGAGGTCAGGTTTGGCCTCGCCATCTGCGGCCGGGGCGGCAGCACCGGCATTAAACGTTCCTGTCGCATCGTAGTGGGCAGCGCCAGCGTACAAGGCATTGTTAGGGTCAATCGAGGCGCCCATGGCCGCGGCTTTAGCCCACATCGGATCCGCCTCGCCAACCGTTTCCTTCAGTTGCACGGCAACCGTTTCAAACGCGGGTGCACTCTTACGCGCGTGGTAGATCTCGAGCAGTTTCATCGAGATTTCATGGCGACCCTTGTCGCGTGTCATCGCTTCTTTGAGAATATCTTCAGCCTGCACATCGCGTCCGTAAGCGATGTAGACCTCAGCCTCGGCCACCGGATCGACTTCATCAGTGTCAATCGCGCCCAGTCCCGCTTTGTCGAAGTCGGAGAGGAATGAGCTGTTGCCGGTATCGACCAAACCACCGGCTTTCGCGCCAGTGATGCTATTGGGTTTCAAATCCGACGGCATCAGCGACGAGGTCTGCGTGCTCGAACCACCGGTGTTGCCCGACTGCTTGCGTCGACGCATAAACAGGAAACCGCCGATCGCCAATACACCTGCACCCCCGATACCCGCGATGATGGCCAGATTGTCCATGACCGTTTCCATCAGCGTCGGCTCTGGCGGCGCGGGCGGTGCCTTGGCTGCCGCTTTAGGTGCTGCTGGTGGAGCCACCGGTTTGGCAGCGGCGTCCTCTGGCTTGGCTGCCGCCGGCGCGGCGGGCGTCACTGGTACCGCGACGACAGGCGCGGCGGGGGTCGGCGTGGCTTGGGCGACCTGTGTGGGTTTGCCATCCGGCGCGGCTTTGAGCTGCGCCAGTTTCTGCGCGTCAGCTTTTTGCTTCTCGAGTTCGGCGATGCGGGACTTGGCTTCAGCAAGGGTTTTTTCCTTCGCGATCGCGTCTTCCTTGGCCGCAGCTTTGGCCGCTTCCGCACCGCCCTTGGCGCTGGTCGCACCCGGCTTGGCTGCGGTGTCGGTCTTCGCGATTTTCAGTTGATCGGTCGCCGCTGCGGGCGGCGTTGCGACTGGTTTTGCCGCCGCGACCTGACCCGTCACGACGTTGGTCGCACTGGGCTTGGCGGCGGATGCCGCGACCGTGCCAGCGATTTGCTCTCGATACGCCTTCCAATCGGCCACCTGGACGCGAACCTCTTTTTGCGCTTCGTCCTTGGTGAGCTTCGCGACCTCGGTCGCAGACGGGATGCGCAGGATTTGCCCAGTCTTGAGCAAATTCATGTTGTTCTTGCCAAACGCTTGTTTGTTTTCGCGGAACAATGCGACCAACATCTGGTCGAGCGACACGCCGTCGCCTTTCATTTCAGTCGCGATCTTGGTGAGCGTATCGCCGCGTTTCACTGGGCCGTAAGTGTCACCTTTGGGCGCTGACTCAGCGCGTGCGGACGGCATGGCACCGAGCGGCGCGCCGCTCGGTGCCGCTGCGGCCGACGCAGCAGGCTCCGTTGCGCTGACGGCCGCCACGGGGGCGGCCACGGGGGCGGCGATACGCGCTTCGTTGAAACCGGGCGGGTCCAGCAATATCGGGTACTCACGAACCAGCCGTCCAGAAGGCCAACTCACCTCGACCAGCACATCGAGAAACGGCTCGTTAATCGCGCCGCTGCTGCTAATTTTCAATACCGTTTTGCCGTCCGCTTTGCGTTCGACGCTGAAACGCAATTGTCGTAGCAACGGGGAATACTCGATGCGCGCGTCGGCGTAGGCTTCGGGACTCGCGACACGGGCGACCAGCACTTCAAACTCGCCCGGATGCACGGAAAGGAGTTCAATTTCGGCGGATAGCGGCTGTCCCAGCGAAGAATTCACTGAGAGCTTACCCAATCCGGCAGCGTACGCGGAAGCGGCCAGAGCGAAGAAAATTCCCCCCAGCACCGCAGCAATTGTCTTTTTCGGTGGACGGTTCATGCGGTAAACCCCAACCCTTCGAATTTTGTGACGAATTTTGTGACGAACTACAATAACATCAACAAGTTATAGTTTCAACTTTATTCTATTTCTCACGAGTCTCGGGTGCCGAAGCGGCACCCCTCTGACGCGCTGGTGTTGAACGACTCCGCGCCAAGCTGAACCTCAACTCTAGCCAAGTGCGCTAACCCTTTATTTTTCAAGGATTATTTGGAGCATGCGGCGCAATGGCTCGGCGGCTCCCCAGAGCAACTGATCGCCCACCGTAAACGCGGACAGATAAGTCGGGCCCATGGCCAATTTGCGCAGTCTGCCGACCGGAATATGCATTTTCCCGGTTACGGCAGCAGGGGTCAGCTCTCGAACGGTGGACTCGCGCGTGTTCGGCACCACGCGAACCCACGCATTGGCCCCTGCGATGATGCCTTCAATGTCCTCGAGCGGGATGTCTTGCGTCAATTTGATGGTCAACGCCTGCGAATGACAGCGCATCGCGCCGACGCGGACGCACAGGCTGTCGATCGGTATCGCCGCCCTCGCGAAGCCTGCCCCTCGGCCAAGGATTTTGTTGGTTTCGGCCATGCCCTTCCACTCTTCTAGCGACATGCCGTTGGTTCCCATCTCGGCCATGTCCTTGTCGATCCACGGAATCAAATTGCCCGCCAATGGAACGCCAAAGTGCTGGATCTCGGCCGCTGACAGCGCGTGCTGCGTGGCCAGCACCTTGCGATCAATTTCCAGAATCGCCGAATGCGGATCGTCGAGCAGTTCTTTGACCGAGGCGTTGAGCGTGCCAAACTGGGCCAACAATTCGCGCATATGCGTCGCGCCGCCGCCGGAGGCCGCCTGATAGGTCATGCACGACATCCATTCAACGAGGTCGCGCTGGAACAACCCGGCCAAGCCCATCAACATGCAAGACACCGTGCAGTTGCCGCCAATGTAGTTCTTCACGCCGCGTGCCATCGCCGCATCGATGACGAGCCGATTGACCGGGTCGAGAATAATCACCGCGTCGTCGTTCATGCGCAGCGTTTTCGCCGCGTCAATCCAGTAGCCGTTCCATCCGGACTTTCGCAACAGCGCATAAATCGCACTCGTGTAGTCACCGCCCTGACACGTGATGACGATGTCCATCGCCTTGAGTGCGGCGAGATCCTTGGCGTCCTTTAGCGGCGCGCCCTGCGCTTCCTTCGGTGCATCTCCACCGACGTTTGAAGTCGTAAAAAAAAGTGGCTCGATATGGGCGAAGTCGCCCTCTTCGCGCATGCGCTCGAGCAGCACCGAACCGACCATGCCGCGCCAGCCGACCAGTCCAACCTTGAGTATGTGTGCCATTTACTGCGTCCCTAATTGTCGTCACACGAACCGGCGCACACTGCCGGGCATGACACTGTTGTGTGTTGAGAATAACCGTCTACAAATTCCGCAATACGGCCGCACCCATCTCGCTGGTGCTCGATACTGGCTCGCCGCGTTTTGCAATGTCGGCGGTGCGAACGCCTTGCGCGAGCGTTGCTTTCACCGCACGCTCAACCCGATCCGCCCATTCGGTGAGGCCGAAGGTATAACGCAACATCATGCCGAGGGACAGAATTTGCGCGAGTGGATTAGCGATGCCGCGCCCGGCTATATCCGGTGCGGAACCGTGGATCGGCTCGTACAGGCCTTTGCCGTTGGCATCCAACGAGGCGGACGGCAACATACCGATGGAACCGGTGAGCATTGATGCCTCATCCGACAGAATATCGCCAAACATGTTGCCGGCCACCATCACATCGAATTGCTTTGGGTTGCGAATGAGCTGCATTGCCGCGTTGTCGACCAGCATGTGACTGAGCGCGACATCCGGATATTCGGGCGCGATCTCGATGGCGATGTCACGCCACAGTTGCATGGCTTCTAGCACGTTCATCTTGTCGATAGAACACAACTTTTTATTGCGTTGGCGCGCGGTGCGAAACGCGACGTGCATGATGCGACGAATCTGCGCCTCGGTGTAATGCATGGTGTTGATGCCGACGCGCTGACCTTTGTCGCCGGTTACGCCGCGCGGCTCGCCGAAGTAGATGTCGCCGGTGAGCTCGCGGATGATCATGATGTCAAGGCCCGCCACCACGTCGGCACGCAGGGTCGAGGCGTCGGCGAGTTCGGCAAACACGGTGGCCGGACGGAGATTGGCGAAAAAATCGCACTCCTTGCGTAGACCCAGAATGGCTTTTTCCGGGCGATGCTCGCGTGGCAGCGCATCATGCTTGGGACTTCCGACCGAACCAAACAATACCGCGTCGGCGGCTTGCGCGAGCTTCAGGGTGGCGGGCGGCAATGGATGACCGTGCGCGTCGTACGCGGCACCGCCGACCAGCGCGTGCTCAGTCTCGACGTTTAACCCGTCGCGACGCAACACGTCGAGGACTTTGAGCGCTTCGGCCATGATTTCAGGTCCGATGCCGTCGCCGGCGAGAATGGCAATTTTCATAGTGGACAAATTTTCTGGCATTAAGCGGGGTGCGACGGACTACGAAATAATCCACGGCTCCCGCGTTGCGCGTGCCGCCTCGTAGGCGCGAATTTTGTCGGCGTGTCGCAGCGTCAGACCGATCTCGTCCCAGCCATTCAACAGGCTTTGCTTGCGCGAATCATCAACGTCAAATCGGTATGCCTCGGCACCGGGCAATTCGACCACCTGCCGCTCTAGGTCGATGCGGATTTGCTGGCCCGCAGTCGCAGCGACGACATTGAACAAATGATCGACTTCGATTTCAGTGAGCACAACCGGTAACAAGCCGTTCTTGAAACAGTTGTTGTAAAAAATATCCGCGAACGACGGCGCGATGATGGCGCGAAAACCAAACTGCTGCAGCGCCCACGGCGCGTGTTCGCGCGATGAGCCGCAACCAAAGTTTCTGCGCGTCAATAAAACGGTCGCGCCTCGATACCGTTCCTGGTTGAGTACAAAGTTGGGGTTCGGTGAACGACGGCTGTTGTCCTCGCCCGGCTCACCGTGATCCATGTAGCGCCATTCGTCGAACAGGTTCTCGCCGAATCCGCTGCGTTTAATGGATTTGAGAAACTGCTTGGGGATGATGGCGTCGGTATCGACGTTTGCGCGATCGAGCGGCGCGACCAGTCCCAAATGTTGGCGAAACGGTTCCACTGACGATCGCCTCTACTTCTACTTCTTATCGGCGATCCTCTCCGCCTTTTTCTCGATGACTTCTCCACCCTTTTTTATGTCCTTGCCGAGACCTTCCATGGTGTTGCAACCGACCATAAAAAAACCGGCCATCAACGTTGCGATCAACTTTTTCATGTCAATACTCCTCAAAGAATTTCACGAACATCAGCAAAACGCCCGGCGATTGCCGCTGCGGCGGCCATCTCGGGACTGACCAAGTGCGTGCGACCGCCCGCACCTTGCCGCCCTTCAAAATTACGGTTCGACGTCGACGCGCAGCGCTCTCCGGCACCTAGCTTGTCGTCATTCATGCCCAGACACATCGAGCAGCCAGGTTCACGCCACTCAAATCCCGCGGCCAGAAATACCTTGTCCAGACCTTCTGCTTCGGCTTGGCGTTTGACCAGCCCGGACCCCGGTACGACTAACGCCAGCTTCACATTGTCGGCAATGTGTCGGCCGCGCACCACGCCCGCTGCCGCGCGCAAATCCTCGATCCGCGAATTAGTGCAGCTACCGATAAAGACTTTGTCGATCTTAATCTGCGACATTGGTGTCCCCGGGTTCAGACCCATGTACTGCAATGCACGCTCCATCGCTTCGCGCTTCACCGGGTCTGTCTCCCTTTCCGGCAGAGGTACGCAACCAGTAATGCCGGTCACCATCTCGGGGGATGTTCCCCACGTCACCTGCGGCGTGATGTTGGCGGCGTCGAGTTCGACCACCCGATCAAACACGGCACCGTTATCCGATTTCAGCGTGCGCCAATACTGAACCGCTTGGTCAAACATCGCGCCCTGCGGCGCGAACGGTCGGCCGCGCAGGTAATCGATGGTCTTGTCGTCCACGGCCATCATACCGGCACGCGCACCAGCCTCAATCGACATGTTGCACACGGTCATGCGCCCTTCCATGGACAGCGCACGAATCGCTGAGCCGGCAAATTCAATCGCGCAACCGTTGCCGCCAGCGGTGCCAATTTTGCCGATAATCGCCAGCACGATGTCTTTCGCCGTCGGTTGCCAACTGCGGCCGCGCCCGACGCTGCCTTCGACGCGAATCAGCAGACACTTCGATTTTCGGGTGACAAGGCACTGGGTGGCCATCACGTGTTCGACTTCGGACGTGCCAATGCCAAAAGCGAGCGCGGCGAACGCGCCGTGCGTTGACGTATGCGAATCACCACACACCACGGTCATGCCGGGCAAGGTCGCACCCTGCTCGGGGCCAATCACATGCACGATGCCCTGGCGCGCGTCGTTCATGCCGAAATAATCCTGCACGCCGAATTTCTCAATATTCTTGTCGAGGGTTTCGACTTGCAAGCGCGAAATCGGATCGGCGATACCGTCGCGTCGCGCCACGGTAGGCACGTTGTGATCCGCCGTGGCCAAAATCGACTTGACGCGCCACGGTTTGCGGCCGTTTATTTCGAGGCCGTCGAACGCCTGCGGGCTGGTGACTTCATGCACCAGATGCCGGTCGATGTAAATCAGCGCCGTGCCGTCCGGCTCGCTGTGAACAAGATGCGCGTTCCACAGCTTGTCGTAGAGCGTTTGCGCGGTCAGTTTGGTGGACGCATTCATTGCTTGATTATACGCAATGACGGTGCGATTGATGCGCCGCAGCATGTGCGGTGCCGAAGCGTGGGTTCAATGTCGGGGACATTGACGGCCACTGGCGAACAATGTCCTGCAAAATGCACCTAGCAAAGCAGCAGATGCCACTCTTGTCGCAGGGCGAAGTGCTCGACAAGGATCGCGTCGATCCCACGGAATCGCCACGACCGCTGGGTCGGCGACACGAGCATTAGCCTATCGGGCATCGACGACTTGGCGGACTCGTGCTGTCTGCGTTGAGGGGCGCTTCGATTTGGGCGTTCCTCTGTTACCGCTGCCAAATGGTGGCGGATTACGCAGGTCAACTGCGACCCAGAAAATAGCGGGAAAACAGTCTGAATTTTGTGACTACGGACGCTAATATCATGGAGGGAACGTTGCGAAGTGGCCAAACATCAGTCAATGTTGACGACATCACGCCAACACCACATAGAATAGCAATATGACCACACGCCAAATTGAGCGCCCGCGCATTGAAGTTCTCAGCGTCAAGAATTACCGCGCATTGCGGCAGATTGAACTCAAGAATCTGACGCCGTTGACCGTCTTTCTTGGCCCGAATGGCAGCGGCAAATCGACAATATTTGATGTGTTTGCCTTCCTGTCAGAGAGTTTCGGCTTAGGCCTGCGTAAGGCGTGGGACAAGCGGGGGCGATTCAAGGAGCTCCGCACCAGAGGAGTCGATGGCTCCATTGTTTTTGAAGTGAAATATCGGGAGCGGAAGAAAAGCCCGCTCATTACATATCATCTGGAAATTGACGAGGATTCCAAGGGTCCGTTTGTCGCGCGCGAATTCTTGAGTTGGAAGCGCGGCTCGCATGGACAGCCGTTTCGTTTCCTCGATTTCAGCAACGGGGTTGGTGACGTCGTCACAGGCGAGTTGCCGGACGAGAAAGATACCCGCACGCAAGAAAGGCTTGATTCCCGAGACCTGCTTGCGGTGAATACGCTTGGCCAATTGGCCAAGCATCCCCGCGTCGGCGCGCTTCGCCGATTTATCACTGGCTGGTACCTCTCGTATCTTTCGGCCGACAACACGCGCGGTGTTCCAGAAGCGGGACCACAGGAGCGTCTAAGTTCCAGCGGCGATAATTTGCCAAATGTGATTCAGTATCTGAAAGAGCAACATCCGGACCGGCTGAGTGAAATCCTTACCAATCTCACCAAACGTGTACCGCGTCTTGAACGAGTCGATGCCGATGTCATGCCTGACGGACGGTTGTTGCTCCAGTTGAAAGATGCCCCCTTTGAGCGGCCCGTGATGGCGAAATTTGCCTCTGATGGCACCCTGAAAATGCTGGCTTACCTGACGCTGCTTTATGATCCCGACCCGCCGCAGTTAATCGGCATTGAGGAGCCGGAAAATCAACTGCACCCGAGGCTCTTACCCGAGCTGGCCGAAGAGTGCCGCAACGCTGCTGCGTTTGCGCAGTTGATGGTGACAACGCATTCGCCGTACTTCTTGAATGCGCTTCGCCCAGAAGAGGCGTGGGTACTTTTCCGGACGAGCGATGGTTTTACGCAAGCCCGCAGGGTGTCGGAGATGCAGGGCATCAAGGAATTCATCGCGGAGGGTGCTCTCCTTGGTCAGTTGTGGATGGAAGGGCATTTCGAGGTGGGCGATCCGCTCATCAATGCCGGGGCGGAAAAGCGCCCGTCAGCGGTCAAGAAACCTCGTGCCCGCTGATTTATGCATATCGAATTTATTCTGGAAGAGCCATCCGCCGAAGCGTTTTTGCAAGTGATACTTTGCAAGCTCCTGCCATCGGAGACCACTTGGAGTTTTGTCGTTTTTCAGGGTAAACAAGATTTGCTGACGAATCTGCGGCCTCGCCTGAAGGCCTATCGAAAATGGCTTCCTGACGATTACAAATTAGTCGTGCTGGTGGACAAAGATCGACAAGACTGCGGGCAACTTAAAGCGCGACTGGAAAAGGCGGCTACTGACGCGGGACTACCTACAAAGTCCAAACCGAAGAATGGCGCATTTGTCGTCTTGAACAGAATCGCTGTCGAAGAACTGGAGGCGTGGTTTTTTGGAGATCCCGCAGCGCTGGTTACCGCATATCCGGGAGTCCCGCTATCCATCAGCGCCAAAGCGCCGTATCGTGATCCCGACTCGATCGCTGGCGGCACTTGGGAAGCGCTGCAGCGGGTATTGCAAAAGGCCGGCTATTTCGGTGGTGGCTTGCCCAAAATTCAAGTCGCCCGTGAAATGACGAAACATATGGATCCGGCGCGCAATACATCGGCGAGTTTTGGTCATTTCATGCAGGGTCTTGCGGCGCTCTCGTGCTAGAAGAAGTGAAGATCAACCGCCAGAATGTCCCAACCTGTCGGTAAATCCCCCGTTTACAATATCCACACGCATCGACAAATCGCTCTCACTGAAGGCCTCGCGTAATTCAAGCATTTGGTCGAGTGACAGCGGCACGCCGACCAACGCCAGATCGAGATCAGAATGCGGCTTGACGCATTGCCGATCCTGCGCGCTGCGGATGATGCGCGAACCAAACGCGAATGCCCTGTGCTGCGGCGCGAACTGGTTCAGCAATGCCTTCACGATTTCTAGGCTGCGCTCCGCCGACACTAACGCGTCGTTTTCCGCTACGGCGTTCATGCGCTTACCGCGATCAATCGCGCAGGCAACCGTCGCGCAGCTTCCAGAAACGGCGGCAGTACCGCGAACATTTGGCCCGCTTTCGCCGGATCATAGACGTGGCTGGCGATATTTCGTAACTCACGGTAGCCAAACCAAGAAGCCTCAGATTCGATAAAGCCACGCTCCATACCCTGCCGAATCATGTCGCGGTAGCCATTTGCAGTAATCGAAAAGCCAGTATGGTCAGCAAACTATCCGCATTGATAATGACGACATCAGGTAGCCTGCGGCGGCTTGCGCTTGGCGGGCTTCGCGCGCGGCTTGCGCGGCTTAAAGGCGCGCTTCAAGTCGGCGTTGATCACCGCGAGGTCAAATTCTTCGGGATCAAACTCGCCGCCCAGCCATTCGATCATGTGTTCGTGATTCTCGTTTGTTGAATCGGCCAGCACTTCCAGCAGATTGAAGTAGCCGGGCACGCCGCCGCAGTCATCCGGCGGACCAGCGCGTGCGCCATCTGTACACAGCGGAATCACGTTGTCGTCGCCCGGAACACGCCGCTCGAGCTTGATATCGACATGCCAATCGTCACCGAAGTCGTACCAATAGCTAAATTTTTTCTTCGCCGCAAGCGCATCGGCCAGCCCAACGCCGTACGCGCTGCGGCTTTCGCGCCCCGGCGCGGCGTAGTCGTCGTCACCGTCCTCATTCGGGCAGGTGTAGTCGACGCTGCCAAATTCGAATTGCCAGAGGTGGCAATCGTCCCAATCGAACAAAATTTGTAACACGCCATGTAACGCCGGCAAGGTGATGCCGGCGGGTACCACGACGCGACGCCAAACAGCGGGCACAATATGTCTGACCGTCGCATATAAGTTCAGTGTGTCAGCCATTGTTATGCCTCATTGGGATCAGGATTTTCGGTCGCCTTGCCACTCTTCGCGTGCGGGCCAATGGCGCTGGCGGGAATGATCGGCGCAATCTTTGGTGTTTCGATATTCACATCCGCGTTTTGCGCGCGGTGCAGCAGCGCATGATCGATCAACACTAACGCGAGGTAGGCTTCCGCAATCGGCGTCGCGCGAATCCCAACACACGGATCGTGCCTGCCGTGGGTGTTGATGATCACACTCTCACCGGCCTTGTTGATGGTTTGCCGGTCGAGGCGAATCGACGACGTCGGTTTGATGGCAATCGACACCGTGATGTCCTGCCCGGTCGAAATGCCGCCCAGCACACCACCTGCATTGTTGGACAAAAATCCATGCGGGGTCATTTCGTCCGAGTGTTCGGTGCCTTTTTGCGTGATCGACGCAAACCCCGCGCCGATTTCCACACCCTTGACCGCGTTGATGCCCATCATGGCGTGGGCGATGGCGGCGTCCAGCCGATCATAAATCGGCGCGCCCCAACCGACCGGCACGCCACTGGCGACGACGTTGATGCGCGCACCGCAACTGTCGCCAGACTTTCGCAGGCGATCCATGTAGGCTTCCAGATCCGCAATCATCGTCGCGTTGGCGGCAAAAAACGGATTGTCGTGGACGTGACTCCACGATTCAAACGCAATTACTTTCGTGCCCAACTGCGCCAAGTGACTGCGGATTTCAACGCCGTATTTTTCGCGCAGCCATTTTCGTGCCACCGCACCCGCAGCCACCGTCGGCGCCGTCAATCGCGCGGATGATCTGCCGCCGCCGCGATAGTCGCGGATGCCGTACTTTTGCAAATAGGTGTAATCGGCGTGCCCGGGCCGAAAACTGTCGGCGATGTTGCCGTAATCCTTGCTCTTCTGGTCTTCGTTGCGAATCAACAGCGCAATCGGCGTGCCAGTGGTCTTGCCTTCAAACACGCCGGAGAGAATTTCCACAATATCGTCTTCGCGGCGCTGGGTGACGTGGCGCGAGGTGCCGGGTTTACGGCGATCCAGATCCGGTTGAATGTCATCGACCGACAGCGCCAGACCCGGCGGACAGCCGTCAATCACGCAGCCGATGGCGGGGCCGTGCGACTCACCGAAGTTGGTCACTGAGAAGAGTTTGCCGAGGGTGCTTCCAGACATGGAAACGTGCGCTTTTGGTAGTTGGAAATGGCGTTTGAGTCTAGCACGCTAGCCTAGTGGACACCGCTTCACCAGCGGCAACAAACGGCGTGTAAAACCAGCAAAGTGCAATAGGGGCGGGCAGTTCGGGCACAAATGAGCTGGAAGCGCCCACCAATACTAGAGTTTTAAAATCACTTCCAGTCGCCGCGCAACTCGCCTACCTTGACCTGCAATCCTTCCGGTGTGACTGCGGCTGGTGTCCACGGCCGATCAATCACAAATCCGATGCTCGAAAAAATACCGCGTGGATAACGCATCGCGGTGCCGCCCCAACGCGAGAAAAAACTTCCCCACAGACCGCGCAGCGCCATCGGAATCACCGGCACCGGATTTTGCCCAATGATGCGAACCACGCCCGGCTGGAATGGATAGAGTTCGCCGTTATCAGTAATCCTTCCTTCCGGAAAGATGCACACGACTTCACCTGCCTTCAGGTATTCGTCAATGCGCTCGTAGGCGCGTTCCAGCATCACCGCATCTTCCTTGGCCGAGGCAATCGGAATGGTTCCGGCGGTGCGAAAGATGAAATTCAGAACCGGCACCTTGAAGATGCGGTGGTCCATGACAAACCGCACCGGACGCCGAATACAACCCGCGATCACGAGCGCATCAACGTAGCTGACGTGGTTGCACACCAGAACGCACGGCCCTTCGTCAGGGATGTGTTGTTGCCCGGTTTGCCTGACCCGATAAAAGCTATGGATAAGCATCCACACCAAAAAGCGCATCAAGAATTCCGGGATCAACTTGAATATGTAGAACGCAACCACTGCGTTCATGATGCCGACCACCAGGTACAACTCTGGCAGACTGAGACCCACTTTCAGGAGCAGCGCCGCGAGCAGTGACGCGATGACCATGAACACGGCGTTCAGAATATTGTTGGCCGCGATAATGCGAGCGCGGTGTGACGGATCGCAGCGCGCTTGCATTATTGCGTACAGCGGTACGGAAAAGAATCCGGCAAACATCGCGAGCAAAAACAAATCCGCCATCACGCGCACGTGGTGCCCGTTCTGAATAAAAACGCCAACGCCAGTCAGTGCTCCGGAGGGCGCGAGGCCGCGTGACGCAAAGTACAGGTCAACGGCAAACACGGTCATGCCGATGGAGCCGAACGGCACCAGCCCGATTTCAATCTTGTGCCCTGACATCTTCTCGCACAACACACAGCCGATGCCGATGCCAACAGTGAATAATCCCATCAACACCAGCACCACCAACTCGTCGCCGCCCAGCACTTCCTTGGCAAATCCGGTCATGGACGTCAAAAACACCGAACCCATGAACCAGAACCAAGAGTTGCCGATCAGCGAATTGAACACGGTGGGGTTCTTGTAGGCAATTTTCAGATTGGCCCACGTTTCGGTGGCCGGATTCCAATTGATTGCGAGGTCAGGTTCCGGTGGCGGTGAGGCGGGAACCATGCCTGCTGTGATGCGACCGAGCACCGCCAGCGCCATGGAAATCGCGGCGACATAGACCAAGCCGTTGCCGTCGAGCTTGACCAAAAAGCCGCCGATCATCGAGCCGAGCAATATCGCCGTAAAGGTGCCCATCTCGATCATGCCGTTGCCGCCGGTGAGTTCGGCGTCGTGCAAATGCTGCGGCAAATACGCAAATTTGACCGGCCCGAACAACGTCGAATGGCAGCCCATCAAGAACACGCCGACAAACAACAGCGAAGGCATATGCCAGATAAAACCCGCGCTGATGAACAGCATGAAGCCAATTTCCAGATTCTTCACCAGCCGCGTCAACATCGCCTTGTCGTACTTGTCCGCCAACTGACCCGCCGTGGCCGAGAACAGCATAAACGGCAAAATGAACAAGCCACCGATCAGCGGTCCGGCAATTTTGGGATCGAGGCCGCCCCACTCTGCGGCGTGATAAGTCGCCAGCACGGTGAAGGCAAATTTGAAAAGGTTGTCGTTGGCCGCGCCCAGAAACTGCGTCCAGAAAAACGGCGCAAAGCGATTTTCCTTTAACAGCGCAAACTGATTCGCCGTCGGCTGTGACGGTGCCTGATCGGTCACGGTGTGCGTCATCGTCTGGACTCCGAGGGCACAGCAGCGGGTCGCTCTGCAGCAGTCGTTGAACGGCGAAACACGCGCGCTGTCTCAAAGGTGGCGTTGGAAAATGCCACACCATCGATACGCACATGTCGCTTGAGTAAAAAATCAAACAGGATCGGGTTCGCCTCGCGCACTATTTGCAGGTGCTGCCCCACGTCGGGTTTTATCCAGCCACGCTCGGTAAAGGCATCGACCGAAAACAACGGAAACACGCCGGGCAGCGGATAGTCTGAGCCGTTCAACAAGCGCTGATCCCAATCGCGATGCCGCAGGATCCGTTCGAGTGCGGTGAAGCGATTGGCTTGCGGCGTGGCCGAAATGTCGCCGTACAAGCGGCCCACATACGCCGGGTCACGCATCAGACGTTCGAACAAAGTGAACGCATCGACCTCGCCAGCTTTGCCGCCGTTTTCTATATCCAAGTCCTTGCCAAGACTCGCGCAATGTGCCACCACCACGCGAACACCGCGTTCCAACGGCCGCCGCAGTTTCAGCACGTTGCCAAATGCGGGTTGATGCGCCCCTTCCACCGCACGCTCTTCACCGCCGTGGGTGATGAGCGGCAAGTCGTGCTTTGCCATCGCGGCATAAAAGGAATTACAAAGTGGCGACGCCGGGTCAATACCCATCGCCGGCGGCAACCACTTCATGGCCACCGCACCGTCACGCACCACCCGTGCCACTTCTTCGGCGGCGTCGGCACGGTACGGATGCACCGAGGCGGTCCACATGAATCGCGCCGGATTTGTTTTGGCAACCTCCGCTGCGTAACGATTCGGCAAATGAAATGCCGACTTCTCGTCTATCGCACGCCCTGCTTCGTCATAGGTGCGATCAAACGCCATCAGCATTGCGCGATAGCCTATTGGCAGATCGTTCATCAGGTCGGTCAGGCGTGTTACAAAATCGCGATCGAGCGTTTTGGATTCGGCGGTCACGCACGCCGCGCTCAGGTAAAACCGATACTGAACGTATTGACGCAACGCCCAGATGGATTGCATTTTCGGATTGACAAAGGCACCGGTGTCGCCGTGCCCTTTGCCAAGCAAATGCGTGTGGCAATCCCAGACATCGTCGGCCTTCAACCCTTCGAACGCGGCCTGCGTGAGCGGATGATTCTTCAACTCATTAGAGAGTTTGCCGCACGGGTTGAATATTCGGCCGCCTTCGTCGATGCGAATGGCATGTGCCGTTGATGAAGCGATTGCCGCCAAGCCAGCGGAAGTTGCCAAAACAAAGTCGCGTCGGTTCATCTTGCCTCGCTCATCGTGCGTTCAAAAAATGTGGATGGCGCAACATTAGCATTGTCTGCAATCGCACCCGCGATCCTGCCAGAAAAACACACTCTGCGACGATTGGGCTGCCGTGATGGGCGCATTTCCATCAGCTTTGCGGTGCCCCGCATGTTAGACTCTTCATAGGAGAAATTACATGAAAATGCCAGACGATCTAAAAGAAGCCGCCCTCGAGTACCACCGCAAACCGGTGCCCGGCAAGATCGAAATTTCCGCCACCAAACCGCTCGCCACGCAACGCGATCTGGCGTTGGCCTACACCCCCGGTGTCGCCGCCGTCTGTGAAGAAATCGTGCAAAACCCGCACGAAGTCAGAAACCTGACCGCGCGCGGCAATCTGGTCGCGGTTATCACTAACGGTACTGCGGTACTGGGGCTGGGTGCCATCGGGCCGCTGGCCGCCAAGCCGGTGATGGAAGGTAAGGCGGTATTGTTCAAAAAATTCGCCGGCATTGACGTGTTCGATATCGAAATCAACGAGCGCGACCCGGATCGCTTGGTCGATATCATCGCCTCACTCGAACCAACCTTTGGCGGCATCAATCTGGAGGACATCAAAGCGCCGGAGTGCTTTTACGTCGAGAAAAAGCTGCGCGAGAGGATGAAAATTCCGGTGTTTCACGATGACCAGCACGGCACTGCCATCATCGTCGGCGCCGCCATCATCAACGCCCTCAAAGTTGTCGGCAAGGATATTTCCAAGGTGAAGCTGGTCGCCTCCGGCGCGGGTGCTGCGGCGTTGGCGTGTCTGGATATGCTGGTCGCACTAGGCATGAAAATGTCGAATATCTGGGTGACCGATATCGCCGGCGTCGTGTATCAAGGTCGCAAGGAAGAGATGGATCCCAACAAGGAGCGCTACGCGAAGGACACCAAGGCGCGCACGCTCGACGATGTGATTGCCGAGGCCGATGTGTTTCTCGGGCTGTCGGCGGGCGGCGTGTTGAAGCAAGACATGGTCAAACGCATGGCCGCCAAGCCGGTCATCATGGCGCTCGCCAACCCAACGCCGGAAATATTGCCCGAAGAAATTCGCGAGGTACGCGACGACGCCGTGATTGCCACGGGACGGTCGGACTATCCGAATCAGGTTAACAACGTGCTGTGCTTTCCGTTTATTTTCCGTGGCGCACTCGACGTTGGCGCGACCAGCATTAACGAAGCGATGAAGCTCGCTGCCGTCTACGCGATTGCCGAGCTCGCGCAAGCTGAGCAGTCCGACATTGTCGCGATGGCCTACGGCGAGGCCACCGTCTCGTTCGGCAAGGAATATCTCATCCCGCGTCCGTTTGATCCGCGTCTTATTTCCAAAGTCGCACCGGCCGTTGCCAAAGCGGCCATGGATTCGGGTGTCGCGACCTCACCGATTGCTGATTGGGATGCCTACCGCCAGCGCCTCGATCAGTTCGTATACCACTCAGGCTTAATCATGAAGCCGGTGTTCAACAAGGCTCGGGCAAATCCGAAGCGCATTGTGTATGCCGAAGGCGAAGAAGAGCGCGTGTTGCGCGCTGTGCAGGTGGTGGTCGATGACGGCCTCGCCAAACCAATACTGATTGGTCGCCCGGCCGTGTTGGCGCAACGCATCGAAAAATTCGGTTTGCGGATTCGACTCGGTGTGGATGTTGAAGTGACCAATCCGGAATTTGACGAACGTTATCGCGAATACTGGCAGCAGTACTACGCCCTGACCGCAAGGCGTGGCGTGTCGCAGCAATACGCCAAGATTGAAATGCGTCGCCGCTTCACCTTGATTGGCGCGATGATGATGCACCGAGGCGAAGCTGACGGCATGATCTGCGGTACGTTTGGCACGCACGCACTGCATTTGCACTACATTGATCAAGTCATCGGTCGGCGTACCGGTGTCAACAACTTCTACGCGATGAACTTGTTGATCCTGCCCACGCGCACAGTGTTCATCTGCGACACCTACGTCAACGAGAATCCAACTGCGGAGCAAGTTTGCGAAATGACGATTCTGGCGGCCGAGGAAATTCGCCGTTTCGGGCTGACGCCCAAAGCGGCGTTGCTGTCGCATTCGTCGTTCGGTACTTCCAACGCGCCTACGGCTGTCAAGATGCGCGAAGCGCTGGCACTCATCAGCGCGCGCACACCGGAACTCGAAATCGACGGCGAAATGCACGGCGATGCGGCGCTGTCTGAGGAAGTGCGCAAAACCGCGATGCCGAATTCACGACTCAAGGACGAAGCCAATCTGCTCATCATGCCGACGCTCGATGCAGCAAACATTTCGTTTAACCTGCTGAAAACCTCCGCCGGTGGCGGCATCACCATCGGCCCGATTCTGCTCGGTGCCGCCAAGCCAATTCATATCGTCACCCCCTCCGCGACAGTGCGGCGCATTATCAATATGACCGCCCTTGCAGTGGTCGATGCGCAAGCGCTGCGTAAGTAGCTCGCTGATACTTGTCCCGTGAAATCATCGCGCTTCGCATTGCCGCGCGCGCTGCCCACCGGTGGCACTATCGGCGTGTTTTCGCCAGCCGGGCCACCTGATGCCGCCCGGGTTGAACGTGGCGTGGCGCGCATCGAAGCGCAGGGCTATCGGTGTGTGCTGGCCGATGACGCGCTTGGCACCTACGAATATTTTTCTGCATCGGACGAGGTGCGGCTGGCGAGCTTTCATAAAATGCTCGCAGACCCGTCTATCGACATGATGATGATGACGCGCGGCGGCTACGGCCTGTCGCGCATCGTGCATCGCATCGATTGGCAAGCTGTCGCGCAATCGAAAAAACTTCTGTGCGGGTTTTCTGATTTCACCGTCATCAATCTGGCCGCACTATCACAAGCCAACTATCTGACCTTCGCCGGTCCCGGCGTGGCAACCGATTTTGGCGAAGTGTCGTACAGCGGCCAAGCTGCTGATGATCACGCGTTCATGGAGCAGTATTTTTGGCCCGCCATACGCGGCGAAGCGATCGCGGTTGAAGTCGCATTGATGCATCCGTACGCTGCGCAAACCGTTGAGGGTCCGATTTGGGGATCAAACCTGTCGCTGGTCACTCACTTGATCGGCACGCCATTGATGCCGGTCGTCGAGGACGGCATTTTGTTTCTCGAAGAAATCGCTGAGAAGCCGTACGCGGTCGAACGCATGTTGCTACAACTTTTCCACGCCGGCGTTCTGCAAACCCAGCGTGCGATTGTCATCGGGCAATTTAGCGACTGCGAACCGGAGCCGGATAAATTTCCCTACTCGATGGAATACGTGGTTCGCACGCTGCGCGAACGGCTCGCCTGCCCGGTGCTCACCGACCTGCCATTTGGTCATGTCGCGCGCAAGTTGACAATTCCGTTTGGAGCCGACGCGCAACTGGTTATCGCCGATGGTCGATATACGCTGCACTATTGAGGCATCCCGTTCATGTCTTTGCCTCCTGACACCAACGCCGAACGCACCAGCTATCGCGCCTGTAATCTGTACGAAGCGATTTGCGGTGTCGAGATTAAGACTCGCGGCGAACAAATTATCAGCATACGTGGCGACGACGCCGATCCGTTTTCGCGCGGCCACATTTGTCCGAAGGCGGTGGCACTATAGGACATTCACGAAGATCCGGATCGCTTGCGAACGCCAGTCGTGCGTGACGGCAATCGCTGGCAGTCGATCGCGTGGGACGACGCCTTCGACCTAGTCGCGACCAAACTCGCACAGGTGATCAACACCCACGGCAACGTTGCGGTGGCGATTTAAATCAAAGGGGTCAGAGTTAATTGTTTTACAGAATGCCAAAAATAAATTACGCTAACCCCTTTGATTAGTCAGCCCTTGGCAAAACAAATAACCCTGACCCCTTTAATTATCGACCGGCCGCACGCATGACAACAGAAGCACCACCGCCGCATGTGCGCCGCAAACGCTATCGCGGCACGCACCCACGCACCTTTGGGGAGAAGTACAAGGAATTGGCTGCGCAGCACTACGCGAGCGAGGTCGAGAAGGTGATCGCACGCGGCCAGACGCCTGCCGGTAGTCATCGCTCGATCTGCGTGAACGAAATTCTGAGTGTACTCAATCCGGCACCCGGCGAGACCGCGCTCGACGCCACCCTGGGTTTCGGTGGCCACACACAGGCGCTGCTGCAACGACTCCGGCCCGGCGGTCGACTGTTTGCGATCGACATCGATGCCACCGAGTTGGCGCGCACCGAGGCGCGTTTGCGTGGCCAGGGCTTTTCCGAGGAGGTGCTGGTGATCCGCAATCTGAACTTCGCCGGTATCGCGCAGTTGCTGCCCGAGGCGGGCGGCGGGTTTGATTGCGTGCTCGCCGATCTCGGCGTGTCTTCGATGCAGCTCGACAATCCGACGCGCGGGTTTTCGTACAAGAACGACGGGCCACTCGATCTTCGCTTGAATCAGGCGCGCGGCGCTCCTGCTTGTGCGTTGTTGCAGGCAATCACTGAGGTGGAACTGGCGAAACTGCTTACCGTCAATGCCGACGAGCCGCACGCAGCGCTGATCGCGCAGCAAATCAAGCAGGCGGTGGCACCGATCACGACCACGCGCCAATTGGCCAATGTTGTCAGCGCCGCCCTGAAGCGATTCCCGGAAATTACAGAACACAAGAAAACGCTCGCGCGCACCTTCCAAGCCTTGCGCATCGCCGTCAACGACGAGTTTGCGGTGTTGGATCGCTTCCTCGATCTGCTGCCGTGGTGCATGAAACCAGGTGCGCGCGCGGCGATCCTGACTTTCCACTCAGGCGAAGAGCGACGCGTCGAGGCGGCATTTCAGCGGTCGCTCGCCTCGGGAATGTATGCCAGCATTGCCGACGACGCGCTGCGACCATCGCCCGAGGAGCAGCGCAGCAACCCGCGCTCGACCTCGGCGCGGCTGCGATGGGCGATTCGCTCGACTCGGCCCGGCACTGCGGGTTAGTTGCGCTGCGCTACCGTGACCAGTGTTTGGTCGGTCGCGGAAATGAGCACTCGCCTAGTGTTAGCGCAAAGCCTAATGTCCAAAGAATCAAAGGGGTCAGGGTGAATTGTTTTACAGAATGCCTAAAATAAATCACGCTAACCCCTTTGATTAGTCGCCCTTGGTAAAACAAATAACCCTGACCCCTTTAATTAACAAGCAGTGGTTCGGCGCTGAACGCAAAATCGGAACAAACTAGCGCGACATTCCAACTATTCAAACTATTCATCCTAGGAGAAACGCAATGACCCACGCATCGATGTTGAAAGCAAGAAGGCAAAATCAAAAACACAAGCGGGAGATCGAAGTCGAAGCCAAGCGTGTGAAGCGAGAGGCCAAGCTTGCCGTGGCGGGGCCCGCCGTGAAGAAGGAAAAAATCAAGAAGGAAAAAGTCGAGACCGAGAAAGTAAAGCCGAAAAAGGTGAAGAAAGTGAAGCTATCGAAAGAAGAGATGGGGCGGGCGGATTCGAAGAAAGGGAAAGCCAACAAAAAGTAGAAGCAAGGTTCTGCGCACGCCGCGGGCGCAATGCACCCGCGCGACTTGGGGTCTTTCGTAATCAGGAATCAAAAGGGGTCAGCGTGAATTGTTTTGTCAGACGCCGAAAACAAATCACCCTGACCCCTTTGAATTTGGGGAAAGCATGCGGAAGTTACGCGCGGCAGACAAGGCTGGGGTTGGTGGAGCGCTTACCGTTCATCAACG
>JBCKPM010000018.1:0-27285 GCA_038901675.1 Usitatibacteraceae bacterium | reverse complement strand
GGTGGTGACGCGTAGGTAATCGGGCAACCCGTAGCTCGCAATTGGTCGAACGATCACGCCAGCGTTGAGCAAGTGAGCATATACCTCGGTGGTGCGGCCAATCTTGAATGAGATGAAGTTGCCGCAAGAGGGAATGAACTGAATGCCGCGCACCGAGAGTTGTGCGGACAATGTCGTGAGTCCCTCGGCGTTGAGTCGGCAACTGTCGTTGATGAATTCCGCATCGGAGAGCGCCGCCTTGGCGGCCACCATCGCTAGGTGGTTGACGTTAAACGGCTGACGCACGCGATTCATCATCGCGACCACGTCTGGTGCGGCAAAACCAAAACCGATGCGCAGCCCCGCCAGACCATAGGCTTTCGACAAGGTGTGCGAAACGATCAGGTTGGGAAATTCGGTCAGCCACGGCGCGGAATCATAGGTGTGCGCCGGATCGAGGTACTCGCCATAAGCTTCGTCCACCACGACCAGCACGCTGTTGGGTACGCGCGCAACAAACGCCTTGAGTTGGTTACCCGCAACAAAAGTGCCGGTGGGATTGTTCGGATTGGCGATAAACACGAGCTTGGTCGACGCTTCGATCGACGCCAACATCGCGTCGAGGTCATTGCCGAAATGTTTTGCCGGCACTTCGATCGGTTTGCCACCAACGGCCTGCGTGACCAGTGGATAGACGGCAAAGCCGTACTGCGAGTACACCGCAGAGTCACCCGGTCTCATAAACGTTCGCGCGGCCAGTTCAAGAATGTCGTTTGAACCATTTCCCAAAATGATTTGTTCAACCGGCACGGCGAATTTCTGTGAAATCGCTGTCTTCAACGCCACCCCGCCGCCATCCGGATAGAGCGCAAGTTCGCTCAATGCGCCCCTGATCGCCTCGAGCGCCTTCGGACTGGGGCCGCGCGGATTTTCATTGGAGGCGAGTTTGATGATCTCGCTTTCAGGCATACCAATTTCACGTGCAACGTCGGCGATGGGTTTGCCACCTTGGTATGGCGAAATGGCGCGGATGTAATCGGGAGCGAGATCAGCAATTGACATTGAAAAGTGGAGACTCGTAAAGAGGGTGAAACGGCTATCCGCAGATGAACACAGATGAACGCAGATAAAGTCTGAGAAGCACGGTTTTGGTTTTATTCGTGTTCATCTGTGTACATCTGTGGAAAATACCCGGCTGCTCCCAGTCAAATGACCGCCGCCGGATAAGACCCCAACACCTTCACGTAGCCGGCGATCTTGCGCAGATCGGCTAGCGCTTGCGCGACATTCGCGTCCTCGATGTGGCCTTCGATATCAACAAAAAACAGATACTCCCAGAGTGCAATCTTCGACGGGCGCGATTCAAACTTGGACATCGACACGCCGCGATCAGCGAATGGCGTCAGCATTGCGTAGACGGCACCCGCACGGTTCGCGGCGGAGAGAACCAGAGAAGTTTTGTCGCGGCCAGACACTTTGGGCTCGTAATTACCGAGCACCAGAAAGCGCGTGGTGTTGTTGGGTTCGTCTTCGATATTCGACGCGAGCAACGTCAGCCCGTAGTGCGATGCCGCCATCTCACCGGCCACCGCCGCGGTGAATGGCTCCAGCGAGGCGCGACGTGCGGCTTCGGCATTCGAGGCGACCGCGATGCGTTCGACGTTCGGTAAATGGGTGTTGAGCCACTCGTGGCATTGCGCCAGCGACTGGCCGTGCGAGAACACTTTGAGGACGCTGTCAAACGGCAGCGTCGACGAGGCCATGAGATGGTGATGGATGCGCACCAGCACTTCGCCGCAGATCTTGAGCGGCGACTGCGGCATCAAATCCAGCGAGCGTCCGACCGCGCCTTCGGTTGAATTTTCCACGGGGATGACGCCGAAGTCGCTGCCACTCGATTCCACGCTGCGATACACCTCATCGATCGATGGCTGCGGCGTCAACGCCGCACCTTCTCCAAAATGTTTTTTTGCGGCGAGCTCACTGAACGTGCCCTGCGGTCCAAGGTAGGCAACGGTGATCGGTCGCTCGAGCGCCAGGCAAGCGGACATGATTTCACGGAACAAGCGCGCGACCACCTCGTCGGGCAACGGCCCAAGATTGGACTGTTTGATGCGCAACAGCACTTCTGCTTCACGCTCTGGTCGATACGCCTGTCCAACCTTGAGCGAGCCAACTTGGCGAGCCAATGCCGCGCGCGCGTTCAGCTTGAGCAGAATTTCCGCGTCAAGCGCGTCGATCTCGGCACGCAGTTGCGCGAGTGGTAGCGATGAGGGTGTTGAGGGTTGCGACATGCTGAAAGTTTATCCTGAACGGCGGTGCCTCGAGCATTGTCTTGCAGCGGCGCAACAAAAACAGGACTAGCCGTGTCGCGCTTGAAACTCGCGCAGGTAGCTAGCCAGCGCGCGAACCGCGCCCAGCGACACCGCGTTATAGATCGATGCACGCATGCCGCCCACCGCGCTGTGCCCCTTGAGCCCGACCATACCTGCCGCCGCCGCACCGTCGAGAAACGCTTGATTGAGTGCCTCTTCGCGCAGGAAAAAGGGCACGTTCATGCGTGAACGATCACTGGCGACAACGTCGTTGCGGTAAAAACCTGCCGACTCGTCGATCACGGCGTACAACAGCGTCGCCTTCTCGATGTTTACCCGCTCCATCGCGGCAAGGCCACCCTGCTTCTTGAGCCACTTGAACGTGAGCGCGGCAAGATAGACGGCAAACGTCGGCGGCGTGTTTAGCATCCAGCCGCACGCCGCTTGCTGTGTGTAGTCGAACACGGACGGCGTCAGCGGATGCGCCTGGCCGAGCAGGTCGTCTCGCACAATCACCACCGTCAAACCGGAAGAGCCGATGTTCTTCTGTGCGCCGCCATAAATGCAGCCGAACTTCGACACCTCCATCGGTCTCGACAGAATGTGTGAAGACATATCCGCAACCAGCGGCACGTCGTCGTCGAGCTGAGGCGTCCAGAAGTACTCGACGCCTTGGACGGTTTCGTTGCTGCAAATATGGCAGTAGCCCGCGTCGACGTTTGGCTTCCACGTCGATTGCGGCGGAACATAGGTGTATCGTCGGTCTGCAGCTGTGGCGATCACATTGACCTTGCAATACTTGCTTGCTTCCTTGATCCCTTGCAGCGACCAATGCCCGGTATCGACGAAGTCGGCACTCGTGCGTCCGCGCAACAGATTGAGCGGCACAATGGAAAACTCGCCCTTGCCACCGCCTTGCAGGAACAACACCTTGTAATTCGGCGGAATCGCCAGTAACTCGCGCAAGTCGCGATCCGCTTCGGCGGCGAGTTCCATGAACAACTTGCTGCGGTGGCTCATTTCCATCACTGAGGTGCCGCTGCCTTGGTAGTCGAGCAACTCTAATTGCGCTTGTTGCAGAACCTCGGTCGGCAGCGCGGCAGGTCCTGCCGAAAAATTGAATGCGCGCAACACCGTGCCGGCCGCTACTTTGAGGTGCCGGGTGAGTTCATCTTCACGCTCTCCGCAACCTCTTTGGTGATTTTTTCAATCATCGTGCTCATTCGCGGCGACATCAGTGCCATGATTTCAGGGGCAGTATCTTGCATCAGTTGTGGCGCGCTGGTCAGCATTTTCTTGCCCGCATCATTCTGGTAGAAGCTGGTGATAGATCGGATTTCAGCGAGTGTAAATCGCCGCGCATAGGCGCGCGTCATGATCTCCTCCATTCCCTGAACGATGACAGGGTCGTTGTACATGGTTGACACCCCGCTCATCGCGGTTTCCATGCTTTTCTTGGCCGAGGCACGCGCCTTTTCCTGCTGATCGGTCGGCAACTTCGCGACCACCTGCTCGGTTGACCTTGCCATCATCTGTGGCATCGACTGCGTCATCGCGACGGCCATCTGATTCATCGCCTGCTTGAGGTTGATCGCATCCATCATTTCAAGCAAAGCCGCTTTCAGCTCTGGCGACGTTGCACTCGGCGGCGTTTGGCTCCACGCTGTAAACGACGCCAGCAGCAACCACCACACTCGTTAATCGCGTCAACTTGTTCACGGTTCATCACCCTCTTCATCGGACTCCGCGACCTTCTGCAAGCCAGTGAGTTTGGTGCCTTCATCCAGGTTAATCAGCGTCACGCCCTGTGTAGAGCGGCCCATCTCACGAATCTGCACAACCTTGGTACGAATCAGCACACCGGCGGTCGTGATCATCATGATTTCATCTTCCGGCCTCACCAGCACTGCCGCGACCACCTTGCCATTGCGCAGCGACGTCTGAATCGCGATCATGCCTTGCGTACCCCGACCGTGGCGCGTGTACTCTGTGATTGCGGTGCGCTTGCCGTAGCCGAATTCGGTCGCGGTGAGCACCGAGTCTTGCTCGTTTTCCGCAACCAGCATGGAAATCACCTTGCCACCTTTGGCCAGATTCATGCCGCGCACACCGCGCGTGTCACGCCCCACTGAGCGCACATCGGATTCTTCAAAGCGCACCGCTTTGCCCTCGTCCGAAAAAAGCATCACATCGTGCTTGCCGTCGGTCAGCGCCACACCGACCAGCGAATCGCCTTCATCGAGCGCGATGGCGATGATGCCGGCTTTGCGCGGGTTGGCAAAGTCGGACAACGCGGTTTTCTTGACGGTGCCCTCGGACGTTGCGAAGAACACGAAACGATCATCGCGGAATTCTGCGATCGGCAACACCGTTGAAATTTTCTCCTCAGGCTGCAGCTGCAACAGATTGACAATCGGTTTGCCGCGCGAGCCACGTGAGCCGAGTGGAATCTCGTACACCTTTAGCCAATGCACGCGGCCTTTGTTGGAAAAGCACAGCACATAGTCATGCGTCTTGGCGATGAAAAGGTTCTCGATGAAATCATCGTCCTTGGTCGCGGTCGCCAGTTTGCCACGGCCACCGCGCTTCTGCGCACGGTAGTCGGCGATCGGTTGGTACTTGATGTAACCGGTATGCGACATGGTGACCACCACGTCTTCGTTGGCGATCAAATCTTCGATGGACATTTCTTGTCCATGGGCGATGATTTCCGAACGACGCTTGTCGCCAAACTGCGTCTTGATGGCCTGCAATTCGCTGGCGATGATGGAAGTGACGCGCTCTGGCTTGGAAAGAATATCCAGCAGATCGGCGATCGTTTCCATGATCTCTTTGTACTCGCTGACAATCTTGTCCTGCTCGAGCCCAGTCAGGCGCTGCAATTGCATTTCAAGAATGCGCTGTGCCTGGGTTTCGGACAATCGATAGCCCGCCGTACCCAACCCGAATTCCTTGGGCAATCCTTCCGGCCGGAACGACGCCGATTTTTCGCCGGTGGCACGCGCCAGCATGTCTTCCACCAGCTTGGATCGCCACACCCGTCCCATCAGCTTCGTCTTCGCCTCGGCTGGCGTCTGCGCGGACTTGATGAGCTCGACGATTGCATCGACGTTTGATAACGCAACAGCGAGGCCTTCGAGCACGTGCCCGCGGTCGCGCGCTTTACGCAGTTCAAACACGGTGCGACGCGTCACAACCTCGCGGCGATGACGCAAGAACGCGTCAAGAAATTGTTTCAGATTCAGCAGACGCGGCTGACCGTCGACCAGCGCGACCATGTTCATGCCGAACGACTCTTGCATCTGCGTCATCTTGTACAGATTGTTCAGCACAATCTCAGGCACTTCGCCGCGCTTTAACTCGATCACCGCGCGCATGCCGGATTTGTCCGACTCGTCGCGCAAATCCGATACGCCTTCGAGCCGCTTGTCGCGTACCAACTCGCCAATCTTGATCAGCAAGTTGGCTTTATTCACTTGATACGGCAGTTCGTCAATGATGATCGCTTGACGGCTGCCCTTTTCGAGATCCTCGAAGTGGCAACGCGCGCGCATGATGCAGCGACCGCGTCCGCTGCGATAGCCGTCACGCACGCCATCAATGCCATAAATGATGCCGGCAGTCGGAAAGTCCGGTGCCTTGACGATGTCGATCAACTCTTCGATTCCGACCGCCGGGTTTTCCAACACCCGCAGACAAGCGTCGATGGTGTCGGAAAGGTTGTGCGGCGGAATATTGGTCGCCATGCCGACCGCAATGCCGGTTGAGCCATTGACTAACAGATTCGGGAAGCGCGCGGGCAGCACCAGCGGCTCCATTTCCTTACCGTCGTAATTGAGCCCGAAGTCAACCGTATCGGAATCGATGTCAGCCATCAATTCAGACGCGATCTTTTGCATGCGGCACTCGGTGTAGCGCATTGCCGCTGCGTTGTCGCCGTCTACCGAGCCAAAGTTACCCTGGCCGTCGACCAGCATGTAGCGCAGCGAGAATGGCTGCGCCATGCGCACCAGCGTGTCGTAGATAGCGGTGTCGCCATGCGGGTGGTACTTACCCATCACATCACCGACAATGCGCGCACATTTGACGAATGGCCGGTTGTGTACATTGTTGACTTCTTGCATCGCGAATAACACGCGTCGATGCACCGGTTTCAGGCCGTCGCGCGCGTCGGGCAACGCACGGCTGACAATCACGCTCATCGCATAGTCGAGGAAGCTCTTGCGCATCTCCTCTTCGATGCTGATTGGAATCGTTTCTTTGGCGAATGATGGGACTAGCGGATCGGTCACGAGCAGGCTCTTATTCGGTTTGAAGGTGTGGCAAAACGGTGCGCCAACAAAACATCCGACATGCGCCAAGGTGGTGGCGTTTAGTGGCGGGCGCTTGACGACAAGTTATTGATTTATAAGTATTTTCTAGATTGCCTAGCCGGTAAATTTAACACATTCGCGACCGATTGGCCACTCTCAGGCCGCTAAACCACCATCGGTAGCGAGCAAATTTTACGCGCATCACAACCGGTTGTGTTTTGGTGTGGGTCGTGCAAGAAACAAGCATAATGTTGTTATTGCGCAACTGTATCGAAGGTCTGAAATGCCGTTCGGGGGCGTGCGGTGTACCCGTCTCGCCCTATCGTGTATGATTTCGCAGTCCCTACGAAGGCTCAATCCAGCGCAATTCGACAACCCCTTTCGCCCCGTCTGTTGCTTTCCCCGGTGAAGTCGAAACAGCGCACTCGGGCCTCCCTGAGAAGCATTGGTCGCATCGCAAAACCGCCTCAAACCACGAATTTTTCAATCTTCACACTCTTGGGAGCACTACCAACATGAACAATTCCCTTATTGCCAAGCTCGCCGCATCAGCAGCGCTGATGGGCGCCGCAGTCGCCTACGCTCAAGTACCGACTAACCTCATCGACGCGGCTGGCAAGCCAGTGCGCGATGCCTCCGGCGCGTGTGTGCTGACCAGCGGCATCAGTCACCCGGATTGCATGCCTAAAAAAGTCGAGCCACCGAAGCCCGCGCCAGCGCCGGTCGCGCCGACGCCGGTGGTCGCACCGAAACCGGTCGAAGCAGCAAAACCTGCGCCGCAGCCGGTCAAGGTCGCGATTACCATTCAGGCCGAAGCATTGTTTGATTCCGACAAGTCGGTATTGAAGCCGGACGGCAAGAAATCGATCGACGACGCCATCGGCAAGATGAAATCGATCGACGTCGAGATGGTCATCGCCACCGGCCACACGGACTCGGTCGGCACCGATGCGTACAACCAGAAACTGTCCGAGCGCCGCGCCACCACGGTCAAGGAATACATGGTTTCGCAAGGCATCACCGCCGCCAAAGTCACCACCCTAGGCAAGGGCGAAACACAGCCGCTCGCGTCCAACAAAACTGCTGACGGCCGCGCCAAGAATCGCCGCGTCGATATCGAATTCAAGGGCATCCAAACCAAGTAATCCGGGTAACCGGCAAAAAAGCCCCGCGCTGCGGGGCTTTTTTGTTTCTGTTCGAGATCGCGACCACGCATGAAGCAAATTTTGTCCGCCCGCTGGGTGATTCCCGTTGAGCCGTTGGCCGTACTCGAGCACCACGCTGTGGTTGTCGATGGCGATTTGATCGTCGCGGTGCTGCCCTCCAGTGAAGCGCGTCAACAGTTTCCGGAGGCCAAGGAGACAACGTTGTCCCACCACGTGCTCATTCCAGGGTTGGTGAACCTGCATACCCATGCTGCGATGACGTTGATGCGCGGGCTCGCCGACGATACGCCACTGATGACGTGGTTGAACGATCACATTTGGCCGATAGAGTCGAAGCACCTGTCGGAATCCTATGTGCACGACGGCACGGAACTGGCGTGCGCGGAAATGTTGCGCAGTGGCACAACGTGCTTTGCCGATATGTATTTTTATCAGGATGAAGCGGCCAAGGTGGTGCGCGCAGCAGGCATGCGTGCTGCGCTCGGCGGCGCGGTACTAGAGTTTCCGACGCGTTATGCAGCCGACGCTGACGCTTACATCGCGCGCGGGCTCGCCTCGCGCGAAGATTTTGCGGCCGACCCAAAATTAAAACTGATGTTGACGCCGCACGCCCCATACACCGTCTCGAACAAGACCTTTCAAAAACTAGTGATGATTGCCAACGAGATGGAAGGCATCACGCTGATGTGCCACATTCACGAGGCTCCGGGCGAGCCGGCGGAGAGTGAAAAACAATACGGCACGCGCGCAATCGAGCGTCTGGAGCGGCTCGGCGTACTCGGCCCGAATCTGATTGCGGTGCATTGCGTGCACCTCACGCCGACAGAGATCCAGCTATTTAAGGAGCGCGGCGTGCACGTCGCGCATTGTCCGACATCGAATCTGAAACTCGGTAACGGCATCGCGCCGGTCAAGGCGATGCTCGACGCGGGCATCAACGTCGGTATTGGCACCGATGGTTGCGCGTCGAACAATCGGCTCGACATGTTCGCCGAGACGCGACTGGCGACGCTACTGCAAAAAGGCATCACGGGTGACGCGGTGGCGCTACCTGCACTCAAGGCACTGGAGATGGCGACGCTCAACGGTGCGCGAGCATTGCAGTGGGATCGCGAGATTGGTTCACTCAAACCAGGCAAGGCCGCCGACATGGTCGCCGTCGACATGAGTAGCATCGAAGCCACGCCTTGCTACGATGCCGCCTCCCACCTGTGGCACGCGGTCGGTCGCGAACAAGTCAGCCATGTGTGGGTCGACGGGGAACTGCTGCTCGATAACCGCACTCTGACGCGCATGGACATCAACGCAATCCGCGCCAAGGCGGCGACGTGGGGCGAGCGATTTCGTGCGCACTAGGATCTTTGTAACCACAGATGAACACAGATAAACACGGATAAATTCCTAACGCAACTGACCATTCGCTGTTGAGCGTTTGTCCCAACGGAACGCCAAATAGGCGAGCTTTGAGCTGTGTTCATCTGTGGAATGTTTTCAACCAACATCCGCCCTACCCGCCATGTCCAACGCAAGTCCCAACGTTGATCCTCTCGAACTTGCCAAATTCGGCGCCCTCGCCGCGCGTTGGTGGGATCCGACCAGTGAATTCAAGTCGCTGCACGACATCAATCCGCTGCGCCTCGGTCACATCGACCAACTGGTAGGACTGTCTGGCAAGCGCGTCATCGATGTCGGTTGTGGCGGCGGCATTCTCGCGGAATCGATGGCGCTCAAAGGGGCGAACGTCACCGGTATTGATTTATCGGAAAAGCCGCTCAAAGTCGCTGAACTGCACAAGCTCGAAACGCTCTCACATGGAAAATCGTTGGCGCTCGACTATCAATTGACCTCGGCCGAAGAGATCGCCGCAGCACAACCGGCGCAGTTTGATTGCGTCACTTGCATGGAAATGCTCGAGCACGTACCCGAGCCGACTTCCACCATTCGCGCCTGTGCAGACTTGGTCAAACCCGGGGGGTGGGTATTTTTTTCAACCATCAATCGCAACCCAAAGTCGTTCCTGTTCGCGATCATTGGTGCCGAGTATGTGCTGCGGATGCTGCCTAAGGGAACGCACGAATATCGTCGATTCATTACGCCTGCTGAACTCGCGAACTTCGCGCGCGACGCGGATCTGAACGTCTCGGAATTTACCGGTATGACCTACAATCCGTTGAACAAAACCTATCGGTTGGGCAGCGACGTTTCGGTCAATTACATGCTGGCTTGCCGAAAACCTGAATGAACTTTCTTGCGCCAACTTTTCGCAATGCAGCCGGATGAGATCCCTCTCTGCGTTCGGGATGACAAAATAGGCATCAACGCAATCGCAGTAACGGCAACGCTGAACAACGCATAAAATTCAAGCTTCACCTTAGTTGAAATTGTCATTCCGAGTGACACGAGGAATCTCATCCGCGAGCACACTGAGAACGCGAACAGATGAGCGCCGCCACTGTGTTTGGGATAACAAAATAACGACTTCAGCTGTCAAAACTCCGCACGACCATCGATTATGAATCGCCGCCAATTTCTATTGTCTTCTTCAGCCGCTGCGCTGGCTACTGCACCGCTGGGCACTGCCATGGCGCAAGCCGCAGCGTTGTCCGCGACTGCGAACCGACTCGTGGTCATGGTCTATCTCAAAGGCGGCAACGACGGCTACAACACGTTGGTACCCGTCACCAATGAGCACTATTACAAAATGCGCCCGACCATCGCGCTGCAACGCGATCAAGTCATGATGTTGAACGCCTCGCACGGCCTCAACCGCAGCCTTGAGCCGCTAATGACGCTGTGGGCTAACAACGAATTAGCGATCTTGCAAGGCATCGGCCAGCAAGACGTCACCAATCAGCATTACCGCGACGCTGAAACGCAGTTCACCGGATCCGCGCCAGATGAATTTCTCACCGAGGGCTGGATGACGCGTGCGCTCAAACGTAATCCATCCATCCTGCGCGCCGACCTAGACGCCCTCGCCTTTGGCGATCTTGACATTCGTGAAGCCGATCCGATGGGCTCGTTTCGCGGTGGGGGCCAGCGTGTGGGCGTTGTCAACATGCTGTACCCGAGCGAATGGCACGCACGACGCAGGGTTTCTGAGACGGCATTTTTGAGCACCGCCAAGGCGGCTCGCATCGCCCAGTCATTTGCACTTGAGGCCGCGCAACCGCTCAAAACGGTTTTTCCTGGTGATGCATTCGGCAACGCGCTCCAAGCCACGGTCGAACTCGCTGCGGCGGGTTTGGTGCCACCGGTGGTTCACATCACACTCAACGCCGAAGACGGCGACCAGCACAACGCGTTCGACACCCACTGGACGCAGCAAAAATTTCACGGCACAGTGTTGCAGCGTCTGGCTGAGGGACTCGCTGCGTTTCGTGCGGGCATGCAGGAAATCGGCCAATTAACACGCTGGTTTTCACCTAAGACGAATTCGGTCGCAGCCCGAAAGAGAATGCCGAAGGCGGTACCCACCACGGCTGGTCGGGCGTGCATTTCGCGCTCGGTGGACGCGTTAACGGCGGCCTCTACGGCGCGCCGGTGCCGGTGGTCGATGTGTTCCAAATCGACGGCCCGCCGCCGGTCATCGATTACCGCGCGCTGTATACGACAGTGATCGAATCGTGGTGGGGCGGTAACGCCAGCGGCGTGTTCAGCACTCGGTTCAAATCATTGCCTCTGCTGCGTCGCTGATGGCGGATGCGCTGACCTTGCCGGTACCGCGCGCGGTACTGTTCGACTTCGACGGCACCTTGGCAGACACCGCGCCGGATCTAGCGTTTGCGGCAAATTTGCTCCGAAAGGCGCGTGGATTGGACAGTTTGCCGTTATCGATTTATCGGCCGCACGTCTCTCGTGGTGGACGTGGCATGGTATTCATCGCCTTCGACCTGACACCGGAGGACGCTGAATTTAGCGAATTGCGAGATCAGTTCCTGAACCGTTACGAAGAGCGCGTGTGCGTTGACACGCGCTTGTTTGAAGGCATCGACGCGACGCTCGATGCACTTGAAGCGCGTGGCATTGCGTGGGGAATTGTCACCAACAAGGCCAAGCGCTTCACCGATCCCATCGTCGCCCAACTCGGGCTGAACACACGCACGCCTTGCATTGTCAGTGGCGACACCACGCCGCACGCGAAACCACACCCGGCACCGTTGCTTCATGCCGCCGAATTACTCGGCGTCGACGCGCATGAGTGCTGGTACGTTGGCGATGACGAACGCGACATCGTTGCCGCGCGCGCCGCTGGCATGGTGAGTATCATCGCGGACTACGGTTATTTGGGCGGCACTGATCCGGCGACCTGGGGCGCGGATGCACGAATCGGCACGCCCGCTGAATTGCTCGCGTTGCTGGGCTAACCGCGCGGCAGCAGTTGCGGCATAATTGACCAATCAAATTGTCCGGGACACCGATGAGCGCACACATTCGACCCTTCAACCGATGCCTCATCGCGGCTGCGTTGAGCCTGACGACACTCGTTGCCGCACAAGTGCCGAGCGCATCACGGCTCATCGTATTGAACAAGGGTGAGAACACGGTCGCCATTGTTGACCCGGCGACCATGAAAGTTGTTGCGCGCGTGCCAACTGGTGACGGCCCGCACGAAGCCGCCGTATCCGCCGATGGCACGCTTGTCGTGGTCGCCAACTACGGGGCGCAGCGTCCCGGCAATTCGCTTTCCATCATCGACATCGATGCGGCAAAGGAAATCCGACGGCACGATCTGGGAGCGTTGTCGCGTCCGCGCGGCATGCAGTTACACGGCGGCAAGGTGTACTTCACGTCCGAATCGACACGCACCGTCGCGCGTTACGACATCGCTGCCGACAAGGTCGATTGGCTGATGGGCACCGGTGCTTCGGTGTCGCACATGCTGGTAGTGTCGCCCGATGGCACGCGCCTGTATACGAGCAATATTGGCTCCAACAACGTCACTGCCATCCGTCTCGACGGCCCGCCAAACACGGCGGGAATGACGCAAATTGCGGTCGGTGGACAACCCGAGGCGATTGACATCTCGCCCGACGGCCGCGAGCTCTGGGTCGGTCACAACGCCGACGGCGGCATTTCGGTCATCGACACGGCGAGCAATACGGTCAAGGAAACGTTCAAGGTGGGTGCCCTGCCGATTCGGCTCAAGTTCAGTCCGGACGGCAAGATCGTGCTGGTGTCCGACCCGCGTGGGCAGGGCGAAAGCAGCAAAGAAAACAACCTCACCGCCTTGCAGGCGCTCGACCCTGCCAGCGGCACCGTGATCGTCGTCGACGCCTTAACGCGCAAGATCATCAAGCGCATCAGCGTGGGCGGCGTGCCGCTCGGCATTCAGTTCTCGGCCGACGGCACGCGCGCGTTTGTCTCTCGAACCCAAGTCAGGCGGGTCGATCAGATCGACATGAAATCGCTCGCCGTGATCGGCTCGGTCGAAACCGGCAACGGCCCCGACGGGCTTGCGTGGCGCGACGCTGCCCCCAGATAGGCATCGTGAGATAATCACATCACTTCGAATTCGGGGCCGACCTGGTTTCGACGTGGGCATCAAAGCAGAACCGTGCATACCGAGGGGCAGAGCACCTCGTAAATACAACTGCAAAACAAATAGTCGCAAACGACGAAAACTACGCACTAGCCGCTTAATAACCGGCCGCGCTCTGCACCGGTGGGCCTCAACGCCGGGTGTGGCAACACACAGCAGAGTCATTAACGAGGATCGCTTTTTGCCGGGCTACTTGGTAAAAGGTTAAATCAAGGTGGCTAGCGCTGTAGCAGCCCGACCATTGGCGTCTGCGGGGCGAAATCAATTAATGGAATCTAAGTATGTAGATCGGCCTGTAGAGGGCTTGCGGACGGCGGTTCGATTCCGCCCGGCTCCACCAAATCAACATCCAAAGTAGTCCAGCAGCATCCTAAAGGCCGCATCTCTCATAGGGAAGCGGCCTTTTCTTTGTGTGATACCGTCCGAACAAGAACATTGACATCCGGGGGTAACTGGGGGTAACTTTAGGGGTAGTAGCACTCTATCCAACATCGGTTACCCCAAAATGGCGCTCACAGACACTGGTATCAAGGCACTCAAAGCAGGCCAGAAGCCACGGAAGCATTTCGACGCGGCGAGCCTATTCCTTCTCGTTACACCGAACGGGGGTAAGTGGTGGCGCTTCAAGTATCGGTTTGGGGGTAAGGAGAAGTTGATCTCGTTTGGCACTTACCCCGAAGTGCCGTTGAAAGACGCGCGCAACAAACGCGACCAAGCCCGCAGGGACATCGCTGCCGACATTGACCCCGGTATCAAGCGCAAGGCGGAAAAGGACTCCAAAAGCGTTCAGGCGGCAAACAGCTTTGAAGTGATCGCGCGGGAGTGGTTCACCAAACACGAATCGTCGTGGGTAGCGTCACACTCCAGCAAAATCATTCGCAGACTTGAGCGCGACGTATTCCCGTGGCTTGGAAGCCGTCCAATCAGCGAGGTAACTGCCGCTGAACTGCTGAGCGTCTTGCGACGCGTTGAAGGCCGCAATGCGCTCGATACCGCGCACCGGACACTGCAAAACTGTAGCCAGGTATTCCGGTATGCGGTCGCGACGCTGCGGGCGAAACGCGATCCGACCACCGATCTACGTGGTGCCCTCCCCCCGGTCAAGCAATCGCATCATCCATCCATTACCGAACCCAAGGCTATCGGCGAACTGCTTCGCGCGATTGACGGGTACAGCGGCTCGTTCATCACGCAATGCGCCCTCAAGCTGGCACCCCTTACTTTCGTGCGCCCCGGCGAATTGCGCAAGGCCGAGTGGGCAGAGTTCGATCTTGACGGTACCGAGTGGCGCATTCCGGCAGAGCGCATGAAGATGCGAGAGTTACACATCGTTGCATTGTCCATCCAAGCCATTCAGGTGCTTCGCGAATTGCACGCCCTCACGGGCACTGGCAAATACGTTTTCCCCGGCGCGCGCACCAACGGGCGACCGATGAGCGAGAACACCGTGAATGCGGCTCTACGTCGATTGGGCTACACCAGTGACGAAATGACCGGCCATGGCTTTCGCAGCATGGCCTCTACCCGATTGAACGAGCAAGGCTGGAATCGGGATGTTGTTGAACGCCAGCTTGCGCATGCGGAACGCGACGATGTGCGTGCGGCGTACAACTATGCCGAACACCTGTCAGAGCGCCGCAAGATGATGCAGCATTGGGCGGAGTATCTCGACACGCTGCGCAACGGTACGGCGAACGTGATCCCGATCAACGCTAAAGGAAAACAGGCGGCTTGATTACGGCTGTCTGACGCGGCGTGGAAACCCTGCTGTCCTCGCGTGGGGTAAGTAGAGACATTCGCGGCGAACTTCAAAGCCACGGATTAGCAGGGGTTCAAAAACGCCACTATGATGCGCACGACTATATGCCCGAAAAACGGCAAGCATTGATGAAGCTGTTTACCGCTCTTGAGTCGAACGAAGGCGCTAAAGTCGTAAGGCTGAAGACCGGCTGATTCCTACTGAATAGCCGCACCTACCGCGACGGCGGGAAAACCGGGAAACCCTTCCCCGGCTGGTGCGGCTACCTACCGAGGGGAATGCGTGAAGGGGCGCAAATGAGCGATGACGATAGCAAGCCAAAGAAAGTTGCCGAAATATCAAAAGCACCGGAACCACTTACACCGTTAAGGAATAGCGGTTATCGTGGCGGTTCGCTAATCAAGAAAATCAGAACGGATGCCGCGCCGAACTGGGATTACTGGAGCCAAAGGCAACAAGCCGAGCTATGGACGGCCATAGCCCTTTGCTGCGACCTTGAGCCGCGCAATAGCGAGTTTGGCGAGCTTGTTAGCGAATCTGCGCGGCGGCAAGCGCCTTATGACGGCGATAAATACAAACAAGCTTTTGAACGGCTGGAAATCGCAATAGACAGATTTAATGAGTTTTCGTCCATTCACGAAATCGCCAGCCAATTCACCAAGATCAATTTACCGCGATTCGCAGCGTGGGCGCATCGAATGAATTGGCATATGCCCGATGCGTTTGTAAGCATGGCGAGCGCGGCAGACAGTAAAGAGGAAGCAAAGGGCGAAGCGACGAAGGCGCAAACACCTGATGACCGCGCTCATATATCCGACAAACTGGCGATGATGAATCAGGCCGCTAGAAAATTCTGGGCAAATGCTAACCGCGATGACCGGGGAACGCACCCGAGTAATGCGACTGTAACCTCGTGGCTGGTGCAACAGGGATTCACACAAACACTTGCCGAAAAGGCAGCGACACTCATCCGCCCCGAGTGGGTGCCGACCGGACGCAAGCCGGAAGAATAGAGACACCCATAGCGCCAGCATTGGCGCGGGTTTCCGTAGATAGAAACCCTTAACAGGAAACCCCTTTCCGTATTTTTCTGTTATCGGAAGAAATAGGATGCACCCGTCTCAACACGAACAAGGACGGATGCAAATGAACCAACTTCCTGAAACTGGCTTTCTGCGCTTGCCGCAAATCATCGGCGACCCCAAGCGCGGCATTCCACCAATCATCCCCGTTAAAAAATCCTGCTGGTGGGATGGCGTCAAATCCGGACGCTTCCCCAAGCCGGTGAAACTCGAGCCGCGTGTGACCACGTGGCGAGTTGAGGACATCCGCGCATTTATTGCTTCACAAAGCAGCGGTGCAAGCGCGTGAGCGCGCAAACAAAAGCCGCCGATGCTGGGGAGCTGACGGCGGATTCAAAAACACACTACAGCCCGAATTCTACACAAGGCATCGACGCGCTGCTATCACGCCTTGAGCGCGTGAAACAGATGGGGGCAGGCCGCTGGCAGGCACGCTGTCCGGCTCACGATGACAAGGGGCCAAGCCTGTCTGTCCGTGAAGCCGATGAAGGCAAGGTGCTGATTCATTGCTTCGCGGGGTGTTCAGTCCATGAGGTTGTCGGGGCTGTCGGGATGGATCTGTCCGACCTGTTTCCGCCGCACCATTGGCGCTATCCACCCACGGGTGATCGGCAATGGCGAAGGATAAGGCGAGCTTGGTCTCGCCTGCGGGTGGTACAAGGTGTTGCTCCAAGACGCGCCGGTTAAACGTCTGCCGCAGGCTATTGGTGGTGATGAAGCCAAAGCGTCGCGCCTGCCCGGCGCGCACGGTAGCGGCAGCGTGGTTCCACCAGTACATGACAAAGTCGGCAGAATCGGGCACGGCCGACCACGCGCGGCGCAGCGCTTCGGTGTAGCCATCGCCCAGCGCCTGTCGCATACCAGCCGGACCGATGAAGGGCGGATTGCCGACGATGAAATTGGCTTGCGGCCATGCGGCTTGTTTTGGATTGATGTAGCGCTCCAGTGCAACCCTTGCGCGCTCATCCGGCACGTCCTCACCGGTCACCGGATGGGTCTTCATGGTGCGACCATCCCAGCGCGTGACGGCCTTGCCGCTCTCGTCCATCACGTATTCGACGTGGTCGTATGCCAGCACGGCGTCGCGACATTCGATATTCGCAAAGTCTTTCAACACCGGCTGTGGTGGCAGCACTTCGCCGTGGGTGCGAAAGTGCCATTGCAGGTAGCCAATCCACAGCACCAGTTCGGCAATCGCTGCCGCGCGTGGGTTGAGCTCGATACCAAGGAATTGATGCGGATCGACGGTCAGGCCTTCGCCTTCGATCAGTCGCTGTGTATCGCCCAACTCTTCGAGCTGCACCAGCACCTCGCCTTCGAGACGCTTCATGTGTTCGAGCGTCACGTAGAGAAAGTTGCCCGATCCGCACGCGGGATCGAGCACGCGAATAGCGCATAACTCCCGATGGAAAGTCCGCACCAGTGCTTGTGCTTCAAGCATTTTGCCCTCAGACGCCAATAGTAGCGCGGCCCCTTTGCTGTCTTCCCAATCGGCGCGCAACGGCAGGATGATGGTCGGCAACACCAGCCGCTCGACGTAGGCGCGCGGCGTGTAGTGCGCACCGAGCGCATGGCGCTCAAGTGGATTCAATGCACGTTCGAGTAGCGTGCCAAATATGGCGGGCTCGACCAGCTTCCAGTTTTTGACTGCGGCCTGATGCAGCAAGTCGATGTGCTCGCGCTGAAGGGGAAGTACCATCGGTCCCATGTGCGAAGGTTTGAATAGCTTGCCGTTGAAGCGCAGCAAGGTTTCTTTCAGCGCGACCGAAAATTCACCCTTGTCCATCGCCTGCCACACGTCGTGCAGCATCGGCACAAAGCGCTCGGGGTGCTCGGCCAACTCTTCGAGCAGATTGGCAAACGCACGTTTGGGCAGGAGGCCGACGTCCTCGGCGAACATCGAAAACAAGCAGCGGGTGAGAAAGCCAGCAACTTGTTCGGGGTCGTGCCCGGATTCTTCCAGCGCTTTCGCCACCAGCGCCAAGCGCTCGGCAACTTCACGCGTGACCTCAGCGGTGGCACGCGCGGGGTCGAGACCCAGCGGATCGAGCCAGACACTGCACAGGCGCGCGCGGAAGTGTTCATCGCGCAGATCGGTGAGTCGAATGCGGTGCGATCGTGCGTCCGGAAACGGCGTGTAGGTGCCGCCGGTCTGGCTGAACTCGGCGTAGAGCTCGATCACATTGCCAACGTCTACCACGATCAAGAACGGTGGCCGGCCCTCGTGTGCGGGCAGGGCGCGCGCATAGGCTTCGGCCTGGCCGCGCGCACGTTGCATGCGGTCGTCGAATGCTTTGACGGCAATACCTTTCGATTGTGCCGCCTTGAGCGCAATCGCTTGTTTGATCTTCTTCGATTCGAGCACAAAGCGACCGCGCCGATAGCAATCGATGCGGCCCTCGGCCGTGCTGCCGTCGCCATTCTGAAAAATAACGCGGCGCTCAAATACATAGGCGTTATCGCGCGTGTTCTCGGACGCTGGCTCCGGCGTTTCGAGCGCAAGTAAACGGCAAAGCTCGGTCACGAATAGCTGCGCGTTGGCGAGCTCGGTGCCGGATGCTTTGGACCAGCGGGTGATGAATTGTTCGACCGTGTTCGTCATTCCGCGTCTATTGTTGTTCGTGGTCCGGCGTGGATTTGGCCGGAGCTTATCACGCGACTGAACTGTCCCGCATCAGTTCAGGGCGGTCGATGGGCGATGCGTGTCGTCGACCGACCCTGTGCAGGCGCGGCGCTTAATGTTGGGTGGTACAGCTTCAATTTCCAATCCACTAAAGCAGGAATCACCATCTGACTACCGACCACCGACTACCGCCCAAACAACCCCCTCAACTTGTTCACCGTCTCGGTCACGTCCTTCACCGCGTCGGGGGCGGCTGGTTTGGCAGGCGGCGGCGCTGCCTTCGATGCGGTGGCTGGCGGGTTGGGCGGCGGGGGCGGTTGAGCCGCAGGGGGCGTTGCACTCGGAGGTGCCACCGCCGAGGTGGTCACGGCGGGGCTGGTCGGGGGGGGCGTCAGTCTTGGTCGCTTTTGCCTTCTCCGCCTCGGCCGCCTGCCGCTTGGCAATCTGCGCCGCCTCGGCATCGCGACGGCCTTCGTTTTCAACCGACTTCTCTAGCTCGCGCGCTTTGGCATCCAATTGTGCGATCGCTTCGTTTTGCTTGACGACGGCCGCTCTCGACTCTTCCAGTGGCGGAATATTGCCCGCGACCATCGCCTGCAACTTGGCACGATCCACCAGCTTCTTGACGGTTTCAAAATGCACTGAGGGGAAATTCTCGCTGCGATCGAAGCTGAGTGTAATGCGAACCAGCTTGTCGGTGGCCTGCACGGTCTTGGTCGCCGCCGCGCCGAACACCACGCGCTCGGCTTGACCGTCCGAGACGCTCGGCCGACCGTTGGCTTCAATCGAAACACGCATCGAGCGGTCACGACTGAGCTCTATTTCCTTCCTATATTTATTGTAGGCATCACGCTCTTTGGGCCTCATCTTGACCGAGTAGACGTCACGAATGGCGTAAGCCTTGCGGCTCAGATCCACTGCCTCGGCCGTCTTGCTCTTGGCCAGCGCGGCATCCTTGGCCCGCTCCGCGTCGCGTGACTCTTTGCGCAGCGCGCTCGACTGCGCGTCCAGACTATCGACTTGCCCTTGGAGATCTGGCGGCAAAACCTTGAGCGCATCGATTTCTGCGCGTTGCGCGGCCTGAGCGGCGCGCGAACGCCGCAATTCATCGGCAGTCGGCTTGATGACATAACGAGTCCACGCGCCAAATGTCACGGGATCATTCTTGAAATCGCCACAGAATTTACCGGACGGCACGCGCGTCGTTGGAGACATCAACAACCAGCCTTCAGGTGGCAGCAAAAACGCCGTTCGCATCGCCACGGCGACTTTGGTGTAGAGCTCTTTTTGCTGCGGCGACGGGTCAAACTCCTTGGATTCGCATAGGTAATCGGCCAGTGCCGCCGATGAAAACGCTAGCAGTGCTGTCGCGACCAAAAATTGCCGCATGCGTTGTGTTCGTTGTGTCGCCATTTCCATCTCCTTGAGTGTCCCACCAAGAACCATTAAACAACGACGCGCCCGCTACTATTGATACCCTGATTGGGCGATGCCACACGCGGCCGTCACGGATCGATACGTTCGCGCAAGTAGCTGGCAAATCTGGGAACACCGTTTTTTGTCAATTCCCGGTAACGGTAAGTCACAGTCGCACCCTCGGCGGGCGGCTGTTTGCGCACAGCATCGGAAAAGCCAGTGCCGAGCCGAAACACGATACCCGCTGGCGTCTTCACCTCCAGCGCGCCCATCATGCCGACATACTTGCCCTCGCCCGCAATATGACGCACCACCACCGCGTCGGCATCGCGCTGTGGTGTTAATTTCAGTAGCGCGTCGCTGCGCCCTGTCGTATACGGCGCTTCGGCCAAATGGAGCATGAGTCCCTCGCCGCCACCTTTGACGACGTCATCGAGCTTGGCGTTGAGCGCGACGCGGTTGCTGACCCGAAAGTGCTCGACCGCCTTGAGTTGCGCAAAATTAGCGCTGGCGACAATGCGTTGAATGCGCCCTACCCGCTCGGCGAAACTGCCAACGCCGTTCGGCTGCTCGAAAATCAGGTATTGCACTTCGCGCCATTCTTCATCGATGGGCACAGACTTGCGCACGGTGCTCAGCACCGCCTCAAACTTGCCGCGCGCAATCCACAGCTCGCCGTCAAGCGGCGTGGTCGGTAGCTTGGCCAAAAACCACTTCGGCGCATGCACCACATTGCCGCTGCAAAACCGCAATACGCTACCGTCCCAGACGGCACACACGCCATCGTATTTTTCGCTCACCAGATACTTGCTCACGTCAATATTGGCACCGAGCACATTGGCCAGCAACAACGGCGGCGGATTGGCGCTCGCCAGCGCGCCGACCAACATGCTGTAGCCGAGCAGCAGACTTGCGATGACGAAGGGGTTGAGCCGAGTGAATACGCGCCGAAGAAAATGCATTTGCAAAGACCGATGTTGAGAGATAGGAGCGCAAAGTTTAACTGCCTTGACCCGCCTCGCACGCGCTGCGTTCGCCAGAGAACTTGCCCGCGATCCTTACAACGACGAGGTCAATTTCTGGCAGGCGCGCGCACTGCTGCAATTGGGCGACACTAAACGCGCAGGCGAACATCTTGCCACAGCCATCGAGTACAGTGCCACGCGCAAAAGGCGCGATCTGTACGCGGCCAAACTCGATTACATCAAGGCCTATCCGCGCTAAGGAGCCGCGCAAATATAACTTGAACAATTGGCCGCTTGCAGACGGGATGCCAGGCAAGGCGCAAAACGCGCCGTGTGGCTGGCCACACAAGCGTTTTTGCAACGCCGCATGGCGCTCGTATGCAAGATGGACAGTGTTCAAGTTATATTTGCGCGGCGACTAAGCCCCGGATGGCGCGCTGTCCCGCGATCAGGCCTCCCGGTGCGCGACTCAATCGTGGCAGAATGACCCACCACAAATAAGGTGCGGGCGGACGTTTGCGCGGCAAACGCAAGGCACTATCGAGGCTGCAATGGAAAAGCTGAAGGCACTTTGGAAGGTCTATTTTTCGTCGGTTAACGCGATCATTCGCGCCGGGCTCGGCTTGACGCTGGTGTTCTTGCTGGTGGCGTTTTATGTGTTCAATGAGCCGGTCAAGTTTCTGCAAAACCTCGAATGGCAGGCCTACGACACCAAGCTGCGCGCGACCATGCCGAACAAGATCGACCCGCGCATTGTCATTATCGACGTCGATGAACGAACCCTTGCCACAGAAGGTCGTTGGCCGCTGGCGCGCGACCGCTGGGTGGCGTTATTGGAGAACGGTTTCGACCTGTACAAACTCAAGGTGATGGGCTTCGACGTACTGTTTACCGAGCCTGACACCAGTTCCGGTCTGGCCAAGTTGGAAGAGTTGGCAACGGGGTCGTTCAAGAACAGTGACGACTTTCAGGCGAAACTGCGCGAGTTGCGACCGCAACTCGATTACGACAAGCGCTTCGCCGACACCATCAAAAAATACCCCGTGGTGCTGTCATTTGCGGGCAGCAATGATCGCAGCCAGTCACTGGAAACCCTCAAGCTCGGCGTATTGCCGCCGCCGACGTTCAATCAAACCTCGTTCGGCAACCGGCCGTTCATTTCGCTGTCGATTGATGGCTACAGTGGCAACCTTGAAGCCTTCCAGAATAGCGCCGCATCGACCGGCCATATTCTGCCGGCCATCGACTTCGACGGCGTCTTGCGCCGCGTGCCGATGTTCATTTTTCACGATGGCGGCTACTACGATTCACTCTCAATCGCCATCTTGCGCACCTTTCTCGACAATGCGCCGATGCGCGTAGTGCCACGCGAAGACGAAGGCGACGGCAAGAATCGTTTCAAGGAAGTCGTGGTCGGGAATACCGCGCCGGTGCGCATGGACGCGATGGGCACCGCGTTGATTCCGTATCGTGGCAAGAGTCCCATGTTTCGCTACATTTCGGCGACCGACATCATGCGCGGCAAATTGCAGCCCGGGGAGCTTGCCGGAAAAATCGCCATCGTCGGCTCCTCCGCGCAGGGCTTGTTCGACCTGCGTTCCACACCCGTCGGCGAGGTCTATCCCGGTGTTGAGGCGCATGCCAGCATGATCGCTGGCTACATGGACAACACTATTCGCAGCAAGCCGCCCTATGAGTTGACCATCAACGTCATCATCGTCATGCTGTTGGGCATTCCGCTTGCGCTGGCGCTGGTCAAGCTCAATCCGTTCTGGTCCACCGTCGCCGTCGTGACCTCAGGTGCTGCCTACGTGGCAACCGACCTGTATTTCTGGAACCAAAACGTAGTGCTGCCAGTCGCGCTGCCGCTATTACTCATTGTTCTCATCTACCTACTGAACATGGCGTATGGCTTTTTCATCGAAGCGCGCGGCAAGAAAGCCATCACCGAAATCTTTGGCACCTACGTGCCCAAAGAGCTGGTGGATGAAATGGCGAAAAATCCCGGTGCCTACACGACCAAGGGCGAGACGCGCGAAATGTCGGTGTTGTTTTCTGACGTGCGTAACTTCACCACGATTTCAGAAGGCCTGTCAGCCACCGAATTGACGGCGATGATGAACGCCTATCTGACGGAGATGACCAAAACCATTCAGTCCGAGCGAGGCACCATCGACAAATACATCGGTGACGCCATCATGGCGTTCTGGGGTGCGCCGGTCAAAGACGAGCACCACGCGGCCAATGCACTCAAATCCGCGATGGCGATGCAAGAGACGCTCAAGATCATCGCGCCCGATTTCATCAAGCGCGGCTGGCCAAAACTCGACATCGGCGTGGGCCTCAATTGCGGGTCGATGAACGTCGGCGACATGGGTTCCGCCTTTCGCCGCGCTTACACCGTGATGGGTGACGCCGTGAACCTAGCCTCGCGTCTAGAGGCACTGACCAAGGAATACGGCGTCGGCATTCTGGTGTCGGAGAACATCGTCGCGGCGGTGCCCGGCATGATTTATCGCGAGCTTGATCGGGTGCGCGTCAAAGGCAAGTTGGAGCCGATCACGATTTTCGAGCCCGTTGGGCAGCACGGCAAAGTGGTCGAGACGGCAATCAATGAAATCGATCGCTTTCATCGCGCCCTTGAGCGCTATCGCCAGCAGCGGTGGGATGAGGCGGAGCAGACCATCGCCTCGCTGGCGATGGCGGATCCATCGCGCAAGGTGTACCAGATCTATATCGAACGCATTGCAGCCTTGCGTGCCAATTCGCCGGGTAAGAACTGGGACGGCGTGTTTACGTTCACCACCAAATAGCGGATTGAAACACCAGCAAGGGTGCGCTTTTTCAGCCAATATTGCTTGAAGATACCCGTGTTTACTGGAGTTTCAAAATGAGTGCGTGCTCGAGGTTCCGCCTAGCCTCGCCGCGATAATGGCCGCATGAACGCCATCCCGACTGTCGCCGACACCTTCCCCGCAATCTCGTATCCCCACGCGACGCCACCCCTACCGGGCGAAGCCATCAAGGTGGCCGACGGCATCTACTGGATACGCATGCCGCTGCCATTCGCCCTCGATCACATCAACCTGTGGCTGCTCGAAGACGGCGACGGCTGGACGTTGGTTGACACTGGTTACGGCGTGGAAACCACCCACGAACTTTGGCGACGTCATTTTGCCGAGACCATGGGCGGTCGCGCGGTGAAACAGATTGTGGTGACGCACTTTCACCCCGATCACGTTGGCTGTGCCGCGTGGCTGTGCGAAACCACTGGCGCGCCGCTATACATGACAAGTACGGAGTTTTTGTCCGCGCACGCCGCGGCGCAGGACTTCGCGGGTTTTGATCGTGAAAATTCGGCGGCACTATTTGTCTCCCACGGTCTCGCGCGGGCGCGCCCCGATTTTGCTGAAGCGCAGGCCACGCGCATCCAATCCTACAAGCGCGGCGTGCCGACCGTGCCGACGCGCTACCGACGCTTGATGGAACACGACACGTTAACGATCGGCAAACGTGATTGGCGCATCATCACCGCGTTCGGACACGCCCCGGAACACGCGTGTCTATTTTCGGCGGACGACCATATTCTGATCTCGGGCGATCAGGTGCTGCCGCGCATCACCACCAATGTCGGCGTATGGGGCAATCAGCCGGAGGCGAATCCGCTTGAACAGTTTCTGACCAGCATGGATAAATTTCGCGGCTTGCCGACCGACACCTTGGTGTTGCCATCGCACGACCGCGTGTTTCGCGGACTTCACACGCGGCTTGTGCAATTAGCGGATCACCACCAACAGCGATTGGCGGAACTCGAAGCTGCACTCGATACGCCCAAGACCGCAGCCGACATTCTTCCGGTGCTATTCCGCCGACCGCTCGACCATCACCAATTGGTATTTGCCATTGCCGAGGCGATCGCGCATTTGCACTACTTGTGGCACGCCGGGCGCGCCCGCCGCTCGCAAGACGCGGACGGGCTGTGGGTGTTTCAGCGCAACTGACGTCGCTAACGCGCTGCGTCAGGTTCGGCCGCAACCTTTTCCAGCCGATAGCCGAAGTTGTAAATTGGTGTGAGGCGCACCCCTCGCTGCGGACCCAGATCAAGCTTTTTGCGAATGCGGCTCATGTGCGTGTCGACCGAACGCGACTGCACTTCGGCCGAACGCCCCCACACACTCTCGGTGATGTGACCACGCGACAACAGTTGGCCGAAATTGCGAAACAAGAACACCGTGAGATCGAACTCCTTGTCGGTCATTTCAACCGGTACCGCATCGAGCGTGACGACACGATTCGCCAGATCAATTCGATACGGGTGGATTTCGATGTTGGTCGGCTTGGCCTCGCGCATTCTGGCGCGGCGCAGCAAGGCCTCCACGCGTGCTTGCAACTCCAGGCGGCGAATCGGTTTGACCATGTAGTCATCCGCGCCGGCGGTCAATGCTGCAACGATGTCAGCCTCGGTATCGCGACTGGTGACGAACAGCACCGGCGTATCGAGCTCTTGTTTTTCACGCAGCCACTGCAACACTTCAGTACCTGATTCCATTTCCATTTCGTTACTGGAATAATTCAGCGCGTATTCGTCGCAAATTTTGGTCACGGAAAATGGCTGCGTCGCTGGTTTCTCCTTCACCCGGCTACGGGGGAAGGTTGGGATGGGGGCGTGGTTGTTTTCCGTTGAAATTGAGCTAGACGCCGGGCGAGAATTACTGCACTAATAATCGAGAAATGGAATGACATATCCGGCACGTGCCAGTCGAGCATGTACAGATCGAAACTCTCGCGGCCTGCTTCGCGCACAATCGCCTTACCAGAGGTGAAGTGGTGCACCGAATGGCCAGCAGCGTCCAGCCACTGCTTTAGCGTCGCGCCAACGTCAACGTCGTCCTCCAGCAAGGCAATTCTCATTGCGGCTTCTCTGTTGGTTTGATTACGCGCGTGTTCAATCTTTTGTTGCCGTGGTGCATTATCCCACTGGAATCTATACCCATCAAATCAAAACGGCAGCCCCAACGGTAAAGCCCGTGCGTAGACTACAAGAGCGCCTTCATGGCGTGATCGAGCCCTTCGACAGTCATTGGATACATACGCTCTTCCATCAATTCACGCGTCAACGCGACCGACTGCGTCCATTGCCAGTGCTCCACCGGCGTCGGGTTAATCCAAACGGCGTGGCGGTAGCTGTCGGTCAGACGCTTGAGCCAGACTCTGCCAGCTTCGTCATTCCAGTGCTCAACGCTGCCGCCCGGTTGCAGAATTTCGTAGGGGCTCATGGTCGCGTCACCGACGATAATCAGCTTGTAGTCGCGGCCATATTTGTGCAAAACATCGAGCGTGGAGAGTTTCTCTGCGTGCCGCAGTCGATTGTTGCGCCACACCGACTCGTACAAGAAATTATGAAAGTAAAAATATTCCAGATGTTTGAATTCGTTTTTCGAGGCCGAGAACAGCGCTTCGCAGCGATGCACGTACTCATCCATTGAGCCGCCGACGTCCAGAAACAGCAATACCTTCACGCGGTTGTGGCGCTCCGGCACCATCTTGATGTCGAGATAGCCTGCGTTACTCGCCGTGGCCTTGATGGTGTGATCGAGGTCGAGTTCTTCCTCTGCACCGGTTCGCGCGAACTTGCGTAGCCGTCGTAACGCCATTTGGATGTTGCGAATGCCGAGCTCAACCTGGCTGTCGTAGTCACGATATTCGCGCTGATCCCATACCTTGACGGCCGACTTGTGTCGGCCGCCGTCCTGACCAATGCGAATGCCTTCCGGGTTGTAGCCGTAGGCGCCAAAGGGCGACGTGCCCGCCGTACCGATCCACTTGCTGCCACCTTGGTGACGCCCCTTTTGTTCTTCGAGTCGATCGCGCAGCGTCTGCATCAACTTGTCCCAGCCACCTAGCGCGTTGATCTGCGCCTTTTCTTCATCACTCAGTAACTTTTCCGCGAGTTTTTTCAGCCAGTCGTTGGGAATATCTTTCTGGAACAGCACATCGAGTGCCGCGTCGAGATTTTCAACGCCTTTGAAATAAGCACTAAAGGCGCGGTCAAAGCGATCAAAGTTGGCCTCGTCCTTGACCATGCAGGTGCGTGACAGGTAATAGAAGTCATCGACGCTGCCGTG
>JBCKPM010000017.1:0-27941 GCA_038901675.1 Usitatibacteraceae bacterium | reverse complement strand
GAAAATCTCCATTAGCGGAAGCTCATAGCGCGCTTTGATAGTAGCGACCAGTGCGGCGGCATCGGCAACGTTGAGCCCATGCACCAGCAAATACTTGCCGTCCTCCGAAAAATCCGAAAACAAGGTTCCCGGCGTCATGGTGATGATGCCTGCCAGCGCGGCTTTGGCGTGCGGGTGGGTCAAGTCGAGCGGCACCCAGACAAACGAAGGTTTGATATTTTTCTCCGGCCCCAGGATCAGAATCGCCACATCAATATTTGACTTGATGATGTCATAGAGCACAATGCAGGCGAGCACAATCACCGTCAGCAGCTGTCGTGGTTTCGGTTTGCCGATGCTGACGCGCGAAGTCCACAGCGGAATTGCGATCGCCAGCAACCCGCCCAGCAACAGATGCGCAGCATGCAGAGTGTTGTTCAGCGCCAACCACACCAGCAGCAACATCGCCGACACCAGCGGTTGCGGAATCCAGCGCTTCATTTGTTGACCCCCGTCACCGGAACCGGCACCACGGGCTTTTGCTGCGGGAGCTTGCCCAATACATTTCCGATCATGATCTGTGGCCGCTTGAGTTCAGCGGCAGCCTGGTCGGTAAAGCGTTGCACTGGCGCGGCGAAAATCGTGAGGCATACGAGCGCGATGGCGAGCACGCCCGTTGGTACAAGACTGGCACCTTGCGCCAGCGCAGCGTCGCGCTTCCAGAACAATCGGCTTCCCATGCGGGCATAGGCGAGTATCGACAGCATGCCCGCGAGCAACACGGCGGTCCACACCCAGACCTGCGCTGAATGCGACGCCGAACCGGCGAGGATGGTGGCCTTGCCGATGAAGCCAGAGAGCGGTGGCACGCCTGCCATCGCCGCGCCACCGATCACAAACAAGGCACCTGTCCGGGCCCATTGGCGACCGCCTGCCTCACCCACACTCGTGACTCGCGCACCGGCCTGATCGAGACTCGCGGCGTTGAGAAACAGCAGCGCGGTAGCCACCGTACTGCCAATCAGATAGAACAGTGCGCCCGATAAAGCCCTCGGCTCACCGATGGCAATAGCAGTAACGAGCATCCCCGCCGATCCCACCACCGACCAGCCAATCAGCGTGCTGACGTCTCGCGCTGACAATGCGCCACACGCAGCCATCAGCATCGTCAGTGGTGCAATCACCAACAGCGCCTGACTCATGTGCGAATGAATGGCGCTCCCATCCGGATAGATCAGCGTCAAGGTGCGCACAATGGCGACCACCCCGACCTTGGTCATTAGCGCAAATAATGCGGCAACCGGCAAGGCGGCGGCGCGATAGGTGCCGGTAAGCCAGAAGTTCAACGGCAGCAGCGCCGCCTTGATGGCAAACACCACCAGCAGCGTGAATCCAGCTACAGCCACCAGCGCGCGCGATTGCGGGCCCACCGCGTTGATCTTTAGTGAAAGATCAGCCATGTTTAGCGTACCGGTGACGCCATAGAGCAACGAAGCGGCAATCAAGAATAGCGCCGAGCCGAGCAGATTGATGACCACGTAGTGTGTCGCCGCATTTGTTCGCGCGCGGTCGGGATGCTGTAGCAGCATTCCGTAACTCGCCGCGTGCAGCACTTCAAAGAACACGAACAGGTTGAACAAGTCCGCAGTGAGAAACGCACCGTTCAAGCCCATCAACTGCAACATGAACAGGGGATAGAAATAGGTGCCGACCGGTCGGCGGCTACTCGTTTGCGCTGCCATCACCACCGCGCCGATGAATGACGTCAGGAGCAGCATGATTGCCGTGAGTTTATCGACCGCCAGCGCGATACCGAACGGCGCGCGCCAGTTGCTCATCAAATAGACAAACATCTCTCCACTTGACGTTCGCAGCACCGCGAGCGCGCCGCACGACAGCAGCAACGCAATTGCGATCCAGGCGATGGCGCGTTGCTGTGCCAAGCGCCGCTCGCCCACCACCAGCGTTAACGTTGCGGCCAGCAACGCGATGGCTATTGGCAGAATTGCCAGATGCTGAAGTGCGAAGGCCATCATTTTGGCGTTCGCCCCGGTATTGGCGGCGTATCAACGGCAACGCCGGATCGCCCTTCTTCATCGACGTGGTCGTGGCCGTTCTCGGCATGCGAACGAACCGCGATCGCGAGCAAAACGGCGGTCATGCCGAACGAAATGACAATCGCCGTCAACACCAGCGCCTGCGGCAGCGGGTCGGCATAGTTAGTCAGGGTTTCCGGGACACCCGCGCGAATGATCGGTGCCTTGCCAACGGCGAGTCGACCCATGAAGAAGATAAACAGATTAACGGCATAGGAAATCAGCGTGAGGCCCAACACCATGTCGAAGGTGCGAGCACGCAACAGCAGATAGACGCCGCATGCCATCAGCACACCCACACCAAGTGCGACTAGCAGCGCGAGGCTCATGCGGCCTCCTTGGCGGGTTGACTCAGTCTGCCGATGGTTGCCAAGGCGAGCATGGTGCCGCCGATCACGCACAGGAACACACCAAGGTCAAAGAACATCGCCGAGGCAATCGGCACCGCGCCAATCAGCGGCACGCTGAAATACTTGAAGGTACTGGTGAGGAACGGAAAACCGACCAGCCAGCTGCCCATGCCAGTGAGTCCGGCCGCCAGCAATCCCCACCCCACCCACTTGCCGTAGTCGAGTTTGAACGAAGCCTCGACACGCGCCTGACCGAAGGCAACGTACTGGAGAATCAAGGCAATGGCAAAAATCAACCCGGCGATGAAACCGCCGCCCGGAAGGTTGTGGCCGCGCAGATAAAAGTAGATTGACACCATGATTGCCACTGGCAACAGCAGCGTGGAAATCACCTGTAGCAACAAGGATTGACGGGCGACTTCAGGCATTTTTGCTTCAAACACCGCGCCGAATGGCGAGTTTCCGTTGCTGGCTGGCACGATCAATCCACGCAACAGTAACGCCACAATCAACCCCGCCATGCCAAGCACAGCGATTTCGCCGAGCGTATCAAAGCCGCGGAAGTCGACGATGATGACGTTCACCGCATTCGCGCCGCCACCCTGCGGCACTGTCGTTTGCAGGTAGTACGGCGAGATGGAATTGAACGGTCGCGTGAGCACCTGATAGACAATCCAGCTCACGCCAAGTCCGGCCGCCGAGGCGATGATCGCGTCGCGCCAGTTCACGTGCCTGCGACCAGCCGCTTCGGGCTTGCTTTGCTTGGGCAAGAAATTCAGCGTCACCATCATGAGGATGATGGTTACGACTTCGACGAGCAGCTGAGTCAACGCCAAGTCCGGCGCGGAAAAATAGACGAATGACAGTGCGACTACCAAACCTGCCACCCCCATGAAGATAAGCGCCGTCAGGCGCTCACGGTGCATGACCACAGCGCCAATCGCGGTGCCGATTCCAACCAGCGCGATGGCGATCACCACCAGATTGGCCGCTTCCATGGGAACGCTTGGGCGCACACCGACCGCCGGATACAGCCACACTGCTGCAACGCCACCGGCGATAGCTGTGACAATGATCAACAACAGGTAGCGTTGCAGGCTGCCGTTCTGGGTGAGACGGGTCAGTGCGCCAGCAATCACAGTGATGTTTTCGATGAACACATCAAACAAGACCTTGGCATCACCCGGCAGCTTGACGACGGTGTGCAGGTTGATTTTTCGTTGCAGCAGCACATAGACGGTCACACCGCCCGCCATCGCGATTGCACTCATCAGCAACGGCAGGTTGAAGCCATGCCAGATCGCCAGCGTGTATTGTGGCATCTGCGCGACCGACGGCAGATTCAGCGTCGCTTGCGCAGCGACCGCAAGCAGCGGACCGATCGTGTACGCCGGGAAGAGTCCAACCATCAGGCAAATGACGACCAGTATTTCTACCGGCACGCGCATGAAACGCGGCGGTTCGTTCGGTGTTTTGCTCAACCCGACCGGCTCGCCATTGAAAAACACATCGTGAATAAGCCGCAGCGAGTACGCCACGCTCGCCATGCCGGCGATGGTGGCCGCGATGGGCATGGCCAATTGCAACAACCGATGCGTATCCACGGCCGTCGCTTCCATGAAGAACATTTCCTTGGAAAGAAATCCATTGACCAGTGGAACACCGGCCATTGCCGCGCTCGCAACGATTGCCAGCGTTGCCGTGATCGGCATGCGCTTCCACAGGCCGTTGAGTTGGCGCATATCGCGCGAGCCAGTTTCGTGATCAATGATGCCCGCCGCCATAAACAGCGACGCCTTGAACACCGCATGGTTGATGATGTGAAACACGCCAGCGACCACTGCGAGCGGCGTATCGAGGCCAAACAGCAATGTGATCAAACCGAGATGCGAGATCGTCGAGTACGCGAGCAGGCCTTTCAGATCGTGCTGGAAGATCGCGACCACCGCACCCATCAGCAGCGTCACCATGCCAACGGTTGAGACGATCCAAAACCACACATCGTTATCGCCCAATGCCGGATACAGTCGCGCCAACAGGAATACGCCAGCCTTGACCATGGTCGCCGAATGCAGATAGGCCGAAACCGGAGTCGGCGCGGCCATCGCGTGCGGCAGCCAGAAGTGAAATGGAAACTGTGCGCTCTTGGTAAATGCGCCCAGCAACACCAGCAACAAAAGCGGCACAAACATCGGGCTCTGTTGCAACACCACCTTGCTCGCGAGCACAACGTCCAGATCGTAGCTACCAACCACTTTGCCGATGAGCAACACGCCAGCCAGCAGGGCAAGACCACCTATGCCAGTGACGGCGAGCGCCATGCGCGCGCCCTGCCGCGCATCCTCGCGATGCCGCCAGAAGCCGATCAGCAGAAACGACGAGAGGCTGGTGAGTTCCCAGAACACCACCAGCAGGATGAGGTTGTCAGCCAGCACCACGCCCAACATGGCACCCATGAAGAACAACAGCAACGCGAAAAATCGCGCGGGTGGATCGTTATCCGCCAGATAGTAGGCACCATACAAGACCACCAGCGCACCGATACCGAGGATGAGTCCGCCAAACAGAAACGCAAGGCCATCGAGGCGCAAGCCAAAGCCCACGCCCAACGACGGCAGCCATTCAACGCGAAAGCGTGGCACTTCGCCATTCCAGACCATCGGTGCGAGCGTCAGCAATAGCGCGAAACCCGCGAGCGTGAAGGCTCCCGCCAGCCAGCCAGCAAACTTGCGCTGTCCGTTGCCGACAAACAGTAGCGCCACCGCCCCCATGAACGGGAGCAGAAGCATTAGCGCAAGCAGACTGTGCTGGGAGGATGGCATGTTGTTATTTTATTGGCATCCGCGCCGATTCACCCGACGCGCTCGGATTGAGGTCGCCGTCTGATCAAACTCGCGACAATGGTCACGACTGTAATCGGCACCACAAACAGCAACATCGCATTGCTGAACATCGGTAGGGCGCTGTGTTCCTGTGACATCAGGATCAAATACGCCGTGTAGGCGCAGTAATAGCCGAGAAACACAACACCCTCCCAGCGCGCGATCTCGCGTCCGCTGAAAAACACCGGCAGGCAGGCGACCGCGACCGCCAGCATGACCCACATGTCAAAGCTCAGTATGGGAGGCGCAACTATCAGGCTGGTGGGCGCGACCAAACCAGTGAGGCCTAGCACGCCCAGAATGTTGAACGTACTACTGCCGATGACATTGCCAACCGCAATATCACGCTGGCCGCGAATGGTCGCCAAAACTGACGTCGCCACTTCCGGCATGGAGGTGCCGGCAGCAATGATGGTGAGACCGATCACCAACTCCGAGACACCCATGCTCTTGGCAAAAATGATCGCCGCCTCAACCAGCCAGTTGGATCCTTGCACTAACAGCATTAGTCCAACCGCGATCAGTACGACCTGTACTGACCAGTGGCGGTCCCATTGACTTGAAAAATCGAGTTCTGCGCTTTCGGCCGCCGTGATGCGGTGCTCCTTGCGTGACTGAATCACGAGAAATGCCGTGTAGCCAAGCAACAGCACAAACAGGATCGCCGCCTCTGGCCGCGAAATGCGGCCATCCCACATGAAGCCGACCAGCAGCAATGTCGCGCCGATCATGATCGGCACTTCCTGCCGGATGATCTGGCGGTTAATGGCCAGTGGCGCGATCAGCGCACAGGCACCGAGGACGAACCACACGTTGAAAATGTTTGAGCCGACCACATTGCCGATGGCAATATCAACCTTGCCCGCCATCGCCGACTGCACCGACACTGCCATTTCGGGCGAAGACGTGCCGAATGCCACCACGGTCAGACCCACCACCAGCGGCGAGATGCCCACCGACACGGCAAGCTTGCCCGCGCCACGCACCAGAGCTTCTGCGCCACCAATGAGCAATACCAGTCCGGCGACAAACATCAAAAACGTCATCCTTGTTATTCTCCCGTAGTACGGCGTTGTGACAAGACTTTCAGATCATGCGGATCGCGATGATCGAACTTGTCGAGCTATGCCGGGCGGTCAGACATAGCCCAATGGTAGGGGTTCCCTAAAGCGCCTGATAGGCGAGGCGAACCGGCTCGGCACCATGGATTTTCTCGAGTCGACGCACAGTGAAATGCCCGCGCGCCATGTTCTGGAAATGCTCAATGAACAGCGTATTGATTAGCGCCCCAGACGCCGCGCCGATGATCGGAATCGCCTGCGCAGCGGCTTTTTCGGAGACGACGATGCCAAAGCGCGACGCAATCAGTGACGTGAGGCGAACCAGTGCAGGAGCCCCCACGTGCGACATGCCTTTTTCGGCGAGAAACTTACTCGCTTCCGACACGGCGCTCGCCATCGCGAGACGCGCCGCAAAGTAACCCGATTCGGCGGCGTCATCGCTTTGCGCGCGGCCACCGAGGGCAAATACCGTCAGACAAGCGAGGCGCGTTTCGATGTGCTGCACGTTTTCGCCCTCGCTTTTGGCGATGTCCGCCACCGACTGCAGCATGATGATGGTCGATATCGGCAACTCGATACTCAGTGCCAGCAAGCCGAACGCGCCACCCACTGCGCCTGACGCCGCCGCCGCAAACTTGTGTGCGCGATCACTCGATGTGCTGCCCACACGGCGCGGTTCCACGCCAATCGATTTCACTGCAACATCGAGCGCTTTCAGCATCGCCGCCTCGGACACCTTATGCACCGTCGATTTGAAGCGTGCTGGCAACATCGCCATGCCGCGTTCAATCGGTGAGCCGAGCATGCTCGACAAACGCGCAGCGAGGCTCGGGTTTTCGAGTAACGCCTTGGCACGCTTGAGTTCGGCGAGTTCGGTTTTTGAAAGCGTCATGCTGTGATTATCGTCGATGCCAATGCCGCGCAGGCGATCAAATTCAGCGTAGGGTGCGCCGTATGCACCAATCCGACGGCACGACCGTTTCACCCTTGGTGCGCACGGCGCACCCTACGCGGCTTCACCCAAATACGCCTCTCGCACACGCGGGTCGCGCAGCAATGCCGCCGACTCACCTTCGAGCGTAATCAAGCCGCCATCCATCACATAGGCGCGATGACTTACCTGTAGCGCGAGCATCGCATTCTGCTCAATCAGCAAAATCGTGACGCCGCTGGCGGCGACTTCACGAATGACGTCGAAAATTTTTCGCACCATGAGTGGAGCGAGCCCCATCGATGGCTCGTCGAGCAGCAACAATCTTGGGCGCGACATCAGCGCGCGTGAAATCGCCAGCATTTGCTGCTCACCGCCAGACAATGTTCCGGCAGTCTGTTTGGCACGCTCTTTGAGGCGCGGAAAACGCTGGAACGCGACGTCGATATCCTCCGCGAGGGCAGCACGATCCCGTCGGCAGTACGCGCCCATCGCCAAATTTTCTTCAATGGTGAGTCCGGGAAAAACGCCGCGCCCTTCTGGCACGAGTGCCAGGCCACTTTGCGCAATGAGATGCGATGCGCGTCCCGCAATGCTGTGACCATCGTATCGAATGTCGCCAGACTTGGGTTTCAGCAATCCGCAAATCGCTTTGAGCGTCGTTGTTTTACCCGCACCATTCGCGCCAATCAGTGTGACCAGCTCGCCCGACTCGACGTGCAAACTAACGCCCTTGACCGCCTGAATGCCGCCGTAGCCGATGTGCACATCATTTAGCGTCAGCAGGCTCATGTCGCCGCCGTGTCGACTTCAATGCCCAGATAGGCCTCGATCACGTTGGCGTCGCGCTGCACTTCGGCGGGCAGTCCTTCCGCAATTTTCTTGCCGTAATCGAGCACGGCAATGCGATCACACAGACCCATCACCAGTTTCACGTCGTGCTCAATCAACAGTACCGTGACACCGCGCGCACGAATCGCCTGAATGAGTTCGCGTAGCGCCATTTTTTCGGTCGCGTTCATGCCCGCCGCAGGTTCATCGAGTGCGAGCAGCTTCGGATCGGTTGCCAATGCGCGTGCGATTTCGAGGCGTCGCTGGTCGCCATACGACAAGTGTTTGGCCACATCGTTGGCACGATTGTCGATTTGCACGAATTGCAGCAACTCATGTGCGCGCGCCTCAATCTCGGCCTCCTCTTGCACCGTCGCACGCGTGCGCAACATTGCACCGAATACGCCGGCCTTGGTGCGGATGTGACGGCCAACCATGACATTCTCGATCGCGGACAGATTCTGGAACAATCGAATATTCTGAAACGTGCGGGCGATGCCTTTTTCGGCGATGCGATCTGCGGTCAGGCCCTTGAGCGTCTCGCCGTCAAATCGAATCGCGCCTTGATCGTGCGGATAAAGACCCGTCACCACATTGAACATGGTGGTCTTGCCCGCACCGTTAGGTCCGATCAGGCCAAATATCTGCCCCGCTTCCACGCTGAACGAGACCGCCGACAGCGCCGTCAGCCCACCGAACTGTTTGGTGATGCCATCAACTTCCAGCAACACGCTCATGCGTCACTCCACGCGGGTTCGCGTTTGCGTACTGCTGAAGGCAACAAGCCTGCGGGTCGATAGAGCATCATCCCCACCATCGCAAAACCAAACAGCAACATGCGCAGCACTTCGGCTTCGATGATCTGGCGACCGAACAGCGCCTTTTGCGCCGGCTCCACCGTATAGCGCAAAAACTCCGGCACAAATGACAGTAGCACCGCGCCCAACACCACGCCCCAGATGTTGCCCATGCCGCCCAACACCACCATCGCCAAAATCATCACCGACTCGGTGAGCGTGAAACTCTCGGGACTGATGAAACCCTGAATCGAGGCAAACACCCCACCGGCGACACCGCCAAACGAAGCGCCCATGGCAAACGCCAGCAATTTCATGTTGGTGGTGTTGATGCCCATTGATCGCGCCGCCAACTCGTCCTCACGAATCGCCTCCCATGCGCGACCGATGCGCGAATTCTGCAAGCGCATGTTGATGACGATGACCACGATCAGAATCAACAGCAGCAGGTAGTAATACTTGATCAAGCCATCAACCGCAAAACTGCCAAAGCGCGTGGTCGCACCAAAATCGAGGCCGAGAAATTTGATCGAGTCGATGGTGGTGATGCCTTTGGGGCCGTTGGTAATGTTGATGGGCTCAGAAAGATTATTCAAAAAGATGCGAACAATCTCGCCGAAACCGAGGGTAACGATGGCTAAATAATCGCCGCGCAGCTTCAGCGTCGGCGCACCGAGCAGCACACCGAACATGCATGCGACCAGCGCACAGATCGGCAAAATCACCCAGAACGGCAAGTGCAAACCAAAGTGCGGCGAGGCGAGCAACGCATACACATACGCGCCGACGGCATAGAAGGCGATGTACCCCAGGTCGAGTAAGCCCGCAAAGCCGACCACGATATTGAGGCCGAGCGACAGCAACACAAACAGCAACGCGAGGTTGGTGATGCGTACCCACGCCATGCCGACCATCGACAGTACGAATGGCAGCGCGATCAGTGCGATCGCAATCATCGCCACGCCTGCGTACAAAACGGCGGGGTGGTGGCGTAAATGGGTTGGCAAGTACGAACGCATTAATTTCTTATCCACAGATGTACACAGATGAACACGGATAACTTCATCACAAGATCACGCGCTTGACTTCGAGGCGGCTGTTACCGAAGTTCAACAGTAGACACACTTTCAATCCGGTCGCCTTCAAGTAATTGAGTGCCTGCGCCTGATGGACTCCGGTCAGCGCAGACACAGCCTTGAGCTCCACCAACACCGTTTCATGAACCAAAAAATCTGCCACATACTCGCCAACGACTCGGTCTTCATACATCACACGCATAGGCGCTTGCTGCTGAAACAGAATTTGCGCTTTACTTAACTCGACGGCCAGCGCGTTTTCGTACACTTTCTCTAAAAATCCGCAGCCGAGATTGTTGCTAACACGCTGCGCGCAGCCAATCACTGTTGAAGTGACCGAATTGAGCGCTGCTAGGTTTTCATCCGTGTCCATCTGTGTTCATCTGTGGAAAAAATGATCAACCGAGACCAAAGAAGCAATCGAATGATGTGTCGCAAGGTTTTTATCCGCGCCCATCTGTGCTCACCTGTGGAAAGCTTACGCCCGATCCGACACGCGTTCACCCAGCAAACCCTGCGGACGGAACACCAGCACCATGATTAACACGATGAAGGCGAACACGTCCTTGTAGCCCGAACCAAACACCGACATGTTGTGGTTGGCTTCGCACAGCGCCGTGAAGCCGGGCAGGAAGGTGTCGAGAAAACAAACGTTGGTGACGTCACCCATGTAGCCCGCGCCGAACGCTTCAATCAAGCCAATCAGAATGCCGCCCAACACCGCCCCCGCCAGATTGCCAATACCGCCCAGCACCGCCGCACAAAACGCTTTCAAGCCCAGCAAAAAACCCATCTGATAGTGCGCAATGCCGTAATAGCTGCCGATCATCACGCCCGCAATCGCACCGAGGCCAGCGCCGATGACGAAGGTAAATGAAATGACGTTGTTCGATGAAATTCCCATCAGGCCCGCCACGTCCGGCCGCTGCGACACGGCGCGCATGGCGATGCCGATGCGGGTGTGATACACCAGCGTGACCAATCCGCCCATCATGGCGATAGACAAGACGATGATGGCGATTTGCACATTGGTAATGGTGGCGGCGGTCGGCGAATCGGTCAACGCGTAGGTGACATTGGGCACGATTTGCGGAAACGAAATGTAGTTGCGGCCCCAGATCAAGAGCGCCACGTGTTGCAAAATCATCGACACGCCAATGGCGGTAATCAGCGGTGCCAAGCGTGGTGCGTTGCGCAGCGGTCGATACGCGACACGCTCGACCGCATAGCCGACCGCCATGCACGCCGGAATCGCGGCGAGCACGCCGAGCAACACGATGATGAGTGGCGGCACACCCGAACCGGCGAGTGCGACGATGACGGAAAAGGCCACCATCGCGCCGATCATCACCACTTCGCCATGCGCGAAATTGATCAATTGGATGATGCCGTAGACCATGGTGTAGCCCAACGCCACGACCGCGTACACACAACCCAGCGTGAGCCCATTGATGAGCTGTTGCAGAAAGACATCCATCGGTCGATATTAGCCTAAGCGTTGACGCACAAACAAATGCAGAAACAAAAACGGCACCGTTACCGGTGCCGTTTTGCGTTGCGTAAATCGACTACTTCTTCGGTGCCGCCGCAGGAGGCGCAGCAGGAGCAGGAGCAGCAGCCGGTGCCGCTGCAGGTGCCGCTGCAGGTGCGGGTGCCATTTCAAACTTGGTCGCCACGCCGTTCTTGACAATCGACACCGGCTCGATTTTGCCGCCCTTGCCGACAAAAATCGTCATCTCGGCGTCCTTGCGATCACCCTTTTCGTCGAACTCAACTTTGCCGCTCGCACCGGTGAAGCTGACTTTGAATAAATGCGGGCCGAACTTGACCGGGTCGGCTGAGTTCGCCAACTTCATCGCTTCGACCACGGCCAGCGTACCGTCATAGAAATACGGCGCGTACTGTTTCACGTCGCCGAATTTTGCCTTGAACGCATCGCTGAAATCCTTGGTCGCCGCCGCCGCAGGCAGTCCTGCTTGGGAGCACACCATCCCAGTCGCGGCATCACCCGCGAGCTTGAACATTTCATTGGTACAAGCACCGTCGCCGAACGAGAAGGTTGCCTTGATTCCCAGCTCGCGCGCTTGTTTGAGCATCGGTCCGCCGGTCGCATCCATGCCGCCGTGGAAAATCACGTCCGGATTCCTCGCCTTGATTTTGGTCAGAATGGCTTTGAAATCGGTTTCTTTATCAGTCGTTTGCTCACTGGCAACGATGCTGACCTTGGCCGCTTTCAAGGTCTTCTCGACTTCTTTGGCAAGCCCTTCGCCGTAGGCGGTCTTGTCGTGAATGATGGCAACTTTTTTGGCCTTGAGTTCGTTGGCAATGTAGGTCGCAATGGCTGGTCCCTGCTGGTCGTCACGCCCGACCGTGCGAAACACGTTGGTCAATTTGCGCTCGGTCAGCACCGGGTTGGTCGCCGAGCCGGAGATCATCGGAATACCGGCCTTGGCATAGACCTCTGAAGCAGGAATGGAGACACCCGAATTGAGATGTCCGATCACCGCCGCGACCTTGGCATCAACCAATTTTTGCGCCACCACCGTGCCGACCTTTGGGTCGGCCTGATCGTCTTCCGACATCATTTCGAGTTTCAGCACCTTGCCGTCGATCTTGACCTTCTTGGCGTTGGTCTGCGCGATGGCGAGTGCCACACCATTTTCGTTGTCCTTGCCCAGATGCGCGATCGATCCGGTCAACGGACCGGCGTGACCGATTTTGACGTTAAGCGTTGGCTCAGCCGGAGCCGCAGGCGCGGCAGCCTGCTTAGGTTCTTCTTTGCCGCAGCCGACCAGTCCGGCGGCAAGCATCGCGGCGAATACGAGTTTGTAGGGTGTTTTCATGGGCAGCTCCAGGGGATGGGTGTGAGAACTTCGTGAACCTTCGGGTGTGCAACGTTGCGTAATTCAAATCCAATGCCGCGAAATAGGCGCGGCGAACAACACCGAGACGCCGACTGCCAACGCGGTCATTGACGCATCCGAGCCTTGTGCACCAAGCCGCAGGGCGATGCCGACAATCCCTGCGCCGCCACCAGACAGCCTCGCATTATGCTGACGGCAAAATTTGATTGTCAATCTGTGGGCAAGGCAATCGCCACGGTTGTGCCGCTTCGCAACACCTCTTCCGCACCGAACAGTCGGCACCAGCGTCGAATCGACCGCTACCACCCGTCGGCGGGCTTACTTTTTCGGCGCACGCTTGGCTGGCATATCCAGAATCGATTTCACCATTTTCTGGATGTCGGCGTCGGGCAGGTGGCCTTGCGGGGTCATCGGAATCTGGCCCCAAACCCCGCTGCCGCCGGCCTTTACCTTGGCCGACATCTTGGTGAGCGTCGCCTTGGCGCCTTTCTTGTATTCCGCACGGTACTTGTCCGCCACGTCCTGATATGCGGGGCCGACCAGCTTGGTGGCGTTGGCGTGGCAGGCGGTACAGGCGTGTTTTTTGTGCAGCTCATCGAGGGCAAGAACCTCGTTCGCGGCGATCAAACCGAGCGCGGCGACGAGGCTTTGGCAGAGGTGTTTCATGAAAATCCCTTTTTGTCAGCACGCAACGAGACAGTCGTCGCGCAATCCGGTGAAACTATAGGGGCTTTTGGCCTCGTCAGCAATCGCCGGATATCGAATGCCTCAGCAAATACCGGCACGACACTTCGTGTGATTGGGCCGGTGCCGTGCCGAGACAGTAACCACGCGGATTGTGCTAACTTAATGGGTGTCAGGCAGCGTCGCTCGCCCGAATATTTGCAGACCTTCTTGTCATCTCGCCGGAGCCACCATGTTTATCGCCGTCATCGCCGTCATCATCCTGCTCATGAAAGTTGCCGACATCGAGCCCGTCGCCAGCTGGTCGTGGTTTTACGTGCTATTGCCGTTCGGGCTGCTCGCTTTCTGGTGGGAGTTCGTGTCGAAATGGATCGGCTTGGACAAGCGCACCGCTGAGAAAAAAATGGCCAAAGAAATGAAACAAGCGCAGGAAACGAAGAAGAAGAATCGCGGGTTCTGATCCGACCGCATGCGCCTACTGAGCGCCCCGTTTAACGCTGCGCCAACGCGGCCTCGATCGCCACCCCAATGCGTTGCAGCTTGGCGTCACCGTCAGTCTCGCCAATCACCATTAGCCCGACCGGCGCGCTGCCGGCAACATGGCACGGCAGCGACCATGCAGGTCGATTCAAGGCGTTAAACGGCGCGGTGTTGCGCAACATGACCGCGTTGATACGATAAAACTCGTCATCGGATACGTCGAGTGCAGCGATGGTCGGTGCCACAATCGGCACGCACGGTGCAAGAAGCGCATCGTATGCCAGCGTCGTCTTGTCGGCCGACACCATCAGCGCTTCGCGTAGCAACACCAGATCGCGGTAATCAGATTCCTTCATTCCGGCGCCCAACAGCAGCCGCTTGGCCACGCGCGGGTCGAATTGACTGAGTTGCGTCTCCAGCCGTTCGCGGTGCAGCTGATACGCTTCATACGCAGAGAAATTGACCACGCGGCTACCGTCCGCTTCGTGCTGCAGTTCCTGAAACACAAACTCCTTGATGGTCGCGCCGGCGCGCGAAATTCGCGTCAGCGCCGAGGCGAATGCGCGCTCAACGTCGCGGTCGAGTTTGTCCTGCATGATGGTGGTTGGCACACCGAAGGTCAGACCGCGCAAACTCGCCGCCTCGCGCGGCGCGATCAGCTCGCCTGCCATCGCGCGATCCAGCAGCACGCAGCACGCCGCGGACGGCCCGAGCGGGCCAACCGAATCGCGGGTGTGGGACAGCGGAAACGCGCCTTCGAGCGGCACGCGCGCTTGCGTTGGCTTGTATCCGGCAAGACCACACAGCGCCGCCGGAATGCGCACCGATCCACCGGTGTCCGAGCCAATCGTTGCCGCCGACATGCGGTCAGTCACGCTCACCGCGCCGCCCGACGTCGAACCCCCGGGGATGCGTTTGGCGGCGCGATCCCACGCGTTCAACGGCGTGCCGTAATGACAGTTGGTGCCGTGCGCGCCGTAGGCAAACTCGGTCATGTTGGTGCGACCGATCAGAATCGCGCCGGCAGTCTTGAGTCGCGCGATGGCCGGTGCGTCGCGCGTCGCGGGTCGCTCATGCGTGAGGATGATCGATCCGGCGCGCGTCACTTCGCCCGCGACATCAAACAGATCCTTGATGGAAATCGGGATGCCAGCGAGCGGGCTCGTGACGTCACCGCGTGCGCGCGCTTTATCGGCGGCTCGTGCGCCACGTCGCGCCGATTCACGATACACGGCGATGAAGGCGCGTGCGCCCTCGCCGTTCGGGTCATCGATGTTTTCCAGGCACTGCTCGACCAACGCTTCCGACGTGGTGATACCGCTATTGAGTTCGAGCGCTAAATCGGCGAGCGTTTTCATATTGCGGTAGCGGTGTGACAAAAGCCGCCATTATCGGCGGTGAAGCTAGCGCGGCGCAAAATCACGCGCCAGCGATCGTCTCGGCCTCGACGCGCACCGGAAAATTCACTGAGTTCGCGATGAAGCAATTTGCGTGCGCCTTGTCGTGGATCGCCGCCAGATCGGCGAGGTCAACACCCGCCGCGACCGTGACGCGCGGGTGCAACACTACCTCTTGCATCGACAGCTTGCCGGGCGTCCCAAACGCACCTGCGGCAAGCGCACCGCTGGCACGGTCTTCATACCGCAACACGGCAATGCGCTTTTTTGACGCGATGGCCAGAAACGTCAGCATGTGACACTCCGACAGTGACATCAGGAGCAATTCTTCCGGGTTGTAGCGCGCGGCACTGCCGCCGAATACCCCGGGCGCGGAACCCGGAACGGGCGGTTTGTCGTTGGCCCACAATTCGGCGTCGCGGGAAAAGGCGGCGTCGGGGTGACGCGGACTGGTGCCCGCAGTTACCGACACCGGCCACTGGAGAGAGACTTCAAAAACATGCGGATCTGACATGGCCTATCCGACTGCCTCGGCAATCGCCTTCCCGACTTCCGCCGTCGTCGCCCTGCCACCCATGTCGCGTGTGCGCGGCCCGTTGACAAGTACCGTCTCAATCGCACGCACGATGGCATCCGCTGCCGCTTGGTGCCCGAGAAATTCGAGCATCATGGCACCCGACCAAATTTGCCCAATTGGATTGGCGATGCCTTTGCCAAAAATATCCGGCGCGCTGCCGTGCACCGGTTCAAAGCAACTCGGAAATTCGCGCTCGGGGTTCAAGTTGCCCGACGGCGCGATGCCGATGGTGCCGGTGCAGGCGAGCCCCAAGTCCGACAGGATGTCGCCGAACAAGTTGGACGCGACCACTACATCAAACCAATCTGGGTGCAACACAAAGTGCGCGGTGAGAATGTCGACGTGGTATTGCGAGGTTTTGATGTGCGGGTAGTGCGCGGACATTTCCTTGAAGCGTTCATCCCAATACGGCATGGTGATGGCGATGCCGTTTGATTTGGTGCACGACGTGACGTGTTTTTTGTTGCGCGTCTTGGCGAGCTCGAAGGCAAACTTCATGATGCGATCGACCCCGCGCCGCGTGAAAATGGTTTGCTGCATCACCATCTCGTGCTCGGTGCCAGCGTACATGCGCCCGCCGACATTCGAGTATTCGCCCTCGTTGTTTTCGCGCACCACCCAGAAATCAATGTCGCCTGCTTTGCGATTGGCAAGCGGGCTCGGCACGCCCGGCATCAATCGCACCGGTCGCACGTTGGCATAGAGCTGAAATTCGCGCCGAATCGGAATCAGCAATCCCCACAGCGAAACATGATCCGGCACCGTGGGGAATCCCACCGCGCCGAGATAAATCGCGTCGTGGTGGCGAATCTGGCTCAGGCCGTCGTCGGGCATCATGTGGCCGTGCTTGAGGTAGTAATCACAGCTCCAGGGTTTTTCGTCCCACGTTAGCTGCAAGTCGTATTTGCGCGCAGCGGCTTCGAGTACGCGCATGCCTTCGGGCAGCGTTTCCTTGCCGATGCCGTCACCGGCGATGACGGCGATCCTGTGTTTTTGCATTTGGCGTGGCCCGATTAGGAACCGCGCAAATATAACTTGAACAATTGGCCGCTTGCAGACGGGATGCCAGGCAAGGCGCAAAACGCGCCGTGTGGCTGGCCACACAAGCGTTTTTGCAACGCCGCATGGCGCTCGTATGCAAGATGGACAGTGTTCAAGTTATTTTTGCGCGGCGAGTTAGCTGTTCAACAGCGTGTTCATATTGCGTAGGCGCTCGGCCATCGACCGCATCAGCGCCATGCCGATGGCGGGCTCAACCTTGACCAAATCGAGCAGGCCAATGCGATTGATCGCCAACAGCTTGCACTTGGTTGCTGCCGTCGCGCTCGCCGCGCGCGGCGATTGATCGACCAGCGCCATTTCGCCGATGGTGGCACCGATGCCTGCCGACTCGACCACATTACCTTTAATCGACACCGCGACCTGTCCCTTCAGAATCACGTACATGGTGGCACCCTTGTCGCCCTCACGCATGATGCTCGCGCCAGGCTCAAAACGCAGCACGGTCGCGCGTTCGAGGCGATTCTCCAGAACGTCGAGCATGTCGGGCGCGAACACCGACATCGCTTCGGCAACACCGGTCGTCTTTGTGACCTTGCGCATGGCCAGCCGCGCGGCGACAAATCGCAGCCGGTCAAACATCACGCTCATCAACATGAGCGCAAATTCAGGCGTGCGCGTCAATCCGGCTTGCGTCTCTGCGCCATCGAGCGAGTACGCGACAACGTCGGTTTTGGCGGTCGCGGTGGCGCTGCGTGCGCTCACCATCGATGTGTCGGGTACTTCACTGATCACGGCCATTTCGCCAACCACTTCGCCGGCTTTAATCGCATCCAATGGCTTGTTGTTCGCTGTCAGCGCCAACTCGCCTTCTTTCAAGTAATACATGCGATGAACGATGCGTTTGCCAAACAAGCCTTGCTTGCCGGATTTTTCACCTTCGACAAACAATGTGGTGCCGGCCGCAAAGTTTTCCGCCTTTCCCGACTCTCGAAAAAACTTCTCCGCCACCACCGCATCGTAAAACTTGCTGTTGGCGGGTTTAAACGGCGCGGACGGCGCGGCCGCGGCGCTGGCGGCGGGCTTACTCTGTGGTTGCGTGAAATCGAAATCGTCGCTCATGTCACACCATCAAACTCAAGTATTGACGCGCTTTTTCGGCCAAAAATGCCTGGAAAACGCCGTGGATAGTGGGGTTTCGTTTCTGTGACTACTCGAGGCGCTTCACGCGAGGCGCGTTGCCTTTGCCTTCAATCTCCAGAAAATAAGTGCCAAACGCGCCACGGGTAACCACCACTTTGCGATTGTCACAGTCGCACACGCCGCGGCTGTCATCGCTGACTTGCCACAGCTGGCCGTTGGCGAGGCGAATTCGGCTGCCCTGTTGCCAGCTATCCAATCGCCCTTTGATGGTGGTCTCGATGCGATCGACGCCGACCGCAGTCTGACGCGGTGCCAAACCAAATTCTGCCGCGGCGGGTGCGACGGCAGACGCGGCCGAGCCAGCGGCACGCGCCGCACTTGGCGCAACCGGCGCTGCAGCCGCGGGCTTGCCGAGATCAATCGCGTCATAGCACGCCAGGCGTGGCACCGCGTCCTTCAACGCGCGACATTTCTGGATCGACGCGACGTCGGCCAACGCGTGGGGGCTGACAATAGCGGCGGCGCATAGGTAAATGAGTCTGTTCATCTTATTGTCCTGACGGTTGCGCGCCGCTGGGCGCGATGGCGATGCATGCAACGCTGACCATGGCAACCGCTAACCCGCTTGGGCGATGCAAAACACACTGAGTTTATTGCCATCGACGTCGCGAAAGTAGCCAGCGTAAAAACCGGGACCGCGTGAGCCTGCTGCGCCCTCGTCCTTCGCCCCCAGCTCGAGCGCTTTCCGATGCAGCGCGTTAAGGGTACCTCTAAAAATTCAATCAAGCCGATGATGGCAAGGCGCAAAGTCGCGAAAAAGCGCAGTGTACACGTAGTACATGAGCATTTTGAGCGGCTTTGCAACGCCGCCAGCGCGGCTTCAGTGAATTCTTAGAGGTGCCCTTAACCTTATCGTGGGTATCAACCCCCAGTGCGACCATGGTGCCATTACCCGCCGTCGCGGGTTTGCCGTCGAACGGCTTCACGACGCCAAGCGCGGGCGTGTCCATGCTCACGCCCCAGGTGAAACCACGCTCATACTCCATCTGGCGTTTCGCGCCGATTACCGCCAGCAGCTCGTCGTAGAACTTTGCCGCACGCGGCAAATCGTTGGTGCCCAATGTTACGTAACCAATCATGGTCTCTCCTGTGTGTTGATTAACTTGTCCAATTACATCACGGCTGAATTCATATAACGCAGCCGCTCGGCGACGGCGCGCATCATCGCCATACCGATATTCGGATTGGCTTTGACCAGCGCAATCAACTGGCTGCGGTTCATCGATATCAGCGCACAATCGGTGCGTGCAACGGCGCGCGCGGCATTTGATCGACCAGCGCCATTTCGCCAAACACGCCACCGACGCCCACCTTTTCGATAATGCGCGAGCCGATGGCGACGGCGACCTCGCCTTCAAACACGACGTACATGGTCGTGCCGGGGCCGCCCTCTTGCATGATTTTGGCGCCACCGTGGAATCGCACGTTAGCCGAATGACCGAGCTGATCACGCAACGCTTCGATAATCGCATCACCTGTGCGCGCAATCGCTCGAACATGACGCTCATCAACATCAGCGCAAATTCCGGCTGCTCGCTCAACCCTTTTTGTACCTGCTCGCCGTCGAGCGAATAGCACGCGATAGCGGACATCGCGTCGCGCCGTCGCGGTGCGACGCGCCGGGGTTTCCACGTCGGGGATTTCACTGAGCACGGCCATCTCGCCGAACACGTCGCCAGCGCGCGCCGTTTCCTCAAGTTTGCCTTCGGCACTCAATGCGACCTCACCTTGAGTCAGCAGAAACATGCGGTGCACATTGCGTTTGGCGAACAGCGAGTCGGCAAGTGGCGTTGTCAATGCGCGCAGCACCGACTTTTTGAAAATGCTTTGATTGTTCGACTGTTCGTTCTCGGCAAACACCAGTGCATTCGCGGCAAATTTATCGGCCTTGCCGAAGCGCTTGAAAAACGCTTTGGCCACATTCGCGTCGTAGTGGCCAACACCGGATTTGAACGGGATGAAGGTCGAGGGGCCGTCCTCCGTGGGGAGCGTCGTCATTGCATGCCTTCAGGTCGAGGTTGAATCCGCCGATTTTGCGCCATTCACCGCCGCTTTGCGCGTCGCGCTGCGATTGTTTTGCGCTGTCACCATGAATGCCCCCGCGCAGCAGATTCTGGCGCTATCATCCGTCTGATAGTCGCCTCCCTAGAAAAAAAACATGGACGTAACCGCTGACGCCGCGCCGTCGGCCCACGCCTCGGCCAAAGTAAAACTGACGCCGAGCAGTATCGTGCGCTATCTGGATCAACACGTCATCGGCCAGGATGAGGCCAAGCGCGCGCTGGCCGTCGTGGTCTACCAGCACTACAAGAAAATCGCGCTCTCACCGGAAGCACTCGCATCAACCACCGCGCTCGGCAAAAGCAATGTGCTGTTGATCGACCCGACCGGCACTGGCAAGACGCTGTTGTGCGACACCCTGTCGCGCGCCATCAACGTACCATTTGTCACGGCGGATGCGACCTCGCTGGTGCAAACCAAGTTCGTCAACGAAGAGATTGAAGCCATTTTGCAGCGGCTGGTCAACAAAGCTGACGGCAACATCGCGCGCGCCGAGCGCGGCATTGTGTTCATCGACGAAATCGACAAACTAAAAGCGGCCGACGCGCAATCGCGCGCCACTTCCGGCGCAAGCGTGCAACATTCGCTACTCAAAATCATGGAAGGCTCGCTGGTCAAGTTAAATAGCGGCCAGGCCATTGACACGCCCAACATCATGTTCATCTGCGGCGGCGCGTTTGTCGGATTGGAGAACGTCATCGCGAACAGCAAGGCCTACGGATTCATTTCGCTGACCGACGCAAGCAACCAACAGGTACTCGATCGCCTCAATTCGCGCATCAAGCCGACAGATTTGATTGCCTACGGATTGATTCCCGAATTTACCGGACGCCTGCCGGTCGTCGCCAGTCTCAAGCCACTCTCCAAAGCGATGTTGGTCAAGATCATGACCGAGCCGAAAAACTGCCTGTATAACCAGTTTCGCGAAGTGCTCAAGCGTGAAGGAGCCGAATTGACCATCGCGCCACGCGTGTTCGACGAAATCGCGGCGCTCGCCGCCGAATACAAAGTCGGCGCACGCAGCCTGCGCGGCATTTTCGAGGAAATGATCGCGCCGGTTCTGTTTGTCCTGCCTGATCGTAACGACATCAAGCGCGTTGAAATCAACTCGCTATTTGACGACGCCGTACTGCACACCGCGTAACGTCGCGCACTGCAACGTCCACAACGTAGGGTGCGCCATGCGCACCATTCATTGCCAACGTCAAACGGTGCGCATGGCGCACCCTACGCCTGCATGCTGCGTAACGCGACGAGCTAGAACTTCAGCGTGGCGATGCGCGGGCAGTGATCGCTGGTTTCGATGCGCTGATTCGGCAATGACGCCACACCGATTTTGCGCGACGCAATCACGCCAACATTGAGCGCCTTTAGCGCGTCGCTGATCACGATGTGATCGAGCCCTTGAAAACCAGTGCAGCTGCCTTCGATGGTCGACAGCGGTACCTGATGAAGCGTCGGCGTGCCATCCGAAATTTCCTGCCACAGATATTGGGTGGTGACTTTGCCGTTAGCCGCGACTTTGTTCGGGCTCGCCGGGTCGCTGCCATCTGCGCGAACCCGATCTTTGGACGGGCCCATCGCCAGTTCATCATCGATGCGGCGATTAAAGTCCCCCAACAACACAAAACGCGGGTTTTTCGCGGCAACGGCTTCAATCCAGTTTTCGAGAATCGACACCTGGCGATTAAACACCTCGCACGCCTCCGCCGCATCGGTCAGCAAGCGACCAGGAAAGCGTTCGTTGCTGTTATTTACGCTTGCACAACCGGCTTTGAGATGGATGTTCATGAACGCCGCAGATGCCGCGTTGATGGTCAACGCCAACGCCAAACCCGGACGCACACTGCGAAAGGCGGTCGGGTCATTCGGCGGATCTTTCATCGCCAGCGCGGACTCAGTCGTGCACTGGCCGGGCGTTGATGTCAGCGACCTATCCCACGCAAAGGCGAGTGTTTGAAACGCACTGTGTTTGGCGTCGCACACCTCGAACTTGTCGGCAAACTTGCCGAGCACCAGCTTCACGGTCGCCGATGACCGCACTTCCTGAAAGGCGATGAGGCGAACGCCGTCGCGCTCAATGATGCCTTCGACAGTGATGCGCAACTGATCGAGTTTTTCTTGATAGGCCGCAGGCGTACGCGTCAAATTTGGATCAGGGCGCGGCTCGTTGGGTACAAACGGCGCGCTGCTGCGATAGGCATTGCACGGTGCGATGAGCATGGATGCTAGCGCGCCACCGGCGGCCTTCAGCGTGGCGTCCTGACATTGCGAGGCGCGCGCGATTTCTTCCGCTGTTGCGGCAGTGGCACCGCGCATGATGCGGGTTCGTGTATCGCACCAGTTCACGGCGGGTGTCGCACACACTTCAAGATGCCGTTTGAAATCTTCCGGCGTTCCGGCCCACGCCATGTTGAACGCGGCGACACTCACACCGACGGTTTTGGGCAACGCACCTGACTGCGCGCGCGCGTTCAGCGCAACGCCGATGAGCACGGCCAGACCGACCAACGCGACATTCGATAAGCGAAACTGCACTGCAAGCGGATTGAACATGCGAATCACTCGTGAGATGGATAACCCGCATTATCGCCAGTTCGCCGACTATTTCCGTTCGGATGTCGGCCTGCCACCGAGCACCTCGTTGAAGTGCGACCCTAGCCACACGCGACAAATGACGGGACGGACAGGATGAAGCGCACATGTCGTGACCGAATCGCAAACACCAGTATTGACGCGCTGTTCGGAGCGAAAATGGCTGAAAGCGCGCCTCCTTGTCCGAGTTTTCGGAGGGATTGCCCGCCCCGACCAATCGGACTAAGCTGCACGACACTGCCGACGCAACGCGCTGGGAATGCGCGATGCAATCCAAGTTGTCACGGTCACCCCCCGGAAAGTTAAAACATGCTTGAGGCCGCAACATGATCACTTCTCTTGTCGTCACCGTCGTCGGGCCCGATCGTCCCGGCTTGGTCAGCGCTATTTCGGACAAGGCCGCCTTGTTCGGGGCAAATTGGGCCGACAGCCTGATGGCCAATCTCGCCGGTCAGTTCGCCGGCATTCTGCATTTGCAAGTCCCGAGCGCCAACGCCGCAGCGCTGATCGCCGCGCTGCAAACACTTGAGTCGGCCAACATGCACATCGTCGTCACCCGCGCGACGTCGGAAAAGGCCGGGGCAACGACGACACGTCGCATCAAACTCGAATTGGTCGGACAGGATCGTCCCGGCATCATCCACAGCATTTCACGCCAACTCGCGGCCAATGACGTGAGCATCGAAAAACTCACGACGCGGATTTCCAGCGGGGCGATGTCCGGCGAGCAGATGTTTCACATGGATGCCACGCTGGTGCTACCAACCACGCTCTCAGATGACGCGTTGCGCGCTGCGCTCGAAGGCATTGCCAACGATTTGATGGTCGACATTTCGCTGGCCGCGCCGAGCGCGACGGGCTAATGCACGCGCACTTTGTGGTGCGCGGTGAGGTGGGTGAGATAATGCACGCCTCCCACAAGACCCGACGCGCGACACCTGATCGAGCGCCAGCCCATGACGCCGCTTTCCAAAGAAATCAAACGCCGCCGCACTTTTGCCATCATCTCCCATCCGGACGCGGGCAAAACCACTCTCACTGAAAAATTGTTGCTGTTCGCGGGTGCGATTCACATTGCGGGCAGCGTCAAAGCGCGCAAGGCGACGCGCCACGCGACATCCGATTGGATGGAAATCGAAAAACAGCGCGGCATTTCGGTGGCCTCGTCAGTGATGCAAATGGAATACCGCGATTGCGTGGTGAATCTGCTCGACACGCCGGGCCACCAGGATTTTTCGGAGGACACTTACCGCGTACTCACGGCCGTCGACGCCGCGTTGATGGTGATCGACGCGGCCAAGGGTGTCGAAGCGCAGACGTTGCGATTGATTGAAGTCTGTCGCGCCCGCAATACACCGATTCTGACGTTCATCAACAAAATGGATCGCGAAGTGCTGCCGCCATTGAAGCTCATGGAAGAAGTCGAGAGCGTGTTGAAAATGGACGTGGTGCCGTTTATCTGGCCGGTTGGCATGGGCAAGAGTTTTCGCGGTGTGTTTGATTTACGCCTCGATGCGATGCGCGTGTTCACACCAGGCGAAGACCGTATGAGCGAGGACGATGAGATTTTGCAAGGCATCAACAACGCGATCATCGCCGAACGCTACCCCGACGACATCGCGCAGGCCAAACACGAAATTGATTTGTTGCGCGACGCGTGCCCTATCTTTGATCGCGCCGAATTCCTGGCAGGCAGGCAATCGCCGCTGTTTTTCGGTTCTGCCGTGAACAATTTCGGCGTGCGTGAAGTGCTCGACGCGTTGGTCGATGTCGCGCCCGCGCCAGTGTCGCGCGCCGCGATTGAGCGCGTGGTCGAACCTGACGAGACAACGTTTTCCGGCGTGGTGTTCAAGATTCAGGCCAACATGGACTCGGCGCATCGGGATCGCATCGCTTTCGTGCGCGTGTGCTCTGGCCGTTTCGAGCGCGGCATGAAACTGCGGGTGTCGCGCACCGGCAAGGATATTCGTCCCGGTACGGTCGTGTCGTTTCTGTCACAACGACGCAATCTCCTTGAAGAAGCCTACGCCGGCGACATCATCGGCATTCCGAATCACGGCACGCTGCATCTGGGCGATACGCTGACCGAAAAGGAAGCGCTGCAATTCACGGGGCTGCCTTACTTCGCACCGGAGATGTTTCAGACTGTTGAAATCAAGGATCCGATCAAGGCCAAGCAACTGCGCCAAGGGCTGCAACAGCTCGGCGAAGAAGGCGCGATTCAGGTGTTTCGCCCCATCGCTGGCGGCAGCTTGTTGTTGGGTGCCGTCGGTACGCTGCAGTTTGAAGTCGTACTGCATCGATTGAAATCGGAATACAACGTTGATGCGCGACTGGAGCCGTCGCGTTATCGTCTTGCGCGCTGGATTACCTGCGACGACGCCAATATATTGCGCAAGTTCATTGATGCCAACGCGCACCGCGTCGCACACGACGTGGTCGATGCGCCCGCCTTTTTGGCCACCCACGCCTCCGAGCTGGAAGTGTCGGCCGAGCGCTATCCGCAGGTGAAGTTCCACGCGCTGCGGGAACATGCGGGGCAACACTTCGCCGCCGCGATGTAGACATGCGCGGCGCTAAGCCCTAGCGGTAAAACGCTTCGACTTTGCCAGACAGTTTGATCAGCAGCGGATCACCGCGCCGATCAACGGCCTTGCCTGCCGGCACTTTCACCCAGCCTTCGCTGATGCAGTACTCCGAGACGTCAGTGCGCTCTTTGTCGTTGAAGCGAATGCCGACATTGTGCTCGAACACGGCGGCGACGTAGTGGGGGCTGCGCGGATCAATGGATAGGCGGTCAGGAAGCGGAAGCTGTGTATCGTTCATGAAAGAAGTTCTTGAAAATGATGCTGGGAGGCCGGCACCAACGCGCAATTATCCGTCGCAACCGTGTCAGGCCACAAACCGATAAATCGCCACGTAATGCAACACGCTGCCGCCGAGCACAAACAAGTGCCAGATGCCGTGCCAGTGTCGGAATTTTTCATCGTGAACATAGAACACGGTGCCGACGGTATAGACCAGACCGCCCGCGATAATCCACGCAAAGCCGGCCCAAGACAAAGCTTCGATCAACGGCAAGACACCGATAATGGCGATCCATCCCATGCCGAGATAGAAAAACAACGACAGCTGACGTTTTTTGCTCTTGAGCGCGAACTCCTGGACGATACCAAACACGGCGAGTCCCCACGTCACACCGAACAGCGACCAGCCCCAGCCACCGCCGAGCGTCACGAGTGTGAATGGGGTGTAGGTTCCTGCAATCAAGAGATAAATCGCCGCGTAGTCGAGCTTGCGAAAAACGTCTTTGACCCGGCCGCGTGTCGAGTGATACAGCGTCGAACAGCCGTAGAGCAGAATCAGCGTTGCACCGTAGATCGAAAAACTCACAACTTTCCATGCGTCGCCCTGTGTCGCGCCGATCACGATCAGCACCACGGTGCCTGCGATTGCAAGCATCACGCCAGCGAGGTGGCTCAAACTGTTAAACCGTTCACCGTAATACATCGATGACTCCGTAGGGGATTGTGGGAAGTTCTGGAACTTGACTGCATTCAATTATGGCAACATTCATGATGACAACGACATCACGCAACGATGCGGCGGCTAATGTCAACGCGCAGAGGCGAGACGAATGATGAGGACCAATCGTAGACACCACGGCGTCCAATGCCGACTCGCGACTTGGGCGACAGTGGTCGCCGTGTGTTCGTCAGGCTGCACTGTCTTTGGCGACACCGCGCCGCTTCGCTCGCCTGGTCTGACCTACGACAAAGCGCAAAGCATCGTAATTGGCATGTCGGCTGGCATGGTCGAAGCGACCATTGGCATGCCGCTGCGTCGCAGCCGATTTGACAACCTCAAATCCACCGCGTGGGAGTATCGCTATGTTGACGCTTGGGGCTATGTCACCGACTTTTCGGTGATGATCGGCGACAATGGTTTGGTCGTCGACAAGGTCGCGACGCGCATCACGCCGGAGGATCGTTTCTTGGGCGGGCGCAGCCTACGACATTGAAACTCAATTGCGGGCACGCCATCGCATCAATCGATGCGCGCGCCTGAGATTCTGGCGACCTCCGCCCACTTGGCGATATCCGCCTTGACCATCTCCAGCGCCTCGTCCGGCTGATTGGCAATAATGTCCGCACCTTGCGCGGCGAATCGTTCGATCAATTCCGCGCTCGATAACGCCCTCATGGTGGCCGCATGCAGCCGGGTGATGATTTCTTTGGGCGTTCCTGTCGGCGCGAACAAACCGAACCAATTGGTCGCCGCAAAATCTTTGAGTCCTGATTCGGCTACCGTCGGCAAGTCGGGAAATTGTTTGGACCGCTGTGACCCCGTCACCGCCAGCGCACGCACCTTGCCGGATTTCACCAGCGGCCCGATGGAAATGCTGCTGTCATACATGATCGATATCCGACCGGAAATCAGGTCGGGAAACACAAACGCGCTGCCCTTGTACGGAATGTGGACAATCGAAATGCCGTTCAGAGTATTGAACATTTCGCCGGTCAGGTGCGAAATCGTGCCGTTGCCGCTGGAGCCGAAGTTGAGTGTGCCGGGGTTGTTCTTGGCGTAGGCGACGAGCTCTTTAATACTTTTCACCGGCAGCTCCGGCGTGACGACGACGATGTTTTGTGACGCGGCGAGCATCGCGATCGGTGCAAAATCTTTCACCGGATCGTATGGCAGTTTTTTGTAAAGACTTTTCGCGATCGCGTGATTGCTAGAAGTGCCGATGGTGAGTGTGTAGCCATCAGGTAACGACTTGGCCACCAGATCCGCGCCGATGGTGCCACCGGCACCGGGTTTGTTTTCGATGATCACTTGCTGCTTCAACTCTTCACCGAGTTTGGCTGCGAAATCGCGCGCCAGAATGTCGGTCGCCCCACCGGGCGGGAAGCCGAGCACGATGCGAAGCGGCTTTGATGGGAAGGGCTGCGCCTGTGCAGCACCGAGCAACGACATGCCCATCAACAACGGCGCGACAAGGCGGCAAAACTCTGACGACAGCTTCATGCACGACTCCTTCTCTGGCAGGTTCTTCTCTGTTCGGCGCTGGCCGGGCG
>JBCKPM010000016.1:0-29828 GCA_038901675.1 Usitatibacteraceae bacterium | reverse complement strand
TTCGTGGAGGCTGTTTGGTTTAAGTCATGCCAGTTGTTCGGCGCTTTGATTGGCGAGTTGCCGCCAATAGTTTGCCTCAGCATCTGCGGGCGGGATATGGCCGATGGGCCCAGCGAGCAGTGGTAGTTGAATCAGGCCAACTCGCCACGGAAGCAAGTTCGGCCGCCTCCCGGGTTTTCTGCCAACCTAGCTGGTGAAAGTAGGTCGGAAACGCCTATTGGGCACGGGGCAGTCTAGCAGCCTGCCGGACTGAGCCCGCAGTTTTTGAGATAAAACGTTGCTCGTTGCATTGAAGTCACCGTCTCGGTAGAAATTCGATCACACATGGACTGGAAATGAAGGGCTACACGCCCTTTAGGCGTGCATCAGCACAAACATCCGCTTCAGATTCCATGCCAGCGACACAAGTCCCCACTCGCCTCTGACTTTTGCGATGCCGCGCATCGAGAACTGCCGGAACCCCATCACCGATTTGATGATGCCGAACACCGGCGGCACCCCTCAAGTCGAGGTCAGCGGTGGTCACACCAAAGCCACTGCTGACGACTGTGATACTGCTCACGAAGTGTAGTCGCACCCGTCCAGTCGTCTGGTGAATTGATCTCCACTCTCGACACATCGCGCCGTTTGCGGCTCTAATACGAGCTTCCCGCTGCTAAAGCCACAACGCAAGGATCGTCAATCGTGTCTGCAGAAGATCAACCAATATTTGTCACCCGTCCCCACCTTCCGCCCTTGGAGGAGTTTGTTCCATATCTAGAAAAAATCTGGGCCAGCCGTGTCCTGACCAACAGCGGCCCGTTCCACGAGCAGCTTGAGCAGGCGCTCTGCGAGTACCTTGGCGTCAAGCACATCTCGCTATTCACGAATGCAACCGTTGCTCTGGTCACCGCGCTGCAGGCGCTGCGTGTGTCCGGGGAAGTGATCACCACGCCATATTCCTTCGTGGCGACTGCACACTCGCTGCTCTGGAATGGCATCAAGCCGGTCTTCGTGGATATCGATGCGCACACGATGAACATTGACCCGCACAAGATTGAGGCGGCGATCACGCCGCAGACCACGGCGATCATGCCGGTACATTGCTACGGCCACCCCTGCGATGTCGATGCCATTCAACGCATCGCCGATACTTACAACCTGCGTGTGATTTATGACGCCGCGCATGCATTCGACGTGCATTGCCACTGTGGCAGCGTGCTGAATTACGGCGATCTTTCGGTGCTGAGTTTTCATGCAACCAAGGTGTTCAACACCTTCGAGGGCGGTGCCATTGTTTCGCCGGATGAAAAGACCAAGAGGCGTATCGATCAGCTGAAAAACTTTGGCTTTGTCGATGAGGTCACCGTGGTCGCGCCCGGTATCAACGGTAAGATGAGCGAATTTAACGCGGCGTTGGGTTTGCTCCAGCTCAAGTATCTGGAGGATGCAGTCGCCCGGCGCGGTGCCATCGATGCCAAGTATCGCCAGATGCTCGCGAGTGTGCCGGGGATCACATGCATCGGGACCACAGGAGAGACAAAAGCCAATTTTGCGTACTTCCCGGTCTTGATCGGGCGCAACTACCCCATTTCTCGAGACGCACTCTACGACAAGTTGAAAGCGTACAAAATCTTCGCGCGGCGGTATTTTTTCCCACTCATCTCCGAATTTCCGATGTACCGCGGCTTACCGTCTGCGCAGCGCGCAAACCTCCCCATTGCATACGAAATTGCCGAGCAGGTGTTGTGCTTGCCGATCTATCCGGATCTGACAGATGAGGATTTGCAGCGGGTTGTTAACTTGATACGAAGCTGAAAACACTCACTTGTTTGTTATGCTCTTTCGCTGCCGGAGCGCTCAAATGGAGCCTTGGCCGCTTGTCGACAAGTCGTCGTTTGTGGTGAAGAGACCAAGCCAGGTTCGTTCACTTTGCATGCCAGATTGCGAACGAGGGGGTGGTCAGGATGTGTTGGCGCGGATCCCCTGCCAACGCGATATATTTTGCCCCCGAGCTTACTTTGCGTTTCAAGTTTGGTGCCACACCTCCTTCAGCCACGATTACGAGGAGTAAAAGTGACGGCTTTTCCGTGTAATCTCTACCCCTTCGTTTCTGACGTGGAGAGCGGCAAAGATTATCGGTGCCAGCTACAGCGTGGGCCACAAGGCGCGCGATATTTCCCAGCAGCGTCGATCGAGGAATCGGTTGGACTTGGTGCCGCTCAGCCACACGTAACACGCCACTCACATTGACCAGACTCCAACCGCAACGAGCGTGATTCTGCATTCAGGGTGCCAGCCACAAATATGAACCTAAATGAAGCAAAAGCACTGGCTGCACATCCTGTCAATGAGGCAATTGCCAGCGCAGATATCGCCGAAGCTATTTTGATCCGCCAGGTCGAAGAGAAGTTTCTGGAGATCTTCTCGCAAGGGCGGATGAATGGAACCGTTCACACCTGTGTCGGGCAGGAATTCAGTGCCGTCGCTATCGCTGGCCAGTTAAGCAGTGAAGACTGGATCACGTCGAACCACCGCTGTCACGGACATTTCATCTCGAAAACAAAAGACTGGAAGGGCCTGATCGATGAGTTGATGGGGCTTGAAAGTGGCGTGTGCAAGGGGATCGGCAGCAGTCAGCACCTGTTTGCCCCAGGATTTCTCTCGAACGGCCCTCAGGCTGCGCTCGTCCCGGTTGCGACGGGCATTGCCCTTCACAAGAAGATTTCAAAGGAGGAGGGCATTGCGGTGTCCTTCATCGGTGAGGGGACTCTCGGCGAGGGCGTCCTTTATGAAGCGATGAATCTTGCGGCGTTGTACGAGGTGCCACACCTGATCGTTTGTGAAAACAATTTTTACTCTCAATCAACGCCGCAAGAAACTGGCGTGGCGGGTGCCATCGTCGACCGACCGCGCGCGTTTGGATTGAAGGTTTTCGAGGCAAATACGTGGGAGCTTGCGAATTTGAGCGCAGTGGCGCGAGAAGCGATCGCTTATGTGCGAACAGGCAGGCCCGCGTTTATGGTCGTGAGCACCTATCGCTTGAACGCGCACTCGAAAGGCGACGACGACCGGGATCCTCAAGAAATCGAATTTTTCCGCGAGCATGATCGGCTCACGCAACTGCTCAGCGAGACTCAATGGGCGAGTCTGAAAGCGCAGGTGACTGAAGAAATCGATCAGCACGTCAGTAGTCGAACACGGCAAGTGCTGGATATTGCGCGGTACGCGAAAGACCAACTTCCCCGTTCGCAGACACTCCTGATGGAGAGTCAGACAAACAAAAACATACGCATGGTTCAGGCGCTCAATGGCGCTTATCGTAAGAAGCTCAACGACGGTGCATTTTTCATCGGCGAGGACATCGTTGATCCCTATGGCGGTGCCTTCAAAGTGACTAAAGGGTTGTCCACTGACTTTCCTGATCGTGTGAGAAGTTCGCCCATCAGCGAATCGGGAATTGTCGGCGTGGCAATCGGTATGTCCTTGATGGGATCTGAAGCATTTGTTGAAATCATGTTCGGCGACTTCATGACGCTGACATTCGACCAAATACTGAATAACGCATCGAAATTCCATCACATGTACGCCTTCCAGGCGTCGGCTCCGTTGCGCGTCAGGACGCCGATGGGCGGGAAGCGAGGCTACGGCCCAACGCACTCGCAGTCGCTGGAAAAATTCTTCGTCGGCATCGACAATACGGCCGTCATCGCGCTCAGTTCACTCGTCGATCCAGAGATCGTAATCGACGCAACCAAGACGGTCGCTTGCCCAATGATTCTGCTGGAAAACAAGATCGACTACGGTAAGTACCTTTGGCAAGACACCAGCTACTACAAATTGACGGTTGAGCGAAAGAACTTTGGTTCAGCCAAACTTACACCAGTGCTCTCAAAACCTACCATCACGCTAGTCTCCTACGGTGAAACCGCGCGACATCTGGCAGATAACCTCGAGCAGTTTTTTGAGCGTACCGACTATGTGCCAGAGTTGATTGCCTTGACACAATTGCATCCTCTGGATATCGCGCTCATCGAGCGCTCCGTCGCACTGACCGGCGCTATTCTTATCGTTGAGGATGGATCGGTTGATTTTGGTATTGGTGCCGAAATTTTGGGCCGTCTCATGGAGAAACACGTCATGCTCAAGTTCGCGCTGAGAGTCGGTGCCGAGGCAGTTCCTATCCCTTCGGTGATGGAGTTGGAGCTTGCATTGCTCCCAACCATCGACCGCGTGATAATGAAATTTTTCGAGAAGTTAGGCGGTAGAGAGAATGCTTGAGATCCCCGTCCCCAGAGAGAGCGTAAACGACGAACACGTCGTGGTCTCCCGCGTGTATTTCGCCTCGGGTCAGCCGGTCAAACACGGTGACGTTGTGGTCGATATCGAGACGTCAAAGACAACGATTGAGGTCACTGCACCTGCCGGAGGCTTCGTCGAGCACAGCCTTGAGCAAGGTATGGCAATTGCCGTTGGCGCGACGCTATTTCGTCTGATGGATCGCGCAGGAATTGAAGCAAAAACGTTGCCCACGGGTGAGTCGGCCACGTCGGCACCGGCTATCGGCGCAAAGATTTCAAAAAGTGCCGTTGCGCGAGCGAGAGCGTTAAACGTGGACCTCGCCGTATTCACCACCGGGTTGGTGTCGGTTGCTGACGTGGAACGCTATGCTGAAACCATGCTTAAATCCGCCACCGAATCGTCTGGAATTGACCAACCAACCGAGGTTTCGATCACGCCACTGCGACACGCATTGCGCAATCACCTCGTCGTGCTGGGTGGTGGTGGACACGCCAAGATGTGTATCGATATCTTGCGGCAGCGAAATGAGTACAAAATCGTGGGTATTGTTGACTCGGAAAAGCCAATCGGCACGCTCGTCTGCGGTGTCCCGGTGATCGGTGACAATTCGATGCTGGAACAGCTATGGAATGAGGGCGTTTCGTGTGCGGTTAATGGCGTCGGTTCAGTTGCCAAACCAGCCATTCGCAAGGCGCTTTTCGAGAAGCTCAAAACAATTGGGTTCTACCTGCCCAATCTGATCCATCCGTCAGCTGTGGTCGAGCCCTCCGTGACGATGGGACAGGGCAATCAGATCATGATGGGAGCGTGTGTGGGAAGCAGTGCCGTACTCGGCGATAATTGCATCGTCAATTCTGGAGCGATTGTGTCGCATGACTGCAAACTGTCTAGTCACTGCCACATCGCGCCCGGTGCCATTCTCGCTGGCTCGGTCTCAGTTGGTGAGATTGCAGTGATTGGTATGGGTGTAACTGCGTACATCGGAATTACCATCGGAGCACGCGCAATGGTGAACAATGGCATTCACCTGTTTAGAGACGTGATGCCTCAGGAAATTGTAAAAGCTTAACAGCGCAAGCGTCGCTTCGTGCTCCATAAGGACTGCCCCGCAATGACAAAAGTGATGAAAAATACCAACGGTGAGCTAACGCAGCGCACCGAAGACTACTCAGCTAGGTTGCGACGTCTCCATGAAATTGCGGTGGATTTACTTCCGAAATACGGCGCGAATTGGCACCGTCACAGCGCGGTAATCAGCCGGCGCGAGCAGCTCGCGCGCACCTTGTATTACCACGAGCTCTACCAAAATATTCTGGACGTTCCGGGCGTGATTTGTGAATTCGGTGTGCAATGGGGGGCAACGCTCTCGACCCTCATCAACCTAAGAACCATTCTTGAGCCGTTCAACCACAGTCGGTTCATCTACGGTTTTGATACGTTTGAGGGATTCAACAAGATCAGCGAACAAGACGGAAACTTGCTCAAGGTGGGCGACTACTCCACGCTTGATCAGTTCGACGAACGACTGGATGAGATACTCTCGCTCCACGAGGCTGACGCGCCATCCAGTCATATCAAGAAATTCGAACTCATCAAGGGCGATGCATCGCAAACCGTCGGCGCGTGGTTGACTCGCAACCCGCATGCGATCATCTCCATGGCGATTTTTGACATGGATCTGTACGAGCCAACCAAGGCGGTGCTGGAAAAAATCATGCCGCGACTGACTTGCGGCTCGATTCTCGTATTTGATGAACTGAATTACCCGGGCTTCCCCGGCGAGACGACGGCTGTCAACGAAGTCTTGGGACTCAACAATATTCGGTTGCGCCGCTCAGCGATGCAGCCGTATTGTGCATGGGCGGTGTTCGGGGAATGAGGTCACACGTTCTTCGCGCAAATCTCGGATTGACAGCGACATCGGTACACTCTATTTTGAGAACTCGTTTATTCAGATCCATCACGGCTGCGCGCGGATTTTGAGGCGGTATCCAAGTCACTCCATTGCGCGCCGCTTAGACGAGGAAATAGTTCGCCCATTGCGATGACAAACCAAATCGATTCTGCAGGAGCAGTTCCGCGTCTTGCAATTTTGTCTGACTACCCTGCTCCACACATGCTGCGCCTAACTGAGGCGCTGGCAGAAAGGCTGCCCACACGGACCTTTTTCTACGTGGGCATTGATGAGAGTCGGCCAAGTTGGTGGAAACAACCGATGCCTATTTGCGCTGAGGTTCTGCCCCGCCCCATTTTTTACTGGCAAAGAAAGTATCTAGCCCGAGGACTCATCGACAAACTAGAAAAATTTGCCCCCACCGTAGTCGTACTGGGGGGCTTCTCAATTCCCAGTAACTATCTTGTCTATCTCTGGGCAAAACGTCGGCAGATTCCGGTGATCGTTTTTACCGAACGTTCACGTGATGCTAACGGCAACGTGCGAAAACGCAATCTACCTTGGATTTTCTTGCGGTGGCTTTACCGTGACGTGGATCTTGTCATGGCTAGTTCAGAGGATGTAGTGCAACAAATTGCCGAAGAGTTTCGTTTCGGAGCCAAAGTTGTGGTCGCACGATATGCTGCAGATTTGAATTCACATATGCAGCACGGCCTAAGAACAGCAACACCAGCACCAAGACTGCTGTTCGCGAATCGCTTGGTTGCCATATACAACCCGTTGATGGCGATTCGAATTTTTGCAAGGGTATGGAAACGTTTTCCTGCAGCAACGCTAAGGTTGAACGCTGATGGTCCGCTGCGGAGCGAATGCCAAGCGTTCATAGAGGCCGCACCTTGGGCATCGTCAGTAACATTTATCGATGGCATTGCCTCGTGGGACATGCTGCATCGCGTTTATTCCGAGGCTGATGTCTTGATATTGCCTGCAAAATTCAGCAACGGAAACCACTCGGTCGTCGAAGCGATGGCATCAGGACTCGGCATAGTGATTAGCGACAAAGTGTTGGGCATGGATCACCTGATAGAGAACGGAAGGTCTGGCTTTCGATGCCCCCTTGATGACGAACTTTTCGCAGCCAATGTAATGCGGTTTATAGACGAGCCGCATTTGCTTTCCACTTTTGCATCCGATTGCAGGCGGCGCGTCGCCCCCTATCTGCCAAGCGCGACTGCCGACCACTGGATAAAGTTACTCGAAAACGCAGGACTGCTTCAGCACCCCAGCGCGGCAAACAAAATTGATGGGTAAGCTAACGCGATTTTCACCGGGGTCATGGCTGAGCCGTGTAACGGCGGAATTTCGAAGCAAGACGATTGGGGATTACGCATCGTTTCAGATCGTAAACCTGCTGATCGGAATCTTGGCCATACCACTCTTGACGCGTCTATTGGGTTCAGCTGAATACGGCAAATACGCTGTCGCAATGACTTGGGTTGCTGCCGTACAGACAACGGTTTTCTATTCCACGCAACTAACCGTAGGACGATTTTGTACCGAGGCATCTTCACAGCGGCTTTCCTATCCGCAGTCGCTCATCGGCCTCGTGCTTTTGCTGGTAGGAATCACGTTCGCAGCGACCATTGGCGCTACTTTCGCGGGACTTAGCCCACTATCATACGGTGAGGCTGCAGCTCTCAGTGCCGTCGCGAGCTTGAATGGTCTCTTTTGCATCAATCAAGAGTTCCTATACGTCAATGGTTTTTCAAAAAGTTATAGACGTGCAGGTAATTTTTTGGCCGTGGGACGACTCAGCTTCGCCGTTATTGTTTTGTGTGCGATCCAAGCAAATCTAGTCGCAATGCTGGCGACGTGGTTTGGCACACAGGCGATGGTACTCGCTGCACTTTGGAAGACGCAAATACGCCACCTTCCGACGCAACTACCAATGCAAAGGCAGGTTCTAACAAGAATCGCCATATTCGGGCTACCGAGTGCGCTTTCGCACATTTTTGGCGGAGCCATGTCCTGGCTGCCGATCCTCTATGCGGGTCGCTTCATTTCTCTAGATGCTGCCGCAGTACTGTCGATCATGATTACCACGCTTATCCTGTGTGTCACAGCAATTCCAAGTCTTCTGTCCTTCGACAAGTTTCCGATCGCATTGCAGGCCGCCCAGAGTGGCCGACCACTGGACTTGCGTGCCATGATTCACCAGCAGTTAAAACTTCTCTCGCTCATAACTGTTCTGGCGAGTCTGGCTGTCTTAGTGGCGGGCCCCTGGTTTTTTGGTCTCCTAACCGGCGGGGAGCTCAACTTCGAGAGGGGCCCGATGTTACTTGCAACCATTTCAGCCGGCATGGTTGGCGCAATACGGGTGCTCGAACCCCCGTTCAGAATCGCATTTGCACAGTCGCTCTGTGCAAAAATACTTGGCTTCTGGGCTTGCATTTCGCTCGCCATAATTGTCGTGTTTGGTTCTAACTTTGGATTGCTCGGCCCCCTGACTGCAATGTTTGTTTCTACAGTATTGGCAAGCTGTACGATGTATTTTTTTGGCAAATCCAGGTTAATAATGTAATTGCTGTTCCGTGCCTTGGTGGGCATAAGATTGTGCAATTCATGGCAGTTACCTCTTGCTCTATTTTTGCGCTCGTGTTTTGATACTCGCAATGGTTCTTGCGAAACGGAAAGTTCAAAAGCTATGAATGATTCTGACTACGTGCAGTATGGCTGCGGCTGGTCAGCGCCCGCAGGCTGGCGCAATTTTGATGCCTCTCCTACGCTGCGCTTTGAGAAGATTCCAATCCTAGGCAAGCTCTACACCAAAAACGAAGCTCGGTTTCCAGTAAATATCGATTACGGCGATATCACGAAGGGGCTGCCGATTAGAGACGGTTCTTGTATTGGCGTTTACTGCTCACATGTTCTTGAGCATCTACCGCTCGAAGGGTTTCGATTGGCGCTCAGGAATACAAACCGAATGCTAAAACTAGGCGGCACTTTTCGGCTAGTGTTGCCGGATCTAGATTTCTGCATCGACAAATACCTTGCTGATGACTCTGAGGAAGCCGCCCTCAATTTCATGCGAGATACAGGGTTGGGTTACGAGCAACGCGCGGCAGATTTGAAGGGATTGATTGTGTCTTGGCTCGGAAACTCGCAACATCTATGGATGTGGAATTTTAGGTCGATCCAAGTAGAACTTGTGAGAGCCGACTTCGTTGACGTACGTCGCGCAACCTTTGGAGACTGTCCAGATGCGAGATTTGGTGAAGTTGAAAATAAGTCACGTTGGGAAGATTGCCTAGGAGTCGAATGCCGCAAACGAAGTTAGAGTCTGGTCGCCCTAAAATCCGCTAGCTCTCGAAAATCAGGAACCAGTGAATGCTTCTAATACTGTATGCCTACCTGTTCACAGCCTCTTTTGCACTGTTTGGAGCGACGTTGGTAGCAAGAAACTTTGAACGCGCCACCGTCACACCGGCAACCATATTTTTTGTCCTTTTCCTGGCGCAGGCGTTTATTACTCCCATTTCGCAGTACGAGTCTGAATACCTCACACTAGATGTAAACAATCTACGTGAAGTATTGGCTCTATCACTGCAAAGTTTTCTCGCCATGCTCGCAGGCTATGCCCTATACGTGCTTCGCTTTCGCACATTTCATGCTAAACCGCTCAACACCCTTGTCTCGCCAAACGGCGCGCGCCTACTCATTTTTACCACCGCCGGCTGCTGCGCCCTTATGGTCGTCTATACGCTCATCGCGTCGGAGGGCTTGCAACTGGCAAGGGGGGCTACGTCCTACGATACCGAGGTGTCGATCTTCGGTCGCCTTGGAATCGTAGCCGTTTTAAGTGTTTCGCCGCTTTTACTCGCACTGTTTGCGGCGATGAATACATCCGGGATGAACGTCAGACCCATGCTTAGAGTAAGTTTCTACGTCATATTCTCCGTCGTTATCGTGCTCGCCATGGCATCCTTTGCCCGCCAACAGGTGGTTTTGACTCTGCTGGCTATCGGCGTTTTTATGCACTACAGGATCAAGCGATTTAACTGGAAATCGATTGCCTTCTCGGCATTATTACTAGTTTGCGTTGCCGCCGCTGCCAAACTGCGTAGTGTGACCGCCAGCGCGTTGACGCTAACCACGCCAGAACTATTGGCGGAGTTCGGAGCGAGTTTCTTGTTGTTGTTGAATCCCGTAACATTCCTTCGTGAGGTCGGCGGAGCCATTGCAGGCCAGGAGGTTTTCTCACAGGTACTCAACATCGTCCCGCACTATGAAGACTACAGCTATGGGCGCACCTATCTAGAATCCATCATCGGATTATTTACTCCTAGGGTGCTGACCGGAGACTACGAACGAATTACAACGCCCGCCTATTGGTTTCGCGAATGGTACGCGCCAACCGTGACGACGCACGGATTCGATTTCAGCATGCTGTCCGAGGCTTACATGAACTTTGGCGATGCATTGTTCATCCCGTTCTTTTTTCTGGGCGCAGCGGTGGCTGCCATGTCTACGGCAATCGTTCGTTCTCGTTCCACACTTCTCGTCGTGTGGTTGATTTTCGCTTGGATCTCGCTCATTTACGGGTTGCGCACCGACTCAAACGCACTCTTGAAGGCGCTGACCTACCAGTTCCTTCCTGTTCTGGTCGTCATCTTTCTGGACCGAAAAATCTTCGGAAATAAGGTATCCCCAGACAGACCAACCGCCAATCGAGAACACGTCTCTGTTCGGCTCGGGAAACAATTTGCGGAACGCCGTTTACCGAACCGACCGTAAGGTAGATGTCTCAGTAATGCCTTTGCGGCAGAAATTGCTATTGGTCAAAAAGCTCCACTCCCCAAAAAAAATTAGTACGTGAAGGCAGCCATCAATGTGTGGAATTGTCGGTGAGGTATCGTGGATGACGAGTCGTCCTGCCAACGAGCGCGTCCTCGCAGCCGCCAGCTTGCTGAGAGCCAGAGGCCCCGATGCCAACGGAAGTCATCGCTCCCCGAGCGGGCGTGCGGTCTTCGCACACAGACGACTCAGCATCATCGATCTCGATTCTCGATCAAACCAGCCGTTCAGCACGCCTGATGGACGCTACACAATGGTGTTCAACGGGGAAATTTACAATTTTGAAGAACTCAAAGTCGAATTGTCCGCTGCTGGACAAGCATTCCGAACGAGTTCGGACACGGAGGTTCTGCTCTACGCACTGGCGCATTGGGGCGTTGATGCATTGAAACGACTAAACGGAATGTTTGCATTCGCGCTCTGGGACGAGACGTCTCACCGACTCCTAATGGCGCGTGACCGGTTAGGGGTGAAGCCACTATACTTAGATGCGTCAATCTCTGGTCGCTTAGCATTTGCCTCGACACTGGGCCCACTCTTGGCACTGCGCGATACCAAGGCGACGTTAAATATCTCTGGGTTGGGAGCGTATCTGCAAACGCTGTACATCCCCGCCGGACAGAGCGCGGTAAACGAGATACAACAACTGCGCGCGGGTTGTTACCTTACTGCAGATGCGCTGGGAGTAACGACTCGCGAGTGGTGGACGCCCGCCGATGCGCCGCGGCCGCAAATCAGTCGGGACATGACGACCGCGCTCGATGAGCTTGATACGCGCATCTCTTCGGCTGTGGGTCGGCGACTCATCAGCGATGTGCCAGTCGGAGTATTTCTTTCCGGCGGGGTCGATTCGTCACTGATTACGGCCTACATGACCCGACGCGCACAAAAGCAAGTACAAACATTCACTATCGGTTTCAACGAAACTGCACACGACGAATCTGCCATCGCCCGCGCAGTTTCGCTTCACTTAGGCACCAACCACCACGAGTTTGTCGCACAACCGGGCGATTTGATCGGTCTCGCCGAGCACTTCACGGACTACTTCGACGAACCCTTCGCGGATGTCAGCGCCATACCTTCATTGCTCGTCTCAAAGCTTACCCGTCGGCATGTCACAGTGGCGCTTTGCGGTGACGGCGGTGATGAGTGCTTCGGCGGGTACAACTACTACGCTTGGGTTGCCCGTTACGCGTCACTACGTCATGCGCCAGCCAGCCTCCGTAGGAAGCTAGCGGGTCTGGCGGATCGATTGCCGCACCGGGCTGCGATGGCGCTCGCAGCATTGAGGTTCGAAGACACTCCCTCCACTTTTGCCTTTATGCGCAGCGCCAGCAAGTTTGCCCGCTGGGATCGACTTTTGAAGAGTTCCCCATTCGATGTGGCGGCGCATTTTTCAGAAGTCAGTCGCTGGCGAGCCGCAGGTGATCCTCGGCTGCAGGCCATGGCAGCAGACTTGGGAAGCTATCTCGTTGATGACATTCTTGTGAAGGGCGATCGCTCTACCATGGCTTTCTCTGTGGAGGGCCGTCACCCCTTGCTCGATGTAAATGTGGTCGAGTACGCACTGGGCCTTCCTGCAGAGATGCTCTTCAAGGAAGGGCAAACAAAATGGCCACTGAGACAGCTGTTGTCCCGTTATGTCCCTGCCTCAATCAGCAGCCGTCCCAAACACGGATTCACTGTTCCGATTCGGGAGTGGTTCAGGGGGCCATTGCGAGCCTTCTTGCACGATAGTTTGAGCGCGTCTGAATCTGCGCACGATCCGGTATTGAATCAATTGGAATTGCAAGTGATCTTGCAGGAACACGATTCTGGGCGCGCAAACCACGAGAACCTGCTTTGGGCAGCACTTGTCTACCGCCTCTGGCTTGCGAAGTACATGACGCACCTTCGTTTGCCTTAGCAGCGCGTGAGGCAATGGTAATGCGGTATGACCCCGACCCTCGGGCGATGTTTCGGGTTTGCCCGCCCGATACCCTCCATGTTTTGAGATTGATTGTCCAGTCACGACACTTCGGACAAGCACCACGTAAAATATGGACTCCCATGTTGAATTATTTAGGCTCCCGTACCCGACTATCGCGAAACTGCCTGCCGTGTGCGTGGCGGCTCACAACTTGGACTTTCAATCGAGGCACTCTAGAATTCGTCGAACTTCTGTGCCCCCCAGCCGAGCTGGGGGATCCCGCTTACGCTAGATGCAGGGCAATTTATTTATGAAGCAATCGTTCTTGACAAAGTTACGTTGCCCAAAGAGTGGGCAGACTTTGCACTTGGAATTACCGGAATCAAAAGCTGGCGAAGTAGAGAGCGGCTGGATCGTATCGGAGGACGGCTTACATAGATACCCGATAATTGCCAACGTGCCCCGATTCGTCCCCGAAGCAAACTACGCCGATAGCTTTGGCATGCAATGGAATCATTTTCGCCAAACTCAACTGGATAGCTACTCCGGCCACCCAATCTCGGCTGATAGATTCTGGAAGGCAACCGGCTGGACGCCAGAGGCCATACGAGGAAAATGGGTGCTGGATGCGGGTTGCGGTGCCGGTCGCTTTGCCGAGATCGCGCTGCGTGCTGGTGCAAACGTGGTTGCACTGGACTATTCGAGTGCTGTGGAAGCCTGTTATTGCAATCTACAACATTATCCTAATCTCCACGTGGTGCAGGGTGATATCTACGCTTTGCCGTTTGAGCCCGAGTCGTTTCAATTTGTCTACTCGCTGGGCGTACTCCAACACACGCCAGATGTTGCAATGGCATTCGCAGCATTGCCAAAGGCTGTGTCTTCGAGTAGCGGCAAGCTTTGCGTTGATTACTATAAGAAATCTTGGAAATCGGTTTTCCATTTCAAGTATTGGCTCCGACCTCTAACTAGGCGAGTGCCCAAACCAGTGCTGTTTTCGTGCCTGCGAGCGATTGTCCCTGTCATGCTATCTATCAGCAAGATACTCGGCAGCATTCCGGTTTTTGGGCGAGCCCTCAAGCGTCTAATTCCAGTCGTCAATTATTACGGCGTTTTACCCTTGACTCAAACTCAACACCAAGAGTGGGCTCTGTTGGATACTTTTGATTGGCTCGCTCCCCGGTATGACCAACCGCAGACACCAACGACAGCACTCAATTGGATGAGGACAGCGAACATGCACGACATAGAGGTTCTGGACGCTGGGCACCTAGTCGCACGTGGCCACAAATAGCAGGCATATGGCGATAATCTTAGCCTGTGATCGCGTCAGCGAAAAAAATGCGCTCGAATCAACTGTTCATGCGTTCAATATTGCCCAATCCTCACCATTCCGAAACACGTGCAGTTTCCGACATTGTGAGCACTCGAATTGCGCGGGCGCGCTGTGAACTTTCCCGTGCGAGATGATCGCAATGTCATCCTCATTGACGCGCTCTCGGCTCTGCAAGGAGGCGGTCAAACTTATCTCATCAATCTGCTTCAATTTATGCCACGCCAAGTTGCGGATAAGTGCAGGGTGATTTTACTGGTACCACATGGCGAGCAGCACAGGTTCGGGATCCATCCAAATGTCGAGCTGTTTTCGTCGGAGTTCGCGTCAAAGAATTTGTTTTGCCGCCTGATCTGGTCAAAATTCTATCTGCCACTGCATCTCAAGCGCGAGCAGGTTGACCTGCTGTATTGCCCTGGCGGATTCGTTTCCGTTTTTGGCAATTGGAAAACGGCGGTTGCCTTCCGGAACATGTTACCGTTCAGCATTGAGGATCGCAGGCGTTATCCGCTCGGGTATATGCGGGCTCGTCTAGCGATCTTGCGGTGGGTTCAGGCGAGGTCATTTCGGCGCTCCGATCTCGTTATATTCATCTCTCTGTTCGCGAAATCCGTCATTGATGTTGTTGTTGACAATCGCCAAGGTCGCTCCGAAGTAATTCCGCACGGTATCTCGCACCACTTTCGAAAATCACCCCACAACGCGATGCGCGGCCTTCCAAGTAGCTATGTGTGCTATGTATCAATTCTGAATGTCTATAAGGCACAACTTGAGGTCGTCAGCGCGTGGAGTATGCTTAGGTCACGAAGAGTTTGCACCGAGAAACTGTTGTTGGTGGGTCCCGCAAGCGATCGGTACGGAGCTAAGGTGATTGCGCTGATCAAAAAACTTGGGTTACAGGACGAGGTTCTGATACTCGGGAACATCTCGTACGATGATCTACCGATGCTCTATCATTTTGCAACAATAAACTTGTTCGCGTCGTCGTGTGAAAACTGCCCGAACATTCTGCTGGAGGCGCTATCCGCCGGGCGCCCTGTGCTTTGCTCGGATTACCAACCGATGCCGGAGTTTGCTGGCGACGCAGTGCTTTATTTTGACCCGTATGATCCGAAAACACTGGCTACCCAGCTTGTGCGAGTGCTCGACGATCCAGTGCTGCAGCGATCACTGGGGCAAAAAGCGAGTGAGCGCTCTCTACAATTCGAGTGGTCGCAATCTGCGCAAAGAACTTGGCGAGTGCTTGCCGAGGTCGCCAGCGGGAGCGTTTTCCCCACTGCGCTGAGCACTTAACGCCATGTGCGGCATCGGCGGCTTCTCGGGAAATTTTGAGCCCGATCTATTGAGCGGGATGAGCCGGGTAATGGCTTATCGAGGCCCCGACGATCAGGGGGTCTGGTTTGATCAAAGCGTCGGCATTGGCCTATGCCATCGGAGGCTGGCTATTATCGATCTTTCGCCGCTCGGAAGGCAGCCAATGTGGGATTCCACTGGGACGGTTGCCATTGTTTTCAATGGTGAGATCTATAACTTTCGAGAACTCAAGGGCGAATTGGCCAGCCAAGGTTTTTCGTTCGTCAGTCAGTCGGATACGGAAGTGCTGATCAACCTCTACCTGCGCGACGGCGAGCGCATGCTTGAACGGCTTAATGGCATGTTCGCGTTTGCGATCTGGGATACTCGAAATCGCTCATTGTTCCTTGCCCGTGATGCACTGGGCGTCAAGCCGTTGTATTACACGCAAACTGCCTCGGGTTTTCTTTTCGCGAGCGCGCTACAGTGTTTGCTGTTGGACGAGGGTGTCTCGCGTGCGCTGGACGCGACTGCAATTTTTGACTACCTTACTCTGCTCTATTCCCCGTCCCCCCGAACCATGTTAGGTAACGTTGCCAAGCTCAAAGCCGGCCACGCTCTTATTGTTAGGAACGGATGCATTCAAAGAAACTGGAAATGGGCAGCGCTGCCGATCGATGTCCTTCCATTTGCTGGAGATGAGATCGCCGCAGCAACAGTATTGCGAGAAAAACTCGAACTCGCAACGGCGCGGCAAATGATTGCAGATGTACCTGTGGGGGCGTTCCTTTCTGGCGGACTGGATTCTAGCTCCCTAGTTGCGTTTGCCAGAAAATATTCCGGCACGTCGAAACTCCAGTGTTTTACTATCGGGTTCGAAGGGCAGGAATGGGAGCGTGAGGGTATGACCCAAGACTTGCCTTACGCTAAGGCGGTAGCTAGCCATTTGGGAGTCCAACTGCACATTGTGAAAGCGGGGCCGGAAATCGTGAGGCAGCTTTACGAGATGATTTACCACCTCGAAGAGCCGCAAGCAGATCCAGCGGGGCTCCATGTCAGATCCATCTGCAAGTTGGCGCGTCAACAAGGAATAAAGGTTTTACTGTCCGGCACAGGTGGTGACGATCTATTCTCTGGCTACCGACGCCATGATGCCCTGATGGCTGAACGCCTCTGGACTTGGCTACCGCTTCCCGTGCGGCAATCCTTGGCGCTGGCTGGCCGAGAGCTGACGCTGAGTTCGCCATTTCGGCGACGTGTCTCGAAAGTGTTTTCACTAGCGGATCGCAACGAAAACGAACGAATAGCGAGCTATTTCCATTGGATCGACCCGCTGTCCCGCAATTATTTGTTGAGTAGTCCGCTGCGGGAACAATTGATGGGACAGATCAATCGGATTCCGCTGCTTGAAGCACTCGAGTCATTGCCACCAAGCATGACTTCACTTAATAAAATGCTCTTTCTGGAACAGACATTCTTCCTCACAGATCACAATTTGAATTACACCGACAAAATGAGCATGGCGGAATCAGTTGAAGTACGTGTGCCGTACTTAGATCCTGATCTGCTTGCGTTCGCATGGTCGTTGCCTTCACACATGAAGCATCGCAACGGCGAAGGCAAGTGGATCTTTAAGAAAGCAATGGAGTCCATCTTACCGAGGAAAGTTATCTACCGTCCTAAGACCGGGTTCGGCGTACCTTTGCGTCGTTGGTTACACAACGAACTTGCGGAATTTGTCGCGGAACATCTCTCGGATGAATCAATCCGTGCTCGCGGACTCTTTGATGCTGCTGGAGTACGTCGGTTGATCGCGATGGATAGGGCGGAACGAGTTGATGGTGCGTATACAATATTTTCGTTGCTGTGTATAGAAGTTTGGTGCAGGTTGTTTATAGATGGGCAATGGAAACGCTTTTCCGGGGCATAGATGCTTCCGTTGGTGTTCAATGGCTTGCGCAGTCCTAAATGTTTACGATTCTGGTTTCATAGACTCACCTGTGAAAATCCCTATTTGATTCACACTGAAAGCGGACGTTGAAGCAAATTTTCCAATCGCTAAAAACCGGTACCACTGAAGTTGCCGATATTCCCTGCCCAAGCGCGGGCGCTGGCCACGTGCTTCTCCACACACATGCCACACTCGTCTCAGTCGGCACCGAGCGTATGCTAGTTGATTTTGGCAAGGCCAGTTGGATCGCCAAAGCCCGCCAGCAGCCCGAGAAGGTTCGCATGGTGATGAACAAGATTGGCACCGACGGACTGCTGCCGACTATCGACGCGGTGCTACGTAAGCTCGACCAACCGCTATCAATGGGATATTGCAATGTCGGCGCGGTGGCCGCAGTCGGGCGCGGTGTAACACGCTTCGCGGTCGGTGATCGCGTAGCGTCGAACGGCAAGCACGCGGAATTTGTGTCAGTGCCCGTCAATCTCTGTGCTCACATACCGGATGCGGTGACAGACGACGCGGCCGCATTTACCGTGATTGGTGCCATTGCCTTGCAGGGCATCCGGCTGGTGAAGCCGACGCTCGGCGAATGCGTGGTTGTGACAGGTCTTGGTCTCGTCGGCCTGATTACCGTGCAACTCCTCCGAGCCCAAGGGTGCCGTGTATTGGGGTTGGATTTCGACCCAGCTAAGCTGGCGCTCGCGCGGCAATTCGGCGCTGAGACGGTCGATCTTTTGGTGAGAGACGATCCGATCGCGGCAGCCGAGCGTTTTTCTCGTGGGCGCGGGGTCGATGCGGTAATCATTACGGCCGCCACCAAGAGCAACGAACCGATGCATCAGGCCGCGCAAATGTGCCGCAAGCGCGGTCGAATCGTGCTCGTCGGGGTGACTGGGCTGGAACTTTCGCGTGCCGATTTCTTCGAAAAAGAATTAACCTTTCAAGTTTCCTGCTCGTATGGCTCGGGGCGGTATGACCCGGAATATGAGGAAAAGGGTCACGATTACCCGATAGGTTTTGTCCGTTGGACGGAACAGCGAAACTTTGAAGCCGTGCTGGACATGTTGGCAACTGGCTGGTTGGATGTGCTTCCGCTGATTTCGCACCGCTTTGCGATTGAAGACGCGGCGGCAGCCTACGATTTGATCAGTTCGAATGCGCCCTCTCTGGGCGTGGTGCTCCGGTACCCGGTTGCCGACGATGCCGGATCGGCAGCCGATTCGACGCTGCGCGTTGCGCCAAAATCAAAACAATCAAAGGTGACAATCGGCTTCGTCGGTGCCGGCAATTACGCCGGTGGGGTGTTGATTCCCGCGTTTGCCGATACGCCAGCGAGGCTGAAGACTGTCACCTCGGCCAATGGCGTTTCTGGTTCACACGCCGCTAAGAAATATGGCATCGAATTCAGCTCAACCGATAACGAGGCGCTGCTCGCTGATCCCGACGTCAATGCCCTCGTGGTATCAACGCGCCATTCGTCGCACGCTCGGTGGGTATGTAACGCGTTTGCCGCTGGCAAGCATACCTTCGTTGAAAAGCCGCTCGCTATGACTCTGGATGAACTTCGCGAGATCGAGCAGGCGGCGAGTGACGCAGGCAACTGCGGCGAGGCGGTGTTGCTGATGGTCGGGTTCAACCGCCGGTTCGCGCCGCAGGTTCAGCGCATCAAAGAACTGCTGCGCGGTGCAAGTGGCTCAAAGAGCTTTGTGATGACAGTCAATGCGGGGGCAATTCCTGCCGCGCATTGGACGCAGGATCCTGAAGTCGGGGGCGGTCGGGTCGTTGGCGAGGCATGCCATTTCATTGATCTGCTGCGTTTTTTGGCGGGAACTCCAATCAAATCCTGGCAGCGGCAGCAGATGGTTGCTGGCACGGGAGATACGTTGAGCATTCAATTGCAGTTTGCGGATGGGTCGATCGGGACTGTGCATTACTTCGCGAACGGCCCCAAAAGCTTTCCGAAGGAGCGTCTCGAGGTCTTTGCCGGAGGCCGTGCGCTACAGTTCGACAACTTCCGCAAACTTAAGGGCTACGGCTGGCCAGGTTTCAGCAAGATGAACCTTTGGCGGCAGGACAAAGGGCAAAAAGCCTGCGCGGCAGCGTTCGGGCTGGCTGGATTCAAGCGCGGTCGTTGCCTTCGCACGGGAGCAGGTGCCGGATATACGTTGCTTCACTATCGAGACGGTTGGTGAGGTGGAAGCAGGTGCGACCGACGATTTGCCATATGCCCGCCGGGTGGCGAAGCACTTGGCGGTGCCGCTGGATGTGGTACGGATCGACGCAGCCCGGATGGCCGACGATCTGACTCGTATGGTCTATCAACTGGATGAACCGCTCGGCGACCCCGCACCATTGAATGTGCTCTACATCAGCCAGTTGGCGCGGGAGCAGGGGATCAAGGTCTTGCTTTCCGGTGCGGGAGGAGATGATCTGTTTACCGGATACCGGCGCCATGCTGCGATCCGTTATCAGGGATTCTGGCAATGGCTGCCAGCGGGATTTCGGGAAGGGATTGAATCGATCGCTGGTGGTTTGGATCAGCGAAATCCGATGTTCCGCAGGTTTGCCAAGTTGTTTGGCGGGGCGGGGCTTGATGGAGATTCCCGTTTGGCGGCGTACTTTGCGTGGGGGCGAGAGGCGGATTTGCTGGCGCTCTACACGCCAGCGTTCCGTGCTTCACTGGGGGAGTCGATGGCTGCGCAGCCGATGCTAGATTTCTTGAAGCCACTACCAGCATCGGTGCAACCTCTGGACCGCCTGTTGACGCTGGAACAACGCTTCTTTTTGGCGGACCACAACCTCCTTTACACCGACAAGATGTCAATGGCAGCCGGAGTTGAAGTACGCGTTCCGTTTCTTGATCTGGATTTAGTCGAATATGCGGCGAGGATTCCGCTGGCGCTGAAGCAGCGCGGACGCACTGGCAAGTGGATACTGAAAAAAGCGATGGAGCCTTATCTGCCGCACGATGTGATTTACCGACCCAAGACCGGGTTTGGTGCGCCGCTACGGCGTTGGATGCGGCATGAGTTGCGACCGTTGTTGGGAGATTTACTCTCAGTGGATAGCCTCAGGCGGCGCGGTTTGTTTGAGCCAGTAGCAGTGCAGCGTTTGATTGCGCACAACGATAGTGGGCAGGTAGATGCGGCCTATACGCTTCTGTCACTGTTGAGTATTGAAATCTGGTGCCGTAGATTTGTTGATGCTGAGCCAACTTGTATTCGCTGAGACTTTTCAATGGACATCGATAAAGCCCTAGTTCACGATTTTTGGAATAAAGCTTCTTGCGGGGAGGAATTGCTTCTTAATGACATTGACCGGGCCGGATATAAGTCTCAAGCGAATGCAAGATATGCGCTTGAGCCCTATATTTTTGAACTGGCGCAGTTTGCCGGGGCTGCGGGGAAGCGCGTGTTGGAAATCGGCGTCGGTCTGGGAGCGGATCATCAACAGTTTGCCTCGGCTGGTGCAGATCTCTTCGGGATCGATCTGACGGCGCGGGCAATCGAGCACACCCGTCGCCGACTTGCTGCTTTCAGCTTGAATTCGACACTCTCGGTGGGCGATGCGGAGCGCCTCGTTTTCAACGAAAACGAGTTTGATGTTGTCTATTCTTGGGGGGTGTTGCATCACAGCCCGGACACACCTAAGACGGTTTCCGAGGTATGGCGGATCCTTAAACCCGGTGGCACGGCGCGCGTGATGATCTACCACACGTGGAGTTTGGTTGGGCTAATGCTTTGGGTTCGCTACGCCTTGCTCGGACTGCGCCCGTGGCTGTCGCTCGCCCAAATCTATTCGCGGTATCTCGAAAGTCCAGGCACTAAAGCGTACACGGTGTCGGAGGCGCGACAACTGTTTTCAGCTTTCTCTGAGCTAACTATTCGCACGGTATTGACCCTCGGTGATTTGTTGGCATCCGGTGCCGGTCAGAGACATCAGGGTGCATTGCTGTCTCTAGCCCGCAAGTGTTGGCCAAGGACGCTCCTGAAGTCTGTTTGCCCTAAAATGGGTTTGTTTATGTTGATTGAAGCGAGGAAGTAGGACTTGAAGCAGGTGCTCCAATCGCTCAAGACAGGCGCTACAGAAATCGCTGATGTTCCATGCCCGACTGTGAAGCATGGACAACTGCTTATTCGCTCCACGCACACGCTCGTGTCAGTTGGCACTGAGCGCATGCTTGTCGAATTCGGCAAAGCGGGCTGGATCGACAAAGCGCGTCTACAGCCCGAAAAAGTGCGCATGGTGCTGGACAAGATCAAGACCGACGGGCTGCTACCCACGGTGGAAGCGGTGTTCAATAAACTTGACCAGCCGTTGCCACTAGGATACTGCAATGTTGGTACCGTGCTGGAGTTGGGTGAAGGTGTAGGTGGCTTTGCAAAAGATGAGCGCGTGGTCTCGAATGGCAACCATGCCGAAGTGGTGTGTGTACCGGTCAATCTTTGCGCAAAGGTACCTGCAAGCGTGCCTGACGAAGATGCCGCATTCACCGTACTGGGTGTCATTGCGTTGCAGGGCATACGGCTGGTGCATCCAACCCTCGGCGAAAGCGTTGTGGTCACGGGCTTGGGTCTAGTCGGGCTTATGACAGTACAACTGCTGCGCGCACACGGCTGCCGCGTGTTGGGAATTGATTTCGATGTCGCCAAACTGGCGCTGGCGCGGCAGTTTGGCGCGGAGGTTGTTGACCTCTCCGCAGGAGAAGATGCCATTAGTGCGGCGAGTAGGCTTTCTCGCGGTCGCGGTGTGGATGCTGTGATCATCACGGCATCAACCAAGAGCAATGCGCCGGTACACCAAGCCGCACTGATGTCTCGCAAGCGCGGGCGCATCGTGCTCGTCGGGGTCACTGGGCTCGAGCTTTCTCGTGCTGATTTTTACGAGAAGGAGCTGTCTTTTCAGGTCTCCTGCTCATACGGCCCGGGGCGCCATGACCCGAACTATGAAGAAAGGGGGCAAGACTATCCCTTTGGATTCGTTCGCTGGACGGAGCAACGCAATTTTGAAGCTGTGCTGGACATGATGGCCGATGGGCGAATCAACGTGAAGCCGATGATTTCCCATCGATTCGGGATCGCCGAAGCCGACCAGGCATACTCCTTGGTGACTGGAGATATGCCGTCGCTTGGCATTCTTTTGAGTTATCCAACGCCATCGCAAAAGTCCGACGCCGCATTGCGAATCGCGACGGTTGAGCTATCGCCAAAGCTGTCTGATAGCGGAATATCACAAGCTGCGTCGCCACGGGCAACGGTTGCCTTCCTCGGTGCTGGCAATTACGCAACGGCAATACTGATTCCAGCATTTAAGGCTGCCGACGCACGCTTAAGAATCGTCGCTTCTGCTGGTGGTGTTAGTGGCGTGCATGCAGGTCGCAAATTTGGTTTCGAGGCAACGACGACCGATATTGGCAGCGTGTTCGCAGATTCGAGCATCAACACGGTCGTCATCGCGACTCGCCACGACACGCATGCGAATCTCGTCTGTGAGGCTCTCAGAGCGGGAAAACATGTGTTTGTTGAAAAACCGATCTGTCTCGCGACAAGCCACCTGGACCAAATATCCGCGTGCCTCGCTGAAAACCCAAGCCAGTTGCTAATGATAGGCTTCAACCGTAGATTCGCACCGCACATCATGCGCATCAAATCACTGCTAGCGTCGCAGTCGGACCCGCTACATATGGTGATGACGGTAAATGCCGGGGCAATTCCTAAAACCCACTGGACACAGGACAGAGCAATTGGCGGCGGCCGAATCGTCGGCGAAGCCTGTCATTTTGTTGACCTCCTCATGCACATTTCGGGGTCTACAATCACGGCAGAATCAATCGTTCGATTGCGCGATCCAACTTCAGGTCAACTGTTCGCCGATAGCGGAACACTCACGCTTGAATTTCAAAATGGGAGCCTCGGTGTTATCCACTACCTTGCCAACGGGGACAAGGGGGTTTCTAAAGAACGACTCGAAATTTTTTGCGGCGGCAGGATTCTTCAACTCGACAATTTTATAAAGCTACGTGGCTGGGGTTGGCCGCACTTTAGTAAGATGAATCTATGGCGCCAAAACAAGGGGGCGAACGAGTGTGTCGCAGAATTCGTTCGCTGCATTACGACGGGGGATGCGCCCACGTGGAGTAATGCTGAGATGCTCCAAGCCAGCCGCGTCGCAATAGCACTAGAGGCGCGAATGACATGAGGTCGATTGTTGAGTGGATGGATCAAGAGTGGTATCCGGGAGAACAGAAAAACTGGGACGATCAACTGTTCAGAGATCAAATACTGGCGAACATCAATACTTCCAGCGTGATCCTTGATTTGGGCGCTGGCGCTGGGATTGTTCAGCAAATGAACTTTCGCAAATTGGCAATGCGAGTCTGTGGTGTAGATCTTGACCAACGAGTTGTAACGAATGCCATGCTCGACGAGGGCAAAGTTTCGGATGCACAGAGCATCCCGTATCCAGACAATACCTTCGACCTTGCGTTTGCGGACAATGTAGTCGAGCATCTGGATGACCCTGAAGCCATCTTTCGCGAAGTAAGGAGAGTACTGAAGCCAGATGGCCTTTTCCTTTTCAAGACCCCAAATAGGCTGCATTACATGCCGCTGATCGCTCGCTGCACACCGCACGCGTTTCACCAATGGGTAAATCGGCTGCGTGGTCGCGCTGAAGTCGACACTTTCCCTACACGATACGCGGCCAATACTCCCGCTGCTATTTCTCGTATCGCCTCTGCGGCTGGGCTCTTGCTTCGCGCCGTGTATCTTTATGAAGGGCGACCCGAGTACCTCCGCATATTCTGGCCTGCATATTTTTTCGGTATGCTGTACGAGAGAGTAGTGAACCGCTTTCAATGTCTTGCGCGCTTTCGAATCCTGCTAATCGCGAGTACGCAAAAGCCGCGTTGCTAAATGATCGGACGTATATTGCGCCCCTGGCACACCCTACGGTGGTTGAAACTAGAGCAGATTGATTACCGAGTTTGGCACTCGGTGTACGCGGCATGGGTGTCGATCGAGATCGCGGCGAGTGAACTGTGATCAGTGCGCACCACATGATTTGCAGAAAGCAGTTTGAGCAAAACATATGCTGATCGACATCATCGCCGGGGCGCGCCCCAATTTCATGAAAATCGCGCCGATCATTCGGGCGCTCGACGCGCGACGTGCGGTCGGTGGTGCCCTTCGTTACCGCCTTGTGCACACCGGGCAGCATTACGATGCCAAGATGTCGGGTGACTTTTTTACGCAACTGGGGATTCCCGCGCCGGACGTAAATCTGGATGTCGGCTCTGGTACTCAGGCAGAACAGACTGCCGCGATCATGGTGCGCTACGAGAGATTGCTACTCGACGCGCCCAGCGCTCTATGCCTTGTCGTCGGTGATGTCACGTCGACGATGGCATGCGCAATCGCAGCGCAGAAACTGCGCGTGCCAGTCGCGCACGTCGAGGGCGGCATCCGCTCAGGCGACTGGACCATGCCCGAGGAGATCAACCGCATGGTCACTGATGCAATCACGCAATGGTTTTTTACCACCAGCGAAGTCGCCAACGCGAACTTGCGTCGTGTGGGTGTCACCGAGGAACGGATTTTCTTCGTTGGTAACACGATGATCGATACCCTGCTTGCGAATATGGATCGCCTGCAAAAGCCGGCGTTTTGGGACGAACTGGGGTTGATGGCTAGCGACTACTTTGTGCTCACACTGCACCGACCGGCGAACGTCGATGCGGAGCACAAGTTGGCGGCAATGTTGACGGCGATTGGGAGCGGCACGCGCGGTCTACCAGTGATATTTCCCGTGCATCCACGCACGGCACGCACACTGGAAACTCTGGGCGACTTACCGCCGAACTTGCGCTTTGTCGATCCACAGCCCTATCTGGAATTCAATTATCTGGTCAAGCACGCCAAGGCGGTGATCACCGATTCGGGTGGTATAACCGAAGAAACAACGGTAATGGGTGTGCCGTGCATGACTCTCCGCGACACGACCGAGCGCCCAGAAACCGTAACCACGGGCACCAACGAGCTTCTCGGTACGAATCCGGCGGCGCTAGAGCCCGCCCTGCAGCGGCTGTTTGCCGGCGCATGGAAAAAGGGTGGCATCCCCGAGAAGTGGGACGGGCATACTGCCGAACGTATCGTCGCCGCGTTGGAGCGATTGCTGGTCAGTCGTTGATGGCGGCCGGGGCACTTACCCTTTACTGGCACACGCTGCGCCATCTCAGGCTCGTCCAGGTCTATGGGCGCATCTGGTTTCGGCTTGCCCGACCGCGCCCCGATCTGCGAGCTGCACCCGTCATGCGCCCTGCCCTTGCTGGGTGGGTGCCTTGCGCGCGCGCGTCGAGCATGACCGGCTCGAACCAGTTTCGCTTCCTCGCCATTGAGCGCACGCTTGAATCAGCAGCGGATTGGAACAACGCCGAGTGGCCCAAGCTCTGGCTCTACAACGCGCATTACTTCGACGATCTGTTGGCGCGTGGTTTTCGGGAACGGATAGATTGGCATCGCGCGCTGCTGGCGCGTTGGCTTGCCGAAAACCCGCCGAGGGATGGTCAAGGCAATGGCAACGGCTGGGAGCCCTACCCCACGTCGCTGCGAATCGTCAACTGGGTGAAGTGGGTGCTCGCGGGCAATGTGCCGGAAGCTGCCGTTCACCAGAGTCTTGCGGTGCAGGCACGCTGGCTGCGCAAGCGTCTGGAGATTCACTTGCAGGGCAACCATCTGTGGGCCAACGCCAAGGCTCTGGTTTTCGCGGGCGCGCTGTTCGACGCTGCCGAGGCCGACGCTTGGCGCACAAAGGGCTTGGCGATTTTGCAGCGTGAACTGGTCGAACAGATTCTGCCCGATGGGGGACATTTCGAACGCAGTCCGATGTACCACGCCATCGTGCTTGAAGACGTTCTCGATCTCATCCAGTTGGCCTCGTTGTACCCGAGCCTGTTTGCAGTGCGCGATGTCATACACTGGCGTGAGGTCGCCCTCAAGATGCTGCGCTGGCTGCGGGTCATGTCGCATCCCGATGGGGGCATTGCGTTGTTCAATGATGCGGCTCTCGGGATCGCGCCGGATATCAATGCCTTGATGGACTACGCCGCGCAACTTAGCCTCGCGGTAGACCGATCACCGCTGGCAGATATTGAGGCGCTGCCTCAATCCGGTTACGTGCGCCTGCAAGCTGGGGCGGCGGTGCTCATCGCTGACGTGGGTTTGATCGGTCCGGACTATTTGCCCGGACACGCCCATGCCGATACTCTGAGTTTTGAGCTTTCGCTGCACGGGCAGCGTGTGCTGGTCAACGGCGGCACGTCTACCTACGAGGCTGGCACCGAACGCCTGCTGCAGCGCGGCACCGCGATGCACAACACGGTGCAGGTCGATGGCGCCAACTCATCCGAGGTCTGGAGCAACTTTCGGGTGGCACGCCGGGCGCGCCCGCTGGAAGTACGCTGGGGCTGTGACAGCGGGGTGCTCTGGATCGAGGCTGGGCACGATGGCTACCAGCGTTTGCCGGGGAGAGTAATCCACCGCAGACGATGGATGTTTGAGCACGGTCGGCTGAGCGTTGTCGACCGGTTGAGCGGGCGATATACCGACGCAATGGCCACGTTTCGCTTCGCGCCCGGGCTTCCGGTGGAGTTAACCGCGCCGAACGCCGGCAAAGTGGGGCTGCCAGAACGGACCATGCAATGGAACGTTCAGGGTGCATGCGCTGTGAATGTTAGGGCTGGCTTGTGGCATCCCCGATTTGGGGTCAGTGAGCGCTGTAACGTGCTTGACCTGGCTTTCTCGGGCGACCGCCTGGATACAGATTTTCATTGGACCTGAATACCTGCATGCGCATCCTTTTTCTGTCCGATAATTTCCCCCCGGAGAGCAACGCCCCCGCGACACGGCTATACGAGCACGCAACCCGCTGGGTGCGCGATGGACACGAGGTCACGGTTCTCACCTGCGCACCCAATTTTCCGGAAGGAAAACTTTATCCAGGCTACAAAAATAGTTGGCGCGTTGTCGAGGTGATTGACGGCATCCGTGTGGTGCGTGTTAAGACCTATATCACCGCAAATGAGGGCTTCCTCAAGCGCACGCTCGACTATATGAGTTTCATGGTGATGGCCTTCGTGATGGGGCTCTTCGAACGGCGACCCGATGTCGTCGTGGCGACGTCTCCTCAGTTCTTTTGCGCAGTCGGTGGCTGGGCGCTTTCGGTGGTGCGTTGGCGGCCATTCGTGTTCGAGCTACGCGATCTGTGGCCAGCCTCGATTGTGGCGGTCGGTGCCATGCAAAGGAGTTTGATAATTCGTCTGCTTGAGCGGGTGGAAATGTTTTTGTACCGGCGCGCACGCACCATCATCCCGGTCACTCAATCATTTCGGGAGGATTTAGTTGCGCGCGGCATAGATCGCAATAAGATCCATGTCGTGATCAACGGCGTGGATTTGGAGCGATACGAGCCACGGCCGCGGGACTTGGCGCTGGCGAAGGAATTCGGGCTGGACGGCAAGTTTGTCGCAGGGTATGTCGGGACTCACGGCATGGCGCATGCGCTCGACAAGGTACTCGCAGCTGCAGAACGATTGCTCGATGAACCCGGCATCGCTTTTTTCTTCGCCGGCTCGGGCGCTGACCGGGCGAGGGTAGAGCAGATCGTTGCCAAACGCGGACTGCATAACGTGCGCCTTATTCCGCGTCAACCGAAGGAGCGGATGCCTGCACTCTGGAGCCTCTGTGATATCGCGCTGGTGCCGCTCCGTGATTCGCCTGTTTTTGCCACAGTGATTCCGTCCAAGATTTTCGAATCGATGGGCATGGGCGTGCCGATCCTGATGAGCTTGCCGGAGGGCGAGGCAACAGGAATAATTCGCGCAGCCAACGCGGGAATTTGTGTGCCCCCGGAAAATCCAGAGGCTCTTGCGGACGCGATAAAGCGACTGGCCGCATCACCCGACGAACTTGCGCGTCTGCGCGGAAACGCCCTGCGCGCGGCTCCCGGCTTTTCCCGCGAGGCGCAGGCCCAACTGATGTTGAAGGTGCTAGAAAGAACGGCAGTGCTGAGGTAATGGGCTACCAGCATCACTTTGGCGATCGATGATTGCGGTGCGCGGCTACTCTGCGCGGATGGGCAAGAACAGTGATCCCGTACGAAATACCCCGTGGAGGCGGGCATATGAGAAAGTTCTTCTCCGGAAGGCTCGCACTCGTAAGAGTTTGTCATAATGGCGGCTCCTGCTTGTTTGACGTTGCACTGTTCTACCAGACATGTTTTAGTCAAAGGGTCGAAACCTCAGTGAACTAATGATGCACATTCTAGTTACCGGCGCCGCAGGCTTCATCGGCCACTTTCTTTCGCAGCGCCTCCTAGAGCGTGGCGACACGGTCGTCGGCGTCGACAACCTCAACGACTATTACGATGTCACGTTAAAGAACGCGCGGCTGGCCAAGCTGACTTCACAAGAGCGGTTCACGTTCATCAAAGCCGATATCGCTGATCGAAATGCGATGGAGCCACTATTCGCCGCACATCAATTTGATGTCGTGGTCAATCTCGCGGCACAGGCAGGTGTGCGTTATTCCATCACCAATCCACACGCCTATATCGAAGCCAACATCAACGGCTTCTTGAATATTCTCGAAGGCTGTCGCCATTCGAAGGTGGGCAATCTCGTCTTCGCATCTTCAAGTTCGGTGTATGGCGCAAACACCGCCCTGCCCTTCGCCGAGTCACAAACGGTTGACCATCCGGTCGCGCTCTACGCCGCGACCAAAAAAGCCAATGAGTTGATGGCACATAGTTATGCCAGCCTGTATGGGTTGCCTTGTACCGGTCTGCGCTTTTTCACGGTGTATGGCCCTTGGGGCCGGCCGGATATGGCGTTGTTCCTGTTCACCAAATCGATACTGGCGGGCGAGCCCATCAATGTTTTCAATAACGGCAACATGGTGCGCGATTTCACCTACGTGGATGACATTGTCGAAGGTATCGTTCGGCTTGTCGATCAGCCCGCATCGCCGGACCCCTCATGGTCGGGTGATGCACCCAACCCCGCCACCAGCTACGCGCCGTACCGGCTCTACAACATCGGTAACAGCGAGCCGGTGCAGTTGATGCAATACATCCGCGCGATCGAGTCGGCACTGGGTATGCAGGCAAAGATGAATATGATGCCGATGCAGGCTGGGGATGTGCGTGCCTCGGCTGCAGATGTTTCACGGCTGACTGCGGATACCGGATTTGCGCCAAACACTAAGATTGAGGATGGTGTAGCGCGGTTTGTCGCGTGGTATCGGGATTACTACAAGAT